>JAYENR010000159.1:0-1753 GCA_034722175.1 Pseudomonadota bacterium | reverse complement strand
CCGGCTCTGATCAATGACCCTGATAAACTTGAAGACCTGTTTAAAGCTAAATTAACACAGAGCGATGATTCGCAGCCACAATCTATGGTGTATTGTGAACAAGCTTGTATGCAGTTTGTGGTTGAGCCTATTGTTCAGCAAAATGGTGAAGAGCTATATATTGCATTAGGCCAAAATATGGCCGATGTTATTTGGCGTTATCATAATTTAACGAACTCTGATTTAGCAGTCATTATCTCTAATCCCATCGTTTCTCAACCTGTTATGGATCGCTTATTACCTAACTGGAATTCATTGGTTTGGGCGATCAGTCGTTATGAAGAAATGTTTCCTATTTTAAATGAGTTTTCAAAGCTTAATAAACAGAGCAGCTTAGAAGCTTCTGAACTATTTTCATATTCTGGTTCTTATTTTTTGCTACGACCTTTAGATTTATATTTGTATAACCCCGAGGGTACGTCTGCACAGATTATTGATATTCGTGATGAAAGTGAAAAGCAAGAGCAGCTATGGCGCTCTATTTGGAGTGGGGTGGCAACAGGCCTGCTTGCTTTAATTGTGTCAGAAATATTATTGATCTTTTTAATGTTAGGACCGATTAAACGTCTGATCTACATTGCAGAGGCTTTGAATTTACTGCCTAAACACCAGTATCAGCAGGTTAAGAAGATTATTAGCAGAAAACCCGTCTTCATTAAGGATGAGTTGACTCAGCTTGAAGACAGTACTCGTACCGTATCGAATGAGTTGGAAACGTTGCATGAAGAAGTGCAGAAAACGAATGCTGACTTAACTGAAAAACTCAATGCACTCTCTCGTTCACGTTCTTTCTTAACCCGCCTTCTTGATAACTCAAATTTGTATATTGTGACGCAAAATATTGAGTATCAAATCTTATCGATGAATTCAAAATATAAGAGTGAAGTGACTGGCGCTTCTGAAGATTACTTGTCTATTTTTTCGGATAACCTGAGTAAACATGAATTTATTTCTGAAATCGAAATTCTGATAGACCAACACTCAACTGATGTTTTTCAGCAAGAAATTGAACTTTTGACAGAAAACGGTGAAACACTATTTGTTGCGTGGACACATACTTTAGTTGAGGATGAGTTAGGTGAGTCTATTATTCTTTCTATCGGTATGGATTTAACGCAACGTAAACAGGACGAGGTAGCGCTTAAGTGGTTAGCTAATAACGATACCTTGACGAAAATTGGAAACCGTCGCGCCTTTAAAAAAGATGTGGATTATATGCTGGAATCCTGTGAAACAGGAGCGGTCGTTTTTATTGATATTAATCGATTTAAACAGATTAATGACTTGTATGGTCATGCCATTGGGGATGCGGTTTTAATAAAAATTTCTGAAGTGTTAAAAGATGCAGTGCGTAGTAATGACTCGGTTAGTCGATTAGCGGGTGATGAGTTTACGGTCGTTTTCCAAAGCGTTAATGAACATGATTTAGAAAAACTTTTATCTAAAATGTCCAAAGTGTTAAGTGGTTCACTGACGGCTACAAATGGTCAATATGTGGAATACAGTGCCAGTATCGGGGCGGCTTTATACCCGGAACATGGTACAGACTTACAGTCATTAACAGTACATGCGGACATGGCCATGTATCAAGCTAAAAAGAAAGGTTTAAATCAGTGGCATGTATTTAACGCTGAAGATAATAACTTGGCTTTATTTGAGACAGAGCAAGCTCTCATCTCTTTGATTCGAAAAGCCTTAAAACCTGGTGCGGGTT
>JAYENR010000158.1:0-9893 GCA_034722175.1 Pseudomonadota bacterium | reverse complement strand
AGAAGCCCAACGTCGTGGTCATAACTTGATTTATATGCAGCCTGAAGACCTATTTTTAAAAAATGGACAGGCCTGGGCAATGACCAGTGAACTGAAAGTGTGGGATCGTGAACGTCAAGAACAGTATTACGGTTTTGGCGGCTCACATCAACGCCCTTTAAAAGAGTTAGACATCATTCTAATTCGCCAAGATCCGCCATTTAATACCGACTATCTATACAGTACGCATATTCTTGAGCAAGCAGAAGCGGAAGGCGTATTAGTGGTCAATAAACCGCAAAGCTTACGTGATGCCAATGAAAAGCTATTTGCCAGCTGGTTCCCAGAGTGTATTCCACCGACCATGGTATCGGCCAATATGGATCAGCTAAAAACCTTTGTGAAAGAACACCGAGATACCATATTAAAACCATTAGATGCGATGGGCGGCAGTTCCATTTTTAGAGTTAAGTACGACGATCCCAATATCAGTGTCATTATTGAATCAATGACTGACTTTGGTAAACACCATATTATGGCGCAAACCTTTCTGCCTGAGATCAAAGCGGGCGATAAACGGGTATTGATTATCAATGGCGAGCCCATTGATTACACCTTAGCGCGTATCCCAGCCGAAGGTGAAACACGTGGCAATATTGCCGCAGGAGGAACAGGCGTGGGCATGCCCATTACCGATCGAGAAAGATGGTTATGTGAGCAGATTGCCCCTAAACTGAAAGCCAAAGGTCTGTACTTTGTAGGCTTAGATGTGATTGGCGATTACATTACCGAGATCAATGTCACCAGCCCAACCTGTATCCGTGAACTGGACACGCAGTTTGGTTTGAATATTGCCGGCACTCTATTTGACTGTTTAGAAAGCCAAATAAAAAGCTAATTCTTCCCGGTTTTTCAAACCGACCAGGCCTGGTCACTTTCAAACAGCAACAAAATGTACTCAGGCTTCAATGACACTCTACTTACTCAAGTTAATGGCGCAGTAGCCTGCTTCAGAAATTAATTCAAATAAAGGTAAGGCAAACAAAAATTATCTAAAATAGTTTGCCCCTAACTCCGTTATACTTATTTTCTGTTTCCATCAAAAATCAATAATTCACGCCAAATCAACTATGTCATTGAAAACCATTAAAAAAAAATTTTTATTTACGCTTGTTTTCATATTTTTAACCCCCTTTTTTATAAGTGGCTGTCAAAACAACGCCAAAAAACTCACGCCCACTCATGCCCAAATTGTCGTTTTTGGTACCTATGTTGATATCACGGTTTACACAGCAGACTCAAATCAAGCCCAACAAGCGATCCAATCGGTTGAAACTCGATTCCAACAATTTCATCAAGAGTGGCATGCGTGGGAAAAAGGGGGCATTATTAGCCGAATCAATGAATCGATTGCATCACAGAAGCCGATTGAGATTTCCGATTCGATTAAGCAATTCATTCTAAAATCCCAAAAACTTAGTCAACAAAGTGATTACCTGTTTGATCCCGGCATAGGGAAGCTGATCGCACTCTGGGGGTTCCATAGCGAAGAGTGGCATGGCCCGCCACCTTCGGAAAAACAGATTCAGAACTGGCTAGATACTCGTCCATCCATTGCGGATATTGAGCTAAAAAAATTACAATTAACCAGCCAGAACCCCGATGTGCATTTAGACTTTGGCGGCAATGCCAAAGGCTTAGCTTTGGATTTAGCCATGCAACAATTGCAACAATCAGGCATCAAAAACGCCATCGTCAATATTGGTGGAGATATGCGTGTCATCGGCACTAAAAATCAACAGGCCTGGCGAATTGGTGTCCAAAACCCACACAAACCCAATACACCCATTGCCATGGTCGAACTCTCTGGCAATAAAAGTGTCGTGACCTCTGGTACTTATCAACGCTTTTTTGAATGGCAAGGTCAGCAATTTAGCCATATTCTAGACCCTAACACGGGTAAACCAGCACAAAGTTTTGCCTCGGTTACGGTAATACATGAAGATGCCACCACTGCAGATTCTGCCGCTACTGCCCTATTAATTGCAGGGCATAAAAACTGGAAACAAATCGCACAACAAATGGGCATTCAAAATGTATTTATTATTGATCGTGAGGGTCAAACGTTACAAACTAAATCCATGACAAAACGTATCCAATTATTGAGTCCAAATTAATTGCCTCAAACACTCTAAATAGCCCCTCACTAAATCACCGATAAAGCTTCAAACAGTCTCAAACTACCCTGGCTCTGTTATTCACTTTCAAAGTGTCAGGAAGTTGTACTATATCGCTAAGTGATCGGCATATCTTTGGGTTATAATCTGAATTTATGAAAGAAATGCAATCACTCGAACACAACTTCCTTATTGCCATGCCCTCTTTAGATGATAGCTGGTTTGAAAAAACCGTGATCTACATTGTTGAAGACAACGACCAAGGCACAATGGGACTCGTCATTAATCTGCCGCATAAACTCAATATTACCGATCTGTTAGACCATTTTGATTATATTCCTGAAGACCATTTTAATTATTTGGATAAGCCTGTCATGATTGGTGGGCCCGTTGATATGGAACGTGGCTTTATTTTGCACCGCCCCATCGGTAATTGGAAAAGCAGCATGACCTTATCCGATGATATGGCAATGACCGTTTCTGATGACCTACTAGAAGCATTAGCGCATAATCAAGGACCTGATGAGTTTATGGTTTGTTTGGGTTTTGCCGGATGGAAACCCGGACAACTTGCTCAAGAACTGCAAGATAATAGCTGGCTAACCATACCTTATAATGATGTTTTACTGTTTGAAACCGCCATTGATACTAGGTGGGAAGTGGCATTAGGCACCTTAGGTATCTCACCTGAGTTCCTAACAGCGGAAGCAGGCCATGCCTAAAGAGGTCTCCGGTGTTGTCATTGGCTTCGATTTTGGTTTAAAAAGAATTGGAGTGGCGATTGGTCAAACCATTACTCAAACAGCCACGCCAGAAGCGATTGTTAACAGTAAAGACGGCAAGCCTGATTGGGAGCACATTAGCCAACTGTTTGAACAATGGAAACCCGTCGCGATTGTGGTTGGTCTACCGATGCGCTTAGATGGCACCGAGCAAGCACTGACTCAACCCGCACGCAAATTTGGACAAAGGCTCAGTGGTCGTTACCAGCGTCCAGTCTTTTATATTGAAGAGCAGCTCAGTTCGATTGAAGCAGAAAGTCGTCAAATTAACCGTGCTCATATCGATGACCATGCGGCACAAATTATTTTAGAAAACTGGTTAGCCGAAAACTGTTAAAAAAATACTTAGACTAACTATCATCACAACTTTATGGAAACGGACCCCACATGACCGAACTCAATATTGATGCAAATGCTCTGATGGATACCATCTGCGAACAGTTGCAAACCCGCTCTTTATTGCAAAACGATCCTAAGATGATCGGTATTCGAACAGGGGGGGCATGGATTGCTCAAAAGCTCCATGAAAAACTGCAAATTAAAGCTCCGTTAGGGGTTTTGGACATTACTTTTTACCGTGATGATTTTTCTAAAACTGGTTTAAACCCCACCGTTAAGCCGTCTGATATTCCGTGGGAGATCGATGATCAACACATCATTTTAGTCGACGATGTTTTATATACTGGTCGCACTATTCGAGCCGCATTGAATGAAATTTTTGATTTTGGTCGTCCCGCTTCGGTCACCCTCGTGACCTTATTAGATCGTAAAGGTTGCCGTGAATTACCGATTCAAGTTGATGTGACGGGGATGGAAATAGAGTGTAATAAAACCATTAAAGTTTCTGGCCCAGAGCCACTGACGGTTTCTTTGGTTGATAACAGTGAGGAACAAGCATGAGTGCCAGACTATCTGCTCCGAATCCACAGTTAAATGAACTAGGTAAAATCAAACACTTTTTGACCTTAGAAGGTTTGAAACATCACCATTTAACCGAAATATTGGATACGGCCGAATCCTTTATCAATCCTAAAACCAATGAGATCAAAAAAGTACCGATTCTGCGTGGTAAAACCATTATGAACCTGTTCTTTGAACCGAGCACGCGAACACGTACCACGTTTGAAATTGCTGAAAACCGTTTGTCCGCTGATGTTGCTAGTTTAGACATTGCCACCTCGGCCACCAAAAAAGGCGAATCCTTACTCGATACCCTCTGGAATTTACAGGCGATGCAAGCGGATATGTTTGTGATTCGTCATGCAGAAAGCGGTGCGGCACACTTCTTTGCCCAACACGTAGCCCCTCATGTCCATGTCTTAAACGCCGGTGATGGTCAACACGCCCACCCAACTCAAGCCATGTTGGATATGTTTACCATTCGTAAACACAAAGGCGATGTTTTTGATCTTAAGGTAGCCATTGTTGGCGATGTTTTACACTCCCGTGTGGTACGTTCGCAAATTCAGGCTCTCAGCATTTTAGAAGCACGTGAAATTCGAGTGATTGGCCCTAAAACCTTAATGCCAACTCACCCTGAAGCGATGGGCGTTCACTATTACGATGACATTGAGGAGGGCCTAAAAGACGTTGATGTCATTATTATGGTTCGCTTGCAAAATGAGCGTATGCAAAGTGCCTTAATCCCAAGTGAAAAAGAGTTCTTTAAACTTTATGGTTTAACAGAAAAGCGTTTGGCTTTAGCGAAACCGAATGCCATCGTCATGCACCCTGGGCCGATTAATCGCGGGGTCGAAATTGAGTCTGCCGTGGCGGATGGTTCTCAGTCCGTTATTCTGCAACAGGTGACCTACGGCATCGCCGTGCGTATGGCGGTTATGGCGATCATTATGAGTAATGCCGCACAATTGGCGCAACATCAATCTGAACAGGCCTCTTTGGAACTGGAAACTCAAACTGAGGAGGAAGCATAATGCGTTTAGCCATCAACCATGCTCGAATTATTGACCCAAGCCAAAACTTGGATAAAGTCACTAACCTCTATATGTCTCGTGGGCGCATCGCAGGTGTGGGCGATCAACCACCAGAAGGTTTTACTGCTGACCAAGAGATTGATGCAACCGGAAAATGGTTACTACCAGGCCTGGTCGATCTGCAAGCACGTTTAGGTGAGCCAGGCAATAACTACGCGGGGAGCATCGCTTCTGAAACCAAAGCCGCAGTTGCGGGTGGAATCACCAGTTTATGCTGCCCACCTGACACCGCTCCAGTAAATGACTCCCAAGCGGTCACAGAGTTAATTCAACGCCGTGCTCGTCAAGCAGCAACCGCTTTTGTTATGCCGATTGGTGCTTTGACTCAAGGTTTAGAAGGCGAGCGTCTAAGTGGTATGTATTCACTTAAACAAGCAGGCTGTGTGGCGTTAAGCCAGGCAAATCAACCGATTCAAAATGCAATGAATATGAAAAACGCCTTGGAGTATGCGGTCGGGCAAGACCTAATCGTCATGTTGCGTTGTGAAGACCAACAGCTTAAAAATCACGGGGTGGCCCACAGTGGCCCGGTAAGCTCTCGTTTAGGCCTGCCTGCCAATCCCGTTTCAGCTGAAACCAGTGCCTTAGCTCGTGACCTTATTCTGGTTG
Organism: Pseudomonadota bacterium; assembly: GCA_034722175.1. Taxonomy (GTDB): domain Bacteria; phylum Pseudomonadota; class Gammaproteobacteria; order Thiomicrospirales; family Thiomicrospiraceae; genus Thiomicrorhabdus. Next base: position 4,352 of record JAYENR010000158.1, on the reverse strand, counting down.
AAGAGGCTGGCATTCGTGCTCACTTCTCTCAACTGTCGAGTGCGCGCTCCATTGAAATGATTGCCGATGCTAAAAAACGGGGTTTACCCGTTACCTGTGATGTCGCCGTACATCAACTGCACCTATCAGAGATGGATCTATTAGGCTTTAATAGTCTATTTCACGTTTCACCTCCATTACGCAGCATGCAAGACAAACAAGCGTTGCAAATGGGTCTAAAAACCGGTGTGATTGATGCCGTAGTCAGTGATCATACCCCGCTTGAAAAAGACGATAAGTTATTACCCTTTGGTGAAAGCAAACCTGGAATCAGCGGTCTTGAAACCTTGTTGCCACTGCTTATGAAACTGGTTAACGAATATGGTTTAGATCTCATGACGGCGGTTCGTAGCGTAACCGAAGCCCCTGCTAACATTTTGGGATTAAATATCGGGAACCTTGTGGATGGTAATTCAGCTGATTTCAGCATTATTGACCCAAATGCGACCTGGACGTTAGAGGCTGACAGTATGGTCAGTGAAGGTAAAAACTCACCATTTATTGGCTGGGAATTTAATGGTCAAGTAGAACAAACCTACTTCCAAGGTCGTCCTGTTTACCGTAACAACCAGATTTAAGATGCAATCAACTCAATCCATTTCAGTTAAAAACCTCAGTCAATCTGCGCAAACGGGTGACTATTGGTTAATCTCAGCCGAACTATTAGAACCTCTAAATTCGATTGATGCATTTTATTTCTTAGATAAACAGCCAGAACAAACCTTGAGTCTGTTTCACTACCAGTTTCCTAAACTGCAACTGTTAAGCCAACAACCTTTAACTGACAACCTACTAAACTCTGAAACGTTACAGTTAACCAGTAAGCTCAACGATCAAGTCATACTTAAATCAGAGCAACCGACTTTACTACTGGCAAGTGATTTGGGAATTGGCCCCCTGTTTTATTACGCTAAACAAGTTAAAACGAATTCACAAAATAATCTCGCATTACTGCATGCTTCGGCAAGTTTTCCTTTTGCGGTGAAACCTGCACAGTTCATGCTAGAAAACTTCCCTCATGAAGCGATTGGTGCTTGTTCTTTATTAGAGGATTGGAAAATTGCCAATAGGCTAGCCAGCGATATAGGGCTTCCGGGCTGTTTTGAAGGCTCCTTGGTTGATCTATTCGATTACTGGTTATCAACAGAGAGTCAGCACCATCTAAAAGAAGAATCCAGAGTACATTGGCAAGTCTTAAGTTTTTTACCTGAACGGTGTAACCAGCAACTTAAAGAGCGAGTCAAACCCTACCCTTGGCTCTCTCTGCAAACAATCAATACACCCTAAAACCCTTTCTAAATAGGCCTGTTTACTCACTCTTCCTGAAAAAAGTATTTCATTATTCAGTTCTTAATAGGCATAAAAAAGCCCCAATATCCTATCTGATATCAGGGCTTAAACAAGTCACTCACAAGTCTTCGCTTGTTTTTAAAGCACTACTCTTCTAAGCGGTCTTTGGTAGAAACATGTTGAGCTAGACTTTTTGCCAAGGTTTCAACTTGATCAACCGCTTCTAAAAGGACTTTTGCTTCTGATGAACCAATCGCCGCTTCAATTAATACTTCAAGTTCATCAAAGTGTTCAGCGCCAATTGCTTCAACCTGTTCGTCTGATAACATCTCTTTGAAACGCTGAACGACACTTGCCGCGTGTTTTTCAATTTGCATTGTCATGATTTTATCCTTTAAAAATTAAATTTTATAAAAACGAATCTTTCACCCACGAGATTAATCGTATTGGAAAATATCTTCACCAGAACTCACAATCAATGGGTCTGCTGTACCAATCACATCTTGATCTTTGCCTTCATATGGAATCAAGTTCAAGATATAACGCATCGCTTCAAGACGAGCACGTTTTTTATCATTTGATTTAACCACTGTCCAAGGCGCTTGATTGGTATTAGTGTAGAAAAACATATCTTCTTTCGCTTTTGTGTAATCATCCCAGCGGTCTAAAGAAGCCAAATCCATTGGGCTTAATTTCCACTGCTTTAATGGATCGTGTTTACGTGCATTAAAACGACGAAGTTGCTCTTTACGGCCTACCGAGAACCAGAACTTAATTAAACGAACACCGTTTGCAGTAATCATACGTTCAAATTCAGGCGCTTGATGCATAAACTGCGTGTATTCAGTTGGGCTACAGAATCCCATAACACGTTCAACACCAGCACGGTTATACCAAGAACGGTCAAACAAAACGATTTCACCTGCTGTTGGAAGGTTTTGGATATAACGTTGGAAGTACCATTGGCCTTTTTCAATTTCGCTAGGCTTATCCAAAGCCACAACACGTGCACCACGTGGGTTAAGGTGTTCCATAATACGTTTAATCGTACCACCCTTACCAGCCGCATCACGACCTTCAAAAACCATAACGAGACGCTCGTCATTGTCTTTAACCCATTTTTGAACTTTCAAAAACTCGATCTGCAAAGAACGCTTAATCTTTTCGTACTCTGCACGTTTCATTTTCTCTTTATAAGGGTAATTACTTTCACTAGATTTAACTTTTTTCATATTAACCTCCCTGCTAATATTGCTAATATTTAATTAATCATCCAAATAAGTATACTCTTATAAGATGAGTATAAAGACCTACTTATATTGAATAATTTTATAAAAGATCGTGCCTTATAAATTCTGTTTACAACAAGCCCAAACCATCCCTAAAAAATGCTATTTTGACCTTATAATAAGCAAATATTTAGCAAATCAAAACGGCCGATAAACTGAGTTTAATGGCATTAATTATTAAATTTTATGGAATCAATTATGTCCTCAGATTTACTGCAACGTTATCAAACAGTTTTACAAAGAATCCAAACGGCTAGCCAGAGCTCAAACCGTATACCAGGTTCAGTTTCTCTATTGGCAGTGAGCAAAACCAAACCGGTTGAAGATATTACCGAACTGGCTAAACAGGGACAGATTGCATTTGGAGAAAATTATTTGCAAGAAGCCTTACAGAAAATTGAAGTTCACCCAGAGTTAGAGTGGCACTTTATTGGCCCGATTCAGTCTAATAAAACCAAACCGATTGCTGAAAATTTTGCGTGGGTACACAGTGTTGATCGTTTAAAGATCGCTCAACGATTAAGTAATCAAAGGCCAGACACGCTTCCCCCTTTAAATATTTTGCTTGAAGTGAATATCAGTGGTGAAGCGAGCAAAGCCGGATTCAGTAGTGAAGAACTTTTAAAGGCTGCTAAAGAAATTTCTAATTTACCTAATCTCAATCTGCGTGGCTTAATGGCTATTCCTCAATCTGAAACAGATCACGAAAAACAACGCCTACCGTTTGCCAAAATGAAACAACTGCTTAACCAACTTCAACAGACTCTACCTGATTGTCAATTAGATACCCTGTCAATGGGCATGTCTGGTGACTTAGAAGCGGCCATTGAAGAAGGCGCTACGATTGTACGTATCGGCACGGATATTTTTGGGGCTCGAAATTACGCAAAATAAACTGACCAGGCCTGGTCAGTTTAAAAATGGATTATTTAAAAAAGCAACACTCAATATATACAGACCTGAATTGTTAATAAATTGTTATCTAAAACCAGTCACTACCAATGTGAAGCATCTGCTTGATTCCAAGCTTGTTGCCATTGTTCAGGGGCGGTTTTATTTAAAAATGCTCTGTTTTCTAAACACGGATAAATCTCCGCTAAGGATTTCACTTCGGTGGTGCTTATTCGTCTTTGGATCTCCTTGGCAGAGACATCTTCTGGACTGTTTAATCCTGCTGCGGAGGCCAGTTCCAAAAGGTTTTTAATAATTGACTGCTGATAATTTGCAACACGCTGGCCTTTATCATTAATATCTAAAAACTTATAACGCCTAGGATCTTGGGTTGCCACGCCCGTTGGACAAATGTTTCTATTGCAATTACGAGACTGAATACAGCCTAATGCAAACATCATTCCTCTTGCAGAATTAACTGTATCCGCCCCTAGAGCCAGTAATCGAAATACATGAAAGGCTGAAAAAGCCTTACCTGATGCAATCAAACGTGTTTTCTCACGCAAACCACTGCCTATCAAAGCCGAATGCACCACATTCAAGGCCTCTCTTAATGGTGTCCCTAAAGAGTTTGAAAATTCAATCGGTGCCGCTCCCGTTCCACCTTCGCCACCATCAACAGTAATAAAATCTGGCACAATCCCTGTATGCAACATCGCTTTACAAATCGCAAAAACTTCCTCAATTTTGCCCACACTCAATTTAAAACCAACGGGTTTACCGCCTGATAAGGTTCTTAGCTCCTCAATAAAATGCATCATCTCTATCGGGTTTGAAAATGCA
>JAYENR010000157.1:0-10143 GCA_034722175.1 Pseudomonadota bacterium | reverse complement strand
CATTACCCACTCACCCCCTTCCAGGGTCTGGTAGTAGTCCACCGCCAAAGAGTACTCTGGCATATCCGCATCATATGTACGATAGGCCATGATCTGATTATTTTTAGCCCATTTACGTAACGGTTTTAAGTTTTTCTTTAAACGGTTGGCAAACATTTTTGCGCCTTCGCTCTGCACCATCTCAGGCAAAGCAGTTTGCACCTCTTCCGCTAAATTTGCGCCCCCTCTAACCGCTGGCTGACGATGATACTCTTCGGCAATATCAAAACGGAATAACTTACACTCCAAGGCCCCGTTATTAAAGTTATGACTACGGATCGCTTTTAATCCTAAATACATACCTAATTCAGGGTTGCAGGTTAAGATGGCCGCTTTCCAACCATCAAATTCCGTTTTTAGGTAGTTACCCAGTTCAACGTACACCGCTTTAACCGTTTCGATTTCACCTAAACGCTCACCATAAGGTGGATTGGTAATGACCAGGCCTGGTGTCCAATCACCCCAACGACGACCTTGTTCAGCCGCCATCTGTTTCACTTCAATTGAATCGGCATAACCTGCATTGGCAATCGCCTCTTCCGCAATATCTAAAGACTTATGTGAGATGTCAGAACCGTAAATATTAGGCAGGTTTCTTAAGCCTTCTGCTTCACGCCCTTCCGCTTCAACCAACAGGCTTTCCCACAAGTCTTCATCGTGTTTTTTCCAAGTCACAAAAGCCATTTTGTCGGCTTTATCCATGCCAGGTGCCAAGTCCGAAGCCATCATCGCCGCTTCAATCAAAAAGGTACCCGACCCACACATTGGGTCATACAGACAACCGCCTTTTTTAGCAATCTCAGGCCAACCAGCACGCATTAACAGTGCAGCCGCCACGTTCTCTTTTAACGGCGCCGTCACCTGCTGACCTTCACGATAACCACGTTGATGTAAGCTGTAACCGACCAAATCAATACTTAAGGTCAATTGATTACGATTTAAATGGCCGTGCACACGCAACTCTGGATTTTGCTTATCCACAATCGGACGTTCTCCGCCGTTATTACGGAAGTGGTCAACAATCCCATCTTTAATCTTTAAGGCTCCGTAATGACTATGGTCAATGCCCATGCCTTTGCCGGAAAAAGAGACCGAAAAGGTGCCAAAGGCATCCATATGTTGAGACCAGTCAATCTTTTCTACTTCTGCGGTTAAGTCCTCTTGGGTTTCAAGTTCGGCTTCCAGTACTGTTAAAAAGATACGGTTAGCCAAGCGCGACCATAGGCAGGCACGGTAAGCAATCTCTAAATCCCCCTCAAAACTCACCCCTCTTGGCTGTGCTTTGACATTCTTTGCACCAAAAGACATTAATTCTTCGCGTAATAACTCACTTAACCCACCCGCAGAGGTGGCAAACAACTTCAACATATTGATTTCCAAATTCGGTTACAAAACAAAAGCCTATGTACAAAAACCATACTTAATTGATGTATATAAAAAACTTTAGCCATATAAAATTTTAATCCGCTCATTTTACTGTTTTAATGCCGTGTTGAGGTAAGTTTCTGTAAAATAGACAAATTAACTTAGCCCACTAACAACCAACGGACACTTTAAATGATGATCTCTTTCCGCCGAATTCGTTTAGCTTTAATCATGCTAGCCCTGTTGGTTCCTGTAACTGGTCAGGCTCAAAGCGAAGTTGAGTTCCAAAAATGGCTAAGTTCCTATAAACAACAAACCTTCAAAAAAGGCATCTCGCAACAAACCCTTAACCAAGCCTTTGAAGGTGTGACCCTAAACCAAAAAGTCTTAGACCTGGATCGTCGACAGCCGGAATTTACCAAAACGTTTTGGCAGTACTTTAATAAAGCAGTAACAAATTGGCGTATCACCAAAGGCAAGATGCTCTATAAAAAACATCGTCCTCTGCTTGATGAAGTCACAAAACAAACAGGGGTTCCTGGCCGCTTTCTAGTCGCTTTCTGGGGCATGGAAACCAACTACGGCGGTTACACGGGCAACATTCCAATTATAGAATCTCTAGCGACGCTGGCTTATGACCCACGTCGCAGCGATTTTTTTAGCAAGGAACTGTTTGATGCCTTAACCGTTTTAAACCAAGGCCATGTCAAAGTCGATCAGATGAAAGGTTCTTGGGCAGGGGCGATGGGACAGTGCCAATTTATGCCGTCCAACTATCTGCGTTACGCCCTTGATGGTGACAAAGATGGCAAAAAAGATTTGTGGGGCAGTTTGCCCGATGTCTTTCACTCTGCCGGTCACTTCCTAAAGGAACTCGGTTGGCAAAAACAACAAAATTGGGGACGCGAAGTTCAGCTTCCGCAAAGCTTTGATTACGGTTTAGCCGATGCTAAAACTGCCCGTTCTTTAGATGAGTGGCAGAAACTTGGAATTCGAATGGCCGATGGCCGCAATTTACCTAAAGAGGAGATGGATGCTAAATTACTGCTGCCAAGCGATTACCGTGGTCCAGCCTTTTTAGTATTTGATAACTTTAAAGTCATTAAACGTTGGAACTTCTCAAACAACTACGCCTTGGCGGTCGGACATTTAGCTGACCGTATTGTAGGTCGTGATGGTCTATCGAAATCACGCCCAGCGGATGATAAGTCTATGAGTAAACAAGAGATGAAATCACTGCAAGAACGTCTAAATTGGTTAGGATTTGATGCCGGCACACCAGATGGTATCGCAGGAAGCAAAACTCGCTCTGCGTTAAGAGCTTTCCAGATCAAAACCAACTTGCCAGCAGACGGCCACCCCTCTCACAGCATGCTGAAAAAACTTCAGTTAGCGCACAAGTAAAAATACAGCCATGAATGCTCAGGCCAACCCCACTAAGAAACCTCATCCGATTTTTCAGGTGGGTGAAACACCCAAAGAGCAATGTGACTACCCTGCTTATCTGTTTTGGAAACTGCAAAGCCAATTGACCAAACTCGACTATCGCTTGAACCGGTTATCCCATCAAAATGAATCAACTCATGAACCTATGGACAAACACTGAAACATAACCTTGATCAATAAAGGGGCCACTTTGTACTAATATACAATGGCCTTTTTAATAAAACCCTTATTATCGCGGACTTGAATAACGGCCACGCCAAAGAAGAGCCCCATTTGTTAAAAAATTTTAGACATTTTTTCAATTTTGAAGAGTTGGCCTCGGTCAATAAAAATCAACATGCCCCTATTCTTAAGTTCATAGGTTTTGCGCTGATTTTTACCGCCATCAGCTTTGGTTTTTTGCACGCATACTATGAAGATGTAAACGGAACACTGTTTCTGTTCTCTATCGGTATTATGGGCCTGCTTGCACTCTTATTCACTCATAAAATGGGCCTGGCCATTGCCAGTCAAATCTATACAGCAGTTCTTGCAACCACCATTATCTATTTTCATATCAGTTTAGACGGTGCACTTGCTCCCTGGTTTCCTCTGATTGCGGTTGCAGCCCTACTAGGAAGTGGTTGGCGCTCTGGTTTGATCTGGTTGGCTTTTTCTTTGACTGTGCTCACAAGCCTCTATTTAAACCCGATCGATACTCAAACCATTTTGCCTAACTTTTGGGCATATGTACCTGAACAGCACCAACATTTCGACCATTTTTTAATCGTGGTTGGTGCAATGGTGGTTATCACCCTGTTGATGACCTACGTTGAAGTCGCTCGTAATCTAGCCTTTACTCAATTAGAAGAACACCGACAGAACCTTGAAACGCAAGTTCAAATTGAAGTTGAAAAACGCATAGCCGAAACTAACGCCTATGAAGTCGAAATTGAATCCACTCAGAAAGAGTTGATTCTGACCATGAGTACGGTTCTAGAAACGCGTTCCAGCGACACAGGTTTTCATGTCCAACGTGTCTGTGAATACTCCGCCCTATTAGCTAAGTTGCTCGGTTTAACAGACAAAGAGCAAGAGCTTATTTTTATTGCGGCTTCAATGCATGATGTGGGCAAAGTTGTCATTTCTGATGAAGTTTTGCACAAACCTGGCAAATTAACCGCAGAAGAGTTCCAAGATATGCAACGTCATACCCAAGTGGGTTATGAGATGTTAAAAGGCTCAACAAGACCCATTATCCAAACGGCGGCTGTTATCGCTTTATATCACCATGAGTGGTGGAATGTTCAAGGTTATCCAAAACAGTTAAAAGGTGAAGAGATCCCTCTTTATGCACGAATTGTTGCAATCGCAGATGTTTTTGATGCATTAGGTAGCAAACGTGCTTACAAAGAGAGCTGGCCTATCGAAGATATTTTCAGTTATTTTGAAAATGGTTCTGGCAAGCAGTTTGACCCTAGATTGGTAGATCTTCTGTTAACCCACTCTGAACAATTCTTAGATATACGTAACCGCTTAATGGATTAATTCCCTTAATCCCTACATAACTTAACCTTGTAAAATTATCAACTGTGCGGTTATACTAAAAAAGTAACATTGTCGGAGTGCCTAGACTTTAAGGCTGAGATCGCATTATGCGGGATCCGTAGAACCTGATCTGGTTAGTACCAGCGAAGGGAACAAGCAGACTGAATAACCTGCCGCTGATTTAACCCAATGCACCTGAAGTGCCAAAACAGCAAAATGATTTTTGAATAATTTTTCAAATCACCCAGCGTTATTCCCCCTTCACTCTCTCTGAGTGAGGTCTGATTTCTACACAAGTCTACGCTTCGCCTAACTTTATTATTTAAGACAAGGCAAAGCTAACATGAGTTCAAACAACAAACCCAATCGTCGCGAAACGCGCGCCGCCGCTGAAGCATTTATTCAAAACGTTTCAGGCCAATCGTACCCTAATTCCAGCAAAATCTATGTCGAAGGCAAATTGCACCCGATTCAAGTCGGCATGCGCCAAATCCAAGTCAGCGACTCCTATATTGGTGGCAGTGAAGACAACCCTATCTACGAAAAAAACGAACCTATTCACGTTTATGATACCTCTGGTGCCTATACCGATCCGAACATTAAAATTGATGTTTACACTGGCCTGCCCAAATTGCGTCAAAACTGGATTGAACAACGCAACGATACCGAAGAACTTGATTCTGTGACCTCAAAATTCACTCAAGAACGCTTAGCTAACGAGGGCTTGGATCATATTCGTTTTGAGCACCTGCCAAAAATAAAACGTGCTAAGAGCGGTCAAAACGTTACTCAAATGCATTACGCTCGCCAAGGCATTATCACCCCAGAGATGGAGTACATCGCGATTCGTGAAAATATGAAACGTGCCGAGGTACGTGATGAGATCTTAAAACAGCAACATCAAGGCGAATCATTCGGTGCCAGTATTCCTCAAGAGATCACGCCAGAATTTGTGCGTGATGAAGTGGCACGTGGACGTGCGGTAATTCCTGCCAATATCAACCACCCAGAAATCGAACCGATGATTATCGGCCGTAACTTCCTAATCAAGGTAAACGCTAATATTGGTAACTCTTCGGTGGGTTCTTCTATTGCCGAAGAGGTTGAAAAAATGGTCTGGGCTACCAAGTGGGGAGCGGATACTGTCATGGATCTCTCTACTGGACGTAATATTCATGAAACTCGTGAGTGGATCATGCGTAACTCACCTGTGCCAATCGGTACTGTTCCGATCTATCAAGCCTTAGAGAAGGTCAACGGCATTGCAGAAGACCTAACGTGGGAGGTCTTCCGCGATACCTTGATTGAACAAGCGGAACAAGGCGTTGATTACTTCACCATTCACGCTGGCGTGTTACTGCGTTACGTGCCAATGACCGCCAAACGTGTTACCGGAATTGTGTCACGTGGTGGTTCGATTATGGCGAAATGGTGTCTGTCACACCATCAAGAAAATTTCTTGTATACGCACTTTGAAGAGATCTGCGAAATCATGAAAGCCTACGATGTCACCTTCTCATTAGGAGATGGCTTACGTCCAGGCTCGATTGCCGATGCCAATGATGAAGCCCAGTTTGCCGAACTGGAAACCTTAGGTGAGTTGACTAAAATTGCCTGGAAACATGATGTGCAGGTGATTATTGAAGGCCCTGGCCACATTCCACTGCACATGGTGAAAGAGAATGTCGATAAGCAGTTAAAGCACTGTGACGAAGCCCCTTTTTATACACTTGGGCCACTGACCACTGACATTGCACCAGGTTACGATCACATCACCTCTGGAATTGGGGCCGCCAATATCGGTTGGTACGGTTGCGCGATGCTCTGCTACGTAACCCCTAAAGAACACCTTGGATTACCCAACAAAGAGGACGTAAAAGAGGGTCTCATCACCTACAAAATTGCCGCGCATGCGGGCGACTTAGCCAAAGGGCATCCAGGCTCTCAAATTCGCGATAACGCCTTGTCCAAAGCACGTTTTGAATTCCGCTGGGAAGATCAGTTTAACCTTGGTTTAGATCCTGAAAGAGCGCGAGAGTATCACGATGAAACCATTCCGCAAGAGTCGGGTAAAGTTGCGCACTTCTGTTCGATGTGTGGGCCCAAATTCTGCTCGATGAAAATCACTCAAGATGTTCGTGAGTACGCGGCCCAACTAGAAGATGCCGGTAAAAACGTCACCGAAATCACCCTCGAAGAGATTAAAACCGGCATGAAGGAGAAGTCACAACAGTTCCGAGATGCCGGTAGCGAAATCTATCAAAAGGAAGCGTAATGACCTCTCAACCGTTGAGCATTGCCATTTTAGGTGCTGGTTTAATGGGACGCATGATGGCGGTTGCCTTAACTCAACTCAATCAGCCTTCTTGCCAAGTGACGTTGTTTGATCAGGATGATGAACAAGGTCAATCCAGTGCGGCTTACTTAGCCGCAGCGATGTTAGCACCGTTAGCCGAATCGGTCGATGCCACTCGCAAAGTGATGGAGATGGGTGAACGCAGTTTAAGTTTGTGGCCGAAGTTTTTACAAACCTTAGCCACACCCGTGTTTTTTCAACAGCAAGGCACGGTGGTTTTGTCATTTGAACAGGACCAGCCTTTTCTATTAGATTTTCAACGCCGCTTAAAACGCCAAGATTTCATGAGCGTTAAGGCGATTAAGTCAGAAAAAATCGCACAACTGGAACCTGGTTTAGTAGAGCAGACCAAACAGTTCCGTTACGGATTATATCTGCCGAGTGAAGGTCAATTGGATAACCGTGAACTGTTAAAAAGCTTAGCCATTACCATTAAACAGCGTGATATTACTTGGTTCACCAAAGCCAAAGTACAGACTAATGGCAATCAAGTTAGCTTTAACAACCAAAAGCAAACCTTTGACTGGGTGATTGATTGTCGTGGTTTAGGCGCACAAGACAGTATGCCGAGTTCACATCAACTACGTGGTGTGCGTGGTGAAGTAGCAAGAGTGTATGCGCCTGATGTCAATCTCACTAGGCCTGTTCGGTTAATGCATCCGCGTTATCCGATCTATATTGCGCCTAAAAAGAATCATCATTTCGTGATCGGTGCGACCCAGATCGAATCCGAAGATCAACGACAGCCGACAGTACGTTCTTCTTTGGAACTACTATCGAGCTGTTTCAGTCTGCATAAAGGCTTTGCAGAAGCGGAGATTTTAGAAATAAAGTCCGGTTTACGCCCAGCCTTAAATGATAACGAACCTAAAATTTTGGTCAAAGATCAACATATCAAAATCAATGGTTTGTTTCGTCACGGCTACTTACTGGCACCCGCAATGGTTGAACAGTGTGTAGCAGTGATTCAAAGCAAACAACCAGGCCTATCCAGTCACAAACCGCCTGTTTTTGAAAATTTAGTGGAGAGTATTCAATGAGTCAAACCTTTGAAATTTACATTAACAACGTACCTTGTGAAGTAAAACCAAATATGTCTTTATCTGAAATATTGAACTTATTCGGTGCTCAACAACCCTACGCTTTGCTATTTAACCGCACATTTTTACCAAGCTCTAAACACGAATCCATTCAACTCAAACCTGACGATCGCATTGAAGTGATCTCGGCCATTCAAGGCGGTTAAGATGCAAGATACGTTTAATATTTACGGTACCGAACTCAACAGCCGACTCTTGATCGGCAGCGCTCTGTACCCCTCTCCAGACATCATGCAGCAATCCATTCAAGCCTCTGGTGCACAAATAGTCACCTTGTCTTTGAGCCGCCAAAACCCTCAAGATAACGGCGGGCAAAATTTTTGGAGTTTGATTCAATCGCTCGGCTTACATCTGCTGCCGAATACCGCAGGTTGCCATACGGTTGAAGATGCGGTGAATATGGCGAGAATGAGTCGAGAACTGTTTCAAACGGACTGGATTAAACTGGAACTGGTTGGCGATGACTATAATTTACAACCCGACCCGATTGATCTGGTTAAAGCCACAGAGATTCTGTTAAATGACGGTTTTAAAGTCTTACCGTACTGTACCGATGATTTAGTGATTGCACGCCATTTGGTCGAATTAGGATGCGAAGTGATTATGCCGTGGGGTTCACCGATTGGCACGGGCAAAGGCCTTCTTAACCCTTACGCCATTCAAGCGATTCGTGACCGCTTCCCAGAGGTGACAATGATTATTGATTCCGGCATTGGCAAACCCTCTCATGCGACTCAAGCTATGGAGATGGGGGTCGATGCGATTCTACTCAATACCGCCATTGCGCATGCTCACAACCCAGTGATGATGGCACAAGCTTTTGCACAATCAATCGAAGCTGGACGTTTAGCTTCTTTAAGTGGTTTAATGAGTGAACGCTCAACCGCAAGCCCAAGCACACCCACTCTAGATCAACCTATTTGGCATCAAATTAATTATGGATAAAATGAGTCATAACGAAACAAACAGCGAGATAAACAATACGCAACCTCGTCCTATTATTTGGAGCATTGCGGGTTCAGATTGCAGTGGTGGAGCAGGTATTCAAGCGGATGTTAAAACCGCCAATGCATTAGGCTGTGAGATCTGTACCATTATCACCGCCAATACCGTACAAAACTCCACTAAACTGGTAGCCATACACCCTATTGAAGTCACTACCCTACAACAGCAGTTTGATTGTCTGTTAGCTGATAAGATGCCAAAAGCAGTTAAAATTGGTTTAATTGCCAATAACGAGCAATTAAAGTGGTTAATTCAAAGTCTAAAAACCTTAAAACAGAATCAACCAGGCCTGGTCATCGTCTATGATCCGGTAATGAAAGCCTCGGTAGGCAAACACCTGATTGAAGAGAAAATTCAGCAAAATTTAATGGATGAACTGCTCACTTTACTTGATGTGATCACCCCTAATATTCCAGAAGCCGCTCGTTTAGCCAATGACACTCAACAGACACTTACATCAGAACAATGGGCAAATACAATTCTCAAAAAAGGCTGTAAAACGGTGGTGATTACCGGTGGGCACTCTGAAAATTCTGGCTCGGTGATTGATCAGTGTTTTTGTGATCCTTTACAGATTAAGCTCACTTCCCCTCGTGTAAACACCAGTTACGGACATGGTAGTGGCTGTACCTTCTCCACTGCGCTTACCAGTTTTTTAGCACAGAACTATCTGTTACGCGATGCCTTTATACAGAGCAAAGCCTTTATCAATAAGGCCTTTAAGCTCTCTGCCAACCATCATGGTTATTATGGCGCTTTAATCCAACCAAGCTGGCCGGTTGAAAAGTCGTGTTATCCACAGGTTATTAATAAGCAAGATTCAAATTCTGAATTTGCGCTCACCTTCCCATCTTTAGGTATCAAAAACCTTGGATTGTATCCGGTTGTTGATTCCATAGAGTGGTTAGAAACACTCTTGCCAATGGGACTTGAAATCATTCAGATTCGCTTAAAAAACAAAACTGAAGCCGAGCTTGATTCACTGATTCAACAAGCCGTTGAACTGAGTCAGAACCATTCAACAAGACTGTTTATTAATGACCATTGGCAACTCGCAATCAAACATAAGGCCTATGGTATTCATTTAGGTCAGGAAGATATTCAAGATGCGGACTTAGCTACTATTCATCAAGCGGGTTTACGTTTGGGAATCAGTACCCACGGCAGCTATGAGCTGAAACTGGCAGAACAGACTCAACCCAGTTATCTGGCTGTTGGTGCTATTTTTCCAACCCCCACTAAAGACATGACTGGGCAAATTCAGGGCTTAGATAATTTACAACAGTTAGTGAATTTGAATGGAGA
>JAYENR010000156.1:0-1806 GCA_034722175.1 Pseudomonadota bacterium | reverse complement strand
ACAATGGATATCACACAAAACATTCTGATTCAGAACTCTTTAAAAAACCAATATCAACTATTAGAAGACATTATTGACTCCGTACCTGCCCGTGTTTTCTGGATTAATGTCGATGGCGTATACCAAGGTGGAAACAATCTTTTTTTACAAGATGCTCAGATAGGCTCAAAAGAGGAGTTAATTGGGAAGACTGATTTTGATCTACCTTGGGGAGAAGGTTACGCTTCTACCTACCGCTCAGACGATGTAGAGGTGATGAACTCAGGAGATACGAAACACTTAAGTGAATATGAAGAACTTGACCAGAATGGTAATAGAGTTATTTGGCAGTCCTGTCGTGTCGCTTTGAAAGATTCGACAGGGGTTGTCACAGGATTGTTATGTGTCTATGAGGACATCACTGAACGACGTCTCAACGAAGAAGTGCTGCATGAACAAAAAGACACCTTACATCACCAAGCACATCATGATGACTTAACAAGTTTACCGAATAGGGCCTTATTTCAACAGCGTTTAAATAACGCAATTATAGAGGGCAATAAACACAATAAACCTTTTGCCCTTCTGTTCATCGACTTAGACCAATTTAAACAGATAAATGACTCATTAGGTCATGATGTAGGTGACCTAGTTTTGCAAGAGGTGGCTGAACGCCTGCAAACACACATTAGACAAGAGGATTGTTTAGCACGGATAGGCGGGGATGAATTTACCATTCTTTTGAACTCATTTAATTCCAACCAAGATGTCTCCCTCTTCACTCAGAGAATATTAGAAAACATTAAAGAAGCCATTCAAATTGATGGGCATACATTTTATCTGTCTTGCAGCATTGGGATCAGCCTTTATCCCAATGACTCGACTTCAACCGAAGAGTTATTAAAATTTGCAGATACCGCAATGTATCGTGCCAAAAACCAGGGGCGTAATAACGCTCAGTTTTATACCAACGATATGACCATTGCCGCTTTTGAACATGTCGCCATGCAATCAAGCCTTAACCAAGCCATTAAAAATAAAGAATTTATTGTTTTTTATCAACCTAAGGTTAATGCTAAAACCAACCATGTAACAGGAGTCGAAGCACTTGTACGCTGGCAACACCCAACAATGGGATTGGTGACTCCTAGCCAATTTGTCCCAATTGCGGAAGAGATGGGATTAATTGTAGAGTTAGATCGTTTAGTTATGAAACAATCCGCGTTACAAATGGCCGAATGGCGTAAACAAGGCGTTAACCCTGGTGTCTTATCCTTAAATCTTTCACCTAAACAGCTAGAACAACCTGATTTTATGGCATTTGTAATGGAAATTTTACAGGAAACACAGTGTCAGCCAGAATGGTTTGAACTAGAAGTAACCGAAAATGAATTAATGCAGAACCTTGATGAAATGCAAACTAAGTTAAGTGAAATACAAGAGTTAGGCATTCAAATAAGCATTGATGATTTCGGCACAGGCTACTCTTCACTCGCTTATCTAAAGCGCTTACCGATTAGCAAATTAAAGATAGACAAAACCTTTATTAAAGATATTGTAGATGGTGGCGATGATGCCGTTATTACCAAAACGATTATTATGATGGCTCACAATCTAGGCCTGGACGTCATTGCCGAAGGGGTTGAATCCATCGAGCAAAGAGATTTTTTAGTCGCAAATGGCTGTGAGAATATTCAAGGTTATCTGTATGCTAAACCAATGCCTGCGAATAAATTGGTCACTTATTTAAATGATAAAAAACCAAGCAGGCCTGCTCGCTTTTAAACAAGAAGAATTAGACTTGATTGAGTCCAAACACATTAATTA
>JAYENR010000155.1:0-10540 GCA_034722175.1 Pseudomonadota bacterium | reverse complement strand
GTCATAACCGCAAAAAACTCCGCGGCATTAGTTGCAGCATAAGGGTTAATGGCCGCTTTCTTTCCAAGCTCAAGCTGTTTATTTAAATGTTCATAAGCGGCTTCAAACGCCTCAAACCAGACTTTCTCATTCATGTATGCATGAAGTGTTGGATGCCCGTTGATCCTGCCATCCAACATGTCTAATTTATGCGCCATCTCGTGCATTAATACTTGATTCGCATGACGGTGTAAAGGGTGTGGCTCATCATCTTGCCAGTCAATAATAATGCCACCTTGATATTGGGTTTCACCCGACTCTACCCCTGCCCAACTCACCAAAAACCCATCAACGCTTAGTAAATTCTCTCTACCATTACGAAATGGCGTGGGATAAACAACAATTTGATTCCAGTTTCTAAGCCAATCCAAGGACAACTCATCTTCAGAGGACTCCAAACCAAACACCATTATTGCTACCTGCGTGGCAAGCATAATACGGATTTCATCCGTTAAAACCATTCCCTGCACAGGAATAATCGCTTTAACTCTTAAAACCTCACCTGCCAGCAAACGAATTTTCATTCTCTCGCTAGAGCGGTAACGTTGCATAAGCGGCATTTTTGCAATGGTTTTATGCCACAGTTTAAGCGGTATCTTTCTCTGTTTAAGGCGATGCAATAAAACAAAATGCCTGACTTTTTTAACTAAGTTAATGGACATATCTGCACTCTATTTAAAAAGAAGACAACAACACAATCAATCATGACATACAAATTTACATTATCAAATGTCTGTACCTCAAAATAGATAAGCCATCAATAGTCAGATCACAAACGTCTGTTTTATTTAATCAATCAAAACAAACCTCAACACCTTAACCTATCTCAATCCACCTCAATTTAAGAGTAAGACAAAGGGGTTTGCTATAATCCCTCACTCTTACCTACCAAAGTTACAATAGAACTATGCAACCTCAAGCAGATCCCTTTATCGCTCCCCCCTGCTCTGAGGAGATAAAAATTCTCTACCAAGACGACTATTTGCTGTTAATTAATAAACCAGCAGGCCTGTTGACACTTTCAGGCAAACACCCGCTTAATAAAGATTCGGTGCACTTTCGATTGGTTCAGGATTTTCCGACCGCCACTATGATTCACCGTCTGGATTTTGGAACGTCTGGAATTATGGTTGTGGCTTTGAATAAAGCGATTAATGCCGATATTGGTAAACAGTTTCAAGATCGAACCGTCAGCAAAAGCTATACCGCTATCTTGCACGGTCGCCTGCCCGAAGACGCTGGCATCATGGAGTTTCCGATAACCAAAGGGGAATTTCCATTACAGAAAGTCTGTTACCAAACAGGCAAAAAAGCCTTATCGGATTATCGAGTACTTGAACGCTTAGAAAATAACAAGACTCATCAGCTTTCCACTCGGGTTGAGTTCAAACCGCTTACTGGTCGCACCCATCAATTACGAGTACACAGTGCCGCCTTTGGCCACCCTATTTTAGGCTGTGACCTGTACGCAACAGACGAAGCGTTTTTTATGGTAAACCGCCTAATGCTGCACGCCACCACCTTAGAGTTTGAGCATCCTATCACTCAGCAAAGAGTTCAGGGTGTGAGTCCTTGCCCGTTTTAAATACAATGCTTAAAAAGCTAAAAACAAAAAAGCCTGCAAAATGAGCAGGCCTGCTTGGTTTGAAACATTGTTTAATTTTGAAAGATGGAATAAGTGATTATTCGATATAGCTAAATTATATGACTAGGAGTGCACTCCAGTTGTCCCGTATTCTTTTTATTCTTCACTCACAATTTGCTCAGTGAGACATAACGTTTAAGTGAACCAGCTGCACTTTAGCGCGGTCGGGTTGAGTGTATTGTTAGTAGCTTTCATTGCCTTTTCAAAAGGCCGTGAGCTAGAAAATTACCACCTACAGCACCGCCAGCAATTATCATAATTTGAGATATGTAATTTACAGCCCAAACCCAGTCTGGAGCGACTTTTTCAGCATATGTTAATGCGATTAATCCAATTGCCAGTGAACTTGCTATAAATAGCAAACCTCTTGTTTCAATTGAAAATGTACTGAATAAGATTGCAAATGAACATACCCTATTAAAAGGGGACGTTACCTATTTTTAGAGTTTTGAAATAATTAAAGGGTAGCGTCCCTTTTTTCACTTTTTTCTAAAAGGGTAGCGTCCCATTTTCCATAACGACATGCTCTAGGGCAAACCGAAGGTTAGTACCTAGCAGAACTTTGTTATGCCATTAGCTCTTTCAGGTCAATTTCAAATTCTGATTCAAGAAACTGAACTGTAATTGGTTGATTGTCTAAAGACGCCTTAACCTTTTGCGGCGTATAGATACCCGATTTACTCTTAAACTTTGCATGTTCACGCTCTAGTGTAATGAGCCAGTTAACTATGGCTACATACTCGGACTTTTCCTCCGAATCCGAATTATTCGCCATGTTTTGGCATTTCAGTGGCAAAGACAATAAAGGAGTGTCATTGATATACACCTGCTGAATGGGCAAAGCCGTTTTTATGATTTTTCCTATACCCACATACCCGCTCTTCGGAAGATAAGCTGCAATTACATCGCCCACCTCAAAACTGAGCATTGCATCTCTGAATCTCGGTGCTTGCCCAGCTGAGATAAATCCGTACATTACATAATCATCCCAGTTCCTATTAGGCCCCTCACCGACATTGTAGTAATAAAGACCATTTTGAAAATCAAAACCAGAAAGTTTTTTGTATAACGTATCGTGAGGTCGGAAATTTTTTGAGTAATGACCAGAGGCCACATTTGTAAGCTGCTTGCCCAATTTCCACAACAGAGTTTTCTCAACCAATAGCGCATCATGCTCTGTCAACCCGCGAGCGATCACGCGTATAATTGGGTCTAAGCCTTCTTTTCTGATTGCATTTATCCGTTTTGATTTTTCGCTATCACTATCCTCGAAAACGTGAGCATCTTTCCGAGACCCTTTACCTTTCCCGTAATAAAACTCCTCAAAATTTCGAGGATCTATGTAAACGTAAACATAATACTCGCTCATGACTTCCTTAAGGCATAACTACAATTAGACTTCCTAAATTTTACATAAAACGTATTTGAATTATGTATAAAACAGTCGTTTTATCTAAGTATTTAGGATGTGTTCAATATTGATTTTGGTTTAAAAGCATTTTAATCATGATTTAGCTTTCTTAAATAACAAGTTAAAACCAAGTAAATAACTGAGACGTTACTATAAACGTAACCTAGTAGATTTACGAACACTTTTTAAAATAATTAAAACTGAGCAAGCCTGTATGCCCCTTGCGGGGTATTCACAGTTTGGGGTGATTGCTCTCTATAACTTAAGCGCGTTTATATTCGCTTTAAACTTAACTCATTCAGAGGTTTTAAAAAAGGATAAAAAAAGCCCGTGAGAACTGACCAGGCCTGATCAATTTTCACGGGCTTTTAGTTTGAGTTAACGCTGACATAATAACGATCTAAAACACCCATAAACAGGGTGTTTTTTGTCTATTACCGATCAGTTTTTATCCTCTTCATTCATCGCCAATGCCATCGCTTCGGCGACTCGGATGCCATCAATCGCTGCAGACATTATCCCACCTGCATACCCTGCGCCCTCGCCCGCAGGGTATAAGCCTTTGGTATTGATACTTTGGTAGTCTCGGTCACGTTTGATGCTGACGGGTGAAGAGGTTCGAGTTTCTACGCCCGTTAACATCGCATCTTTTAAGGCAAAGCCGCGGATTTTTTTATTAAACGCAGGAATTGCTTCACGGAGTGCTTCTAGACAGTATTGAGGCAGAATCTCAGTCATGTCGGTGAACTTAACACCCGGTTTATAGGATGGCTCGACTTTGCCAAATTTCTCTGACGATTTGCCTTCTAAATAGTCGCCCACTAACTGAGCAGGCGCATCGTAGTTTTGTCCGCCCAACACATAGGCCGCACTCTCTAATTGGCGTTGCAGTTCAATACCTGCCAGTGGACTATCACTTGGGTAATCTTCTGGATCAATCCCGACCACAATCGCACTGTTGGCATTACGTTCATTACGTGAATATTGGCTCATTCCGTTGGTCACCACACGGTTCTCTTCTGAGGTCGCGGCCACGACCGTCCCACCTGGACACATACAGAAACTGTAAACCGAACGGCCATTTTTGCAGTGATGCACTAACTTATAATCTGCCGCTCCTAAGATCGGGTTCCCAGCATTTTTACCAAACAGTACCTCATCAATCGCTGACTGATTGTGTTCGATACGGAATCCTATCGAGAAAGATTTCGCCTCCATATACACGCTTTTGTCATGCAACATTTCAAAGGTATCTCGTGCACTGTGGCCTGTGGCTAAGGCAATGTGTTTGGATTTGATTTGTTGACCATTCGATAAGGTCAAACCCGTAATTTGACCGCCTTCAATATGCAGATCATCGACACGCGAGTTAAAACGAATTTCTCCGCCCAGTTCAACGATTTTGGCGCGCATCTTTTCAACCATGCCCACCAATTTAAAAGTACCAATGTGCGGTTTACTGACGTACAAAATCTCTTCTGGCGCACCCGCGTCCACAAAGTCATTCAGCACTTTACGGCCATAATGTTTTTTATCGTTAATCTGAGTGTACAGTTTACCGTCAGAGAACGTGCCTGCTCCGCCCTCGCCAAACTGTACATTTGATTCAGTATCTAAAGTGCGGGTTCGCCAAAAACCAAAGGTGTCTTTGGTACGCTCTCGTACCTCTTTACCACGATCTAAAATAATTGGTTTGTAGCCCATCTCTGCCAAAACCAAGCCTACAAAAATGCCACAAGGGCCAAAGCCCACCACCACAGGTCGTTCTGCTAGATTCTCTGGTGCTTTAGCCACATACTTATAGGTCATATCAGGCGTAAGGCGAACGTTCTGGTTTTTGTCGTGCTGCTTTAATAAAGCCCCTTCACAGTTGGTTTCCACATCAATGGTATAAAGCAAAGTAATCTTATTTCTGGCTCTGGCATCAAAGCCGCGTCTAAAAACCGTAAAGTCTACAAGTTGATCTTGTTTGATTGAAAGTGCCGATAATACCGCTTCTGTGAGCTGTGCTTCGGTATGGTCTAGAGGGAGTTTTACATTGGTGATACGAATCATAGGATATCCAAAATTTATGTTACTTAGTTATAGTAAATATAAATGAAAAAATTAACATTAAAGGCACGGCAACCCTATGGTTGGGGGCGGCATTTAATCTTGCAATCTAGCAAACTTTCAGTAGTATACTGACACTTCAAAAATAGATTTTAATCGCGAAAGTTTAGCAGAAACCGACGCTTAATGGCTAAGAAAGACGATGGCATTTGTAGTTACCGAGAATTGCATTAAATGTAAATACACCGATTGTGTGGCGGTTTGCCCTGTGGATGCGTTTCATGAAGGGCCTAACTTTTTAGCCATTGACCCAGAAGTGTGTATTGATTGTGATTTATGTACACCGGAATGCCCTGCTGAAGCGATCTTTCAAGAAGACGCATTACCAGAAGGCATGGAGCATTACCGCCAACTGAATATTGATCTTGCCACCATTTGGCCCGTGATTACTGAGGTGATTCCTGCCCCTGCGGATGCGGATGAATGGGATGGCGTGGCTGACAAAGAGCAGTATTTGATTGTTGAGTAAGCTTTAAACGCTAAAAACCTCAAATTCAAACCTAACAGGCCTGTTGAGTTTTTTTCAGTGTTGTGTGAAACTTTCAATTTGCTACAAAGCCTCACCAAACACCTCTTCACAAGACACCGTTTCACCGTTATCTGCCTGCTTAACCGACTCCTCAAACGCGTCTTTAAAACCCGGTTCAGAAAGCAACATTAACGTCTCTTTAATACTTTCATCCTCTTCTCTGCTCATCATCATTTCTCTATCGGCGACTTTTAGGCACATAATTCAAAATCGAGATTGGCACGGTTTTACGCACTGGAAAACCTTCAATCTCTCTGCGCTCAATAATATGCCCTAACAAGCTTTCAATCGAACAGAGGTTTTTAAAGTCGTCCTTAGACACAAACGAGATCGCTTCACCCGATGCGCCCGCTCGCCCTGTACGACCGATGCGGTGAATGTACTCTTCACTTGGGTAAGGCAGATCGTAATTCACTACACGACTCAAGTCATCAATATCAATTCCACGTGCCGAAATGCCTGTTGATACTAAAAACTTTAATTTACCTGATTTAAAATCTGCTAACACATGTTCACGCCCTGCTTGACTTCTTCCACCGTGAATTGAATCTGCGGTAATGCCACGTTTTGCCAGTTGTTCAACCAACTTAGCGGCGGAGTGTTTTTTCTCCACAAAAATCAACGCTTGATCCCAGTTTTGTTCTTTAATCAAATGACTTAACAGAGCGGACTTTTTATCTTTATCGACCGTAATCAACCACTGGTTAATTTTCGGTGCAGTCTTCTTATTCGGTGAGATGGAAATTACTACGGCATCCTCATAAACCGTGTCCGCCAGATAACGAATATCGTCGGTTAGAGTCGCTGAGAACAATAAACTCTGGCGATCACCTGGTAGACGATCAATAATCTTATTTAAATCATCAATAAAGCCCATGTCCAACATTCTGTCGGCTTCGTCCAACACCAAAAACTCAAGATCATCAAAAAACAGCGCACGTTGATACGCCAAATCCAATAATCGCCCCGGTGTCGCCACCAAAATATCCACGCCCTCTCGCAAACGCTCTTTTTGTGGTTCTAAATCGGTTCCGCCATACACCACCATAGAACTCAGCTCTAAATACTTGGCATACTCAACCACATTGGCCTCAACCTGCACCGCCAACTCACGAGTTGGCGCTAAAATCAACGCACGAATAGAGCGACCACGCAACTCACCTTCGGTATCCAGTTTCTGTAACATCGGCAAGACAAAACTGGCGGTTTTACCGGTACCTGTCTGCGCCGCCGCCATAACATCTCGGCCAGATAAAATAATCGGTATTGCCTGTTTCTGGATCTCTGTTGGCTTACTGTAACCCGCATCAGAAATGGCTTTTAAAATAGGATCACTTAATCCAAGTTTTGAGAATGACATATAGAACCTCGGAGCTGCGAATAATCAACCGATTACTCTTCAAATTGGCAACACAAAATTGTGTAACTGAACAAGACAGAATTATAAAGCAACTCAATAAGAAATGGCGGCAGGCGCTGAGTTTTTTAAATCGGCTTAATACTCAGATTTAGATTCATTTAATAAGAAAGCATCACCGATCTTAAATTTGTAACTCAGTCTCTTACTTGTTTGATCTTAAAAGAATATTGGAATTTACTTGATATATGCAGGGGTTTTCCTGTCTAATACGCCCATAGTAAGTTTAAACAGGAAATAAAATCATGGCCTTAGATCAATTAAGAGAGTTCTTAAGTAAAATGCAAGATGAACCAGAACTGAAACAACAAGTTTTGGCTCAAGCAACCGCTGATGATGTCGCTCGTATTGGCTTAAAACTTGGCTATGAATTTTCAGGTGATGAGCTGTTAAGAATGACTGGCCAAAAAGTGGGTAAAGTGACCGTAAACAAAGTCGCCACACCGGGTGAATATAACTAACCGCGCTTTAAAACCTGCCTAACCAAAATTTAGGAAAAACAAACAGACTGTTTTTCCTAAGAACCTTTCTCAGACGACTCACGTATCAACCACTACAGCACAACTAAAAACATCCACTGCTTTTCAAGCAAACACACCTGCGTTAACTAGTTCAACTGGTTCAGTAAGCTAACTGATTGGTTTAGACTTTTAGATAACCCTCTCAAGTTTTCCTAAATAGTCTAATCAAGAGATTCAAACTTAAGGGAATTTTGCCCTCTTCCATTGCTCTCCAAACTTAATCAAACAGGTTTATCTGTTTGTTCCAATACGCTGATCAGCCTGCAAAAAGACACGTAATCCCTTGTTAAGTATCATAAAACCTTAGTTTCATTAATGTCATCAAACAAAAAAATCATAAGGTTTGACTAAACCAGAAAAATAAAACATAATAGAAATCATTATCATTTACAGTCAGTTTTTTGAGGTTCATTATGAAAATATCTTCACTCTTTAAGTCAACAGGCCTGTTCACATTAAGCTCAAGCCTTGTTGTTGCTTTAATGTTACCCGTCAACCTGTATGCCGACGACGATGAAGTCAATGTCTACTCGGCGCGTAAAGAACAACTGATTAAACCGCTGTTTGATGATTTCACACGCCAAACCGGCATTGAAGTGAACTTAATTACCAGTAAAGCGGATGCCCTACTGAAACGCCTGCAAACTGAAGGATCAAATACTCCTGCTGATTTACTGGTCACCACCGATGCAGGCCGTTTACATCGTGCTAAAGAAGCCGGTGTTATCCAACCTGCGATTTCACAAGCTTTGAAAGAGAAGGTTCCAGCAAACCTTCAAGATAAAGAGGGTTACTGGCTTGGGTTAACCACTCGTTCGCGCGTCATCGTTTATGCCAAAGACCGTGTTAAGCCCTCTGAGTTAAGCACTTATGAAGATCTAGCCGATCCAAAATGGAAAAAACGCATCTGTGTCCGTTCATCCAATAACATTTACAACCAGTCATTAGTCTCTTCGATGATTGCTCATCAAGGTGAACAGAAAACAGAACAGTGGGCGAATGATTTTGTTAAAAACTTTGCTCGTAAACCGAAAGGCGGCGATCGCGATCAAATCAAAGCGGTGGCTGCGGGCCAGTGTGATATTGCCGTCGTAAACACCTATTACTTAGGCCAAATGATTAACGGTAAGGATGCTGCACAAAAAGAAGCTGCCATTAAAGTGGCTGTTTTCTGGCCCAACCAAAATGACCGTGGCGCACACATCAATGTCAGCGGCATCGCGATCACTAAAGCGGCTAAAAACAAAGACAATGCACTGAAATTAATCGAATTCTTACTTTCTGAAAATGCACAGGCCTGGTATGCAAAAGCTAATAATGAATACCCAGTTGTAGCAGGCGTTCCACTAAGTGAGACGCTGAAATCATGGGGAGATTTCAAAAGCGATGCACTCAATCTAACTCAGCTTGGCGAGCTAAACACTCAAGCGGTACGCATTATGGACCGTGCCGGCTGGCGTTAAGCGTGTACAGTCTTTAGAATACCCGGCATGAAACACTCTTTTAACCGCTGGTTACTCCTTTCGTTGGTCATGACTTTGCTCATGACCACCCCTATCTGGGTGCTGGTCAGTTTCATTTTTGAACCCACAAATGAAAACTGGACCCACCTAGCGGATACCCTTTTACCTGAATATATCATCAACTCATTGTGGTTAATGTTCGGGGTCACAATCGGCACCCTGCTGTTAGGGGTTCCCACCGCTTGGCTCGTCAGCCAATATCAATTTACCGGCCGTACCATTTTTCAATGGGCGCTGTTGTTACCACTTGCATTACCCGCCTACATTATTGCCTACACCTACACAGGCCTGTTGGAATTTGAAGGGCCGGTTCAAAGCTATCTTAGAACTTTATTGCCAACTGCCACGATTAACAGTTGGTTTCCTGAGATTCGCTCGTTAGGTGGCGCTGTACTGATGTTTTCATTAGTGCTCTACCCATACGTTTATCTGCTCGCGCGCAGCACTTTCTCCAATAATGGTTCACAAGCGTTGGAGGTAAGCCGAACCTTAGGTGCAGGGCCTTACAAAGGTTTCTTTCTGGTGGCTCTGCCAATGGCGCGCCCAGCGATTATCGCCGGACTCACGCTGGCCTTAATGGAAACTTTGGCCGATTTCGGAACCGTACAGTATTTTGGTGTCCCGACCTTTACCACTGGCATTTACCGAACATGGACAGGCTTTGGTGATACCACGACCACTGCACATTTATCGTTAATTTTATTGGCCTTTGTGGCCACCTTAATGCTGGTTGAACTGTGGTCTCGTAAACAGGCCAGATACTTCAGCTCTAACCGCAAACCGCAAGACAACCACTTAAAACCCCTTAGCGGCAAGCAGAACATTATGGCTTTTGCTTTAAGTTTAACGCCGATCGTATTTGGTTTTCTAATCCCTGCCTCGCAGCTACTGCATTGGAGCATAGCGACCGCCGAAGAGGGTTTAAACAGTGACTTCTACGCCTTGGTTTGGAACAGTTTTTCGCTGGCTTTCATCACCGCTTTGATTACCTTAATCATCGCCTTGACCCTAGCGTACTTAAAACGCATCAACCCACACCCATTAGCAAATGTTTCCACTCGTATCGCCACCTTAGGCTATGCGATCCCGGGAACCGAGATGGCAATTGCAGTGATGATCCCTTTTACTTGGTTAGACAACAGTATCGATAGTTGGATGCAAAGCACCTTCGGCATTTCAACAGGCCTACTGCTCTCAGGGACACTCATCGCCTTGGTGTTTGCTTACAGCTTGCGTTTTCTCTCTGTGGCACTGCAAACGGTGGATGCTGGCTTAAGCCAAATTAAACCCAATATGGATGATTCTGCTCGTACTTTGGGCGCAAGTCGCTGGAAAATACTCAC
>JAYENR010000154.1:0-10577 GCA_034722175.1 Pseudomonadota bacterium | reverse complement strand
GGAACGGGTGCCTATATGTTGGTTGAGAATAATCCTAATAAGCAGATGCGTTTGTTGGCCAATCCAAATTATCATCATGAAGTTTATCCTATTGATGGTTTAGCGGAAGGGGCAAATCCCAAGCTATTGAACGATGCGGGTAAAACACTGCCGTTTATTAAAGAGGTGATTTATTCACTTGAAAAGGAGAGTGTGCCTTTGTGGAATAAGTTTTTACAGGGGTATTATGATGCTTCGGGTGTCAGTTCAGACAGTTTTGATCAGGCCGTCTCAGTCTCTTCTGGTGGGGATATGCAGCTAACCGAAGAGATGCGTGAACAGGGTATTCAGTTTTTAAATATTATTCAGCCAACGATTATGTATTTTGGTTTTAATATGGCTGATCCTGTCGTTGGCGGGTATTCAGAGCAGCAACAGAAATTACGTCAAGCTTTAAGTATTGCCATTAATTATGAGGAGTACATCTCCATCTTTTTAAATGGGCGTGGTATTCCTGCTCAAGGCCCAATTCCTCCTGGAATATTTGGTTTTCAAGAAGGGCAGGATGGCATTAACCCATCCATTTATAATTGGCAGAAAAACCGTGCAGAACGTAAAACGATTGAAGAGGCTAAACAGCTGTTAGCCGAAGCGGGCTACCCTAATGGACGTTTACAGGATGGTTCGCCTTTAACCCTCTATTTTGATACTCCTGCCACTGGCCCTGACAGTAAGGCGATGTTGAATTGGTATCGTAAACAGTTTGAAAAACTAGGGATTGAATTGGTGATTCGTGCGACCGATTACAATCGTTTTCAGGACAAGGTTCGTGGCGCGAAAGCACAGATGTTTGTTTGGGGTTGGAATGCCGATTACCCAGATCCAGAGAATTTCCTATTTTTATTGTATGGTGGCAATGCCGCAATTCATACCGCCGGTGCAGGGATTAACAGCTCCAACTATGACAACCCACGCTTTAATGCCCTGTTTGAAAAAATCAAAACCATGGAAAATGGGGTTGAACGACTTGAGTTAATTAATGAAATGATCGCCATTGCTCAGAAAGATGCACCGTGGATATGGGGCTTTCATCCTAAGTCACTGGCGCTGTATCATGGCTGGTATCACAACGTTTGGGCAAATCCTCTGGCGAATAATACCGTTAAATACAAACGTATTGAACCGGAGAAACGTTATCAGCAGCAATCTGTTTGGAATCAACCGGTTATCTGGCCTCTGTTTATTCTGTTTCTAATTGTTGTTGGTTCAATTTATCCGCTTATGCATGCATATCGTTCACGACAAGCTGCGGTTATTCAATCTTCTAAGTTAGACAAAGAGGCACGATAATGTTTGCTTATATTATTCGCAGAATGTTATTTGCTGTTCCGATTCTAATTGGGGTTAACCTGATTACTTTTGCACTGTTTTTTATGGTCAATACGCCTGATGATATGGCACGTGCACAATTAGGTGCTAAACAGACTACGCCAGAGATGATTGAGGCTTGGAAGCTTGATCATGGGTATGACAAGCCATTGTTCTTTAATTCAGACTCAACAGGCCTGTCTAAAATAACTGAAACCTTGTTTGTTGAACAGTCGGTTAAGTTATTTGTTTTTGATTTTGGTCAGTCCGATTCTGGTCGTCAGATCTCAGCCGATATTTATGAACGCATGTGGCCCAGCTTACAGATCACTTTGCCCAGTTTTATCATTGGTTTAACGACGAATATCGCTTTGGCTTTATTGATTGTGCTGTTCCGAGGTTCGGTGCTGGATACCGCAGCTATGATGATCGCTGTTGCGATCATGTCAATCTCAGGTCTGTTCTATATTATTGCGGGTCAGGTTCTGTTTAGTAAGGTGTGGCACTGGGTGCCGATTTCGGGTTACGAAAGCGGCTGGGAAGGGATTAAATTCTTGATTTTACCAGTCTTGATTGGTGTGTTTGCGGGAATGGGTTCAGGTGTACGTTGGTATCGTAGCCTGTTTTTAGAAGAGATTAATAAAGAGTATGTCCGTACTGCACGTGCGAAAGGGCTGTCGGAAATTAAAGTGTTGTTTGGTCATGTATTGCAGAATGGTTTGTTACCGATTCTCACCGGTGTGGTGGTAGTGATCCCGACCCTGTTTATGGGTAGCCTGATTATGGAGTCCTTTTTTGGTATTCCTGGTTTAGGCAGTTACACCATTGATGCCATTAACGCGCAAGACTTTTCAATCGTAAAAGCGATGGTCTTCTTAGGTTCCGTACTGTATATCATTGGTTTAATCCTAACCGATATTTCCTATACCTATTTTGATCCAAGAGTGAGGTTGCACTGATGTCGATCTCATTTTTATGGACAGATATGATGATCTGGGGTTTGATTCTAGCCCTGTTTGCTTGGAGTCGCATAGTCGGGCGTTCGGTTCAAGTTAAAAAGCAGTGGTTGCAGGTATTTGAATCTAAGGTTGCGATGACTGCCGCTCTGGTACTGTTGTTTTATGTGACAATTGCTCTGTTAGATTCCATACATTTCACCATGAACGGTGAGGGGGCTAAAGCACAGAGTATCTTGGACTACGCATTTGTTCACTTAACAGAGCAAACAGAGCGTACCTATTCTGCCCCGTTTGCAATGGTCGAATATAACCGTTCAATGCAGGTATTGGAGAGTGGCGAGGTATCACATGATTATCGTCCCCTGCAGTTTGTGGATTCTTCCGCTATGATTTGGTTTGAGACACTTAAAGCCATTGTAATTGGTCTGTTTATCAGTAGCTTAGTGATCACTTTTCACTTGTTATGGCGCAGTAAAAAGCAGGGTGTTACTTTAGGTGTATGGAGGAAGCAGGTTTGGCGTGGTGAAACACAGTTACCATGGAAAACCGCTTATATCACCATTGCCATAATGATTATCTCTGTCACCTGGTTATATATTTTGAGTCAATCGTATCATGTATTGGGAACAGATAAAGTCGGTGGTGATGTCTTGTATGAGTCCTTTAAAAGTATTCGAACAGGTGTTCTGATAGGTGTGTTAACCACTTTAGTTATGTTACCGGTTGCCTTGATTTTAGGAATCTCAGCAGGCCTGTTCAAAGGCTGGGTCGATGATGTGATTCAATATCTATATACCACCTTAAACTCGATTCCAGGTGTGTTATTAATTGCGGCGGCGGTATTGGTGATGCAGGTGATTATGAGTAATAATCCAGACTGGTTTAGTACCACCGAAGAGCGCGCGGATGTTCGTCTGCTATTCTTAATTCTTATTCTGGGAATGACCAGTTGGACAGGCCTGTGCAGATTGCTTCGAGCAGAAACGCTTAAAATCAGCCAAATCGAATTTGTGACCGCCGCACGTGCTTTTGGTGTGAGTCGCTTAACCATTATCGGTCGCCATATTATGCCGAATGTCATGCATATTGTATTAATTGCGGTGGTGTTGGACTTTAGTGGATTGGTGTTAGCAGAAGCGGTTTTGTCTTATGTGGGGGTTGGGGTTGACCCAACTATGCACAGTTGGGGGAATATGATTAACCAAGCACGTCTAGAGATGGCGCGTGAACCGATGGTTTGGTGGTCTCTATTCTCGGCATTCTTTTTTATGTTTATTTTAGTTTTAGCAGCAAATTTATTCTCAGACCGAGTACAGCTGGTGCTAGATCCAAGAAGTTACAAATAAGGTTTTATTTATGCAAACTTCGCAACCTGTATTACAAGTCAATAATCTCTCTGTAGAGGTGGATGGCAGTACTTTGATTAACCGTATTAGCTTTGAGATTCAGTCTGGTGAAATCTTTGCACTGGTGGGTGAGTCTGGAAGTGGTAAATCTTTGACCAGCTTGGCGGTGATGCGCTTATTGCCTGAGGCTTTGGATGTTACAGGTGGTGAGATCAGCCTCAATCAACAAAACCTATTTGGTTTGCCAGAATACCAAATGCAGAAAGTACGCGGTAAGCAGGTGGCGATGATCTTTCAAGAGCCGATGACTTCATTGAATCCGGTGATGAAAGTGGGGGAACAGGTTGCGGAAGTGTTACGAGTGCATTTAGGTCTGTCTTCAAAACAAGCACGTATAAAAGTCGTTGATCTCTTTAATGAGGTTGGCATTCCTGAAGCGGCTGAACGATATGACTGGTATCCACATCAACTATCGGGTGGGCAAAAGCAACGTGTGATGATTGCAATGGCTTTAGCGTGTGAACCCGATCTACTGATTGCCGATGAGCCAACCACGGCTTTAGATGTGACCATTCAGGCACAGGTGTTGGACCTGTTAAAGCAGATTCGTGATGCACGTGGTTTGTCGATATTGTTTATTACCCATGATATGGGGGTTGTCAATGATATGGCAGATCAGGTTGCAGTCATGAAGCAGGGTGAGATCGTTGAGCAGGCTGAAAAAGCGCACTTTTTTGCCAATCCACAGCACCCTTATACAAAAAGATTGTTAGCTGATGCCGTTCCAAAACGTGAATATCGTCCTATTATTGATACAAAAACTTTATTGCAAGTCACGGACTTAAAAGTTCATTTTCCTATTAAGAAAGGTCTGTTTCAACGAACAGTAGGGTATGTAAAAGCGGTTGATGGTGTCACTTTAACCATTCCAAAAGGTCAGACATTAGCATTGGTAGGTGAATCTGGAAGCGGAAAAAGTACCATCGGGCAGGCGATTCTTAAGTTGGTTGATGCGACCGATGGTCAAGTGGTATTTCAGAATGGTCAGGCCTCTCACTCCGATAATATCGAACTAACAAGTCTGTCTGAAAAGCAGATGAAACCGCTCCGTAAAAAGGTTCAGGTGATATTTCAAGATCCGTTTTCTGCGTTAAACCCACGAATGACGATTAGCGAAATTATTCGTGAAGGCATGAACAGTTTACAGGTTGGGCCCAAAGATAAAGCCGCACAGGACAAACGTATCGAAGAGTTGCTTGAGCAGGTGGGATTATTGGTTGAGCACAAATATCGTTACCCGCATGAATTTTCCGGTGGTCAACGTCAACGTATTGGAATCGCTCGTGCTTTAGCGGTAGAGCCAGAGTTGATTATTTGCGACGAACCAACCAGTGCCTTAGATGTGTCGGTGCGTGCTCAGGTATTAGCTCTATTGGATGAACTGCAACAAAAGTACCAAATGTCCTACCTGTTTATAACGCACGATCTTTCGATTATTCCTGCGATTGCACACAAAGTAGCCGTGATGCAAAACGGTAAAATTGTCGAGCAGGGTGCGGTTGAAGAGGTGATGCTTGCCCCTAAACATGACTACACTCGTAAACTATTGGATTCAGCGCCAAGTTTAGTGAAGAAGAATCTCGCATAGAGTTAGACACTTTCGGGAGGAAGGCAGTGTTTGAATACTTTCTAGCTTGGTTTCCGATGGTATTGATCGCCATTGCCAATGGGGCAATTCGTCAGGCAGTATTGGAAAAACGTTTTTCTAAATTGCGTGCCCATCAAATCTCCTGCTTGACAGCGGTTCTACTGTTTTTTGTCTATGTGGATTGGTTCCATGCTTTTTGGCCGCTCGCATCTGTTGAAAAAGCTTTATTGGTGGGGATTATGTGGTTAGGGATGAGTCTTACCTTTGAATTCTTTTTTGGTCATTTTGTGATGAAGCAGGCCTGGTCAGTTCTATTACAAGACTACAATGTGTTTAAAGGCCGATTGTGGTCTTTAGTTCTGTTATTTACACTTTTTTTGCCTTATTTAGTTTTTCAATTAGCAAACTAAGGCTCTGTTTTTGAAATCTAATTTCAACTCTATATTTTTCTCAAGGTATGATGAGTTGTTGTTTATTGTTGGAGAGCCTAGTGTTCGGTTTTATTACACGTAATATGTTGACTGGTTTAATTACGATTTTGCCAGTGGTATTGACAGCGTATCTGCTTTATTGGCTGGCAGTCTCGGCAGAGTCTTTTTTGGGTGAGTTGATTCGTCTGATCCTGGCTGAAGAGTTGTATTGGCCGGGGATGGGAGTGATCGCAGGACTGTTGGTTTTATTTGTGATTGGTCTTTTGATGCACGGTTACCTATTCCGTCGCCTGTTTGCCAAAATGGAAAACTTCATTCTGCATCTACCGGTGATTAAACCTGTCTACCGAATGATTCGTGATTTTTTTGATTACTTTAAACCTAATAAGGAACAAGAGTTTGATCAAGTGGTGGCGATAGAGATGGCGGATACAGGCATGAAAGTGATTGGTTTTGTCACAGAGACGGTCTCTAATAAGTTGCCAAAAGGTTATGACGATGATGATAGTGTTTTAGTCTATCTACCGTTGAGTTACATGATAGGTGGCTATACTGTTTTGGTTCCAAGAAAGAGTGTGACGGTTGTAGATATGAGTATGGAGGAAGCCATGCGGTTTACGTTGACAGCGGGCGTTACTTCAAAAGGAGATGGAGTGGAAAAGTAAGAGGGTTGGTTTGACTCTAACCGGCCTGAGATTGATTTAACCAGGCCTGTTCAATTTTAAAATCGCTTAAAAACCTAAAGCTTGTGCACTAACTCGGCATTTAAACCGTGTAAAACGATGTCTAGCAGGTGAGTCGCCATCTCTTCTGCTTGTGGCAGTTGAGTTGGGTTTTCTCCGGGAAATAGACGGCCACGTGTTTCTGTTGCAAAGGTTTTCAATTTAGCCACATAGATATCTGCTGGCTGTTCACGATTTTCTACCGCCACGGTCTTCATCAGTTGTTCCAAGCCCGCTTTAGCGACACCATAGGCACCGTAAAAAGCAGGGTGTTCGCTGATGTTTTCATCAGTAACCGCTACTAACTTACCGTTTTTAGCTTTGTTCAATAAAGGCAGAGTCATTTGCGTTAAGTGGAAGTTAGCATTCAAGTTAGTATGCAGGACTTCATACCACTGCATATAGTCAAAATGCTCAATCGGGGTGAAGGCGGGCAGGATTGCGGCATTTAAAAACACCCCGTCTAAAGCACCGTAATTCTCTTCAATGACTTCTTTGAGTTCTTTGTAGTTATCAATATTGGCACCTAATAGATCCATCGGGTAGAGTGCCACTAAATCGGAGTCGAGTTCGTCATACAGTGCATTTAGAGCTTTCAGTTCTTTATCGAGCAAGATAACTTCGTGTCCTGCTTCTACAAGTTGAATGGTTAAAGCTCTGCCAAGCCCCATTGCCGCACCAGTAATTAAGTATGCACTCATAATGTTTGTCGTCTCTTTTTTAACGTAAGTTAGGATTACAGTGATTCGATGAAATGACTGATTTCTATTGGAGTATCAAAGAAAAAGTCAGCAGGCCAGGCTTCGTTGCCGGATTGTTCACCGGACTGTTCAGGTAAGTAACCAAACATCGCAGCTCCGGTTTTCATGCCGGCATTAATGCCCGCTTCAATATCACGCGGGTGATCTCCCAGGTAGAGGCACTCTGATGGTGAAAAACCACACTGTTTAGCTGCCAAGTACATCGGTTCTGGGTTTGGTTTGCGAACCTCTAAAGTGTCGCCACAAACCACACTTAAAGGTTGGTTTGGAAATTCAATAAACTCGAGTAATTTTTCCGTTAGCCAACCTGGTTTATTGGTGACGATGCCCCAAGGGATGTTTCTATCGGCTAGGTTTTGTAAGCCTGTCTGTAAACCCGGAAAAATTTGGGTGTGATTGGCAATGTTTTCAAAATAAATTTTCAAAAAATGCTGACGTTTTTCTTCTAACTCATCGCCACTCAATTCAGGGAAGCCAAGTTGGGTCATCGCTAACCCGCCTTGAGAAACCACTTGACGGATGTCTTGGTAACGAAGGGTAGGTTGGTCAAAATGTTTGAGGGTTTGATTCAAAGCGTAGGCAAAATCTAATGAGGTGTCCAGCAGGGTGCCGTCTAAATCAAATAAAACACATTTAATGGTCATAATTACAGTGCCTTTTGATACGCAAGCAGATAGTTAACATCTACCTGCTCATTTAGGCCGTAACGACTTAATAGCGGGTTGAACTCAATGCCGGCACTGTCACGCAGGTACAAGTCAGCTTGACGCGCCATGGCATCCATCTCTGCTGGCGTGATGAATTTGTCGTAAGTGTGTGTGCCTTTTGGGACTAAATTCATGACCTGTTCAGCAGCAAAAATCGCCAGTAAATAGGCTTTGTAATTTCTATTAAGGGTAGAGAAGAACACCCAGCCACCCGGTTTCACGCAATCTGCGGCGGCTTGAATAATAGCCGCTGGATCTGGAACATGTTCTAGCATTTCCATGCAAGTCACAATATCGTGTTTAGCTTGATTGTTTTGGGCGTACTCTTCTGCGGCAATCAGTTGATAATTCACTTTAACGCCAGAGTCTAAGCCGTGCAGTTTGGCAACGGTTAACACCTCATCAGCTAAATCGATTCCTGTTACCTCTGCTCCAGCAATGGCTAAAGACTCAGAAAGAATGCCGCCACCACAGCCAATATCTAAAATCGATTGGTTTTCGATCGTTTGATGACGTTGGATAAAGTCGAGTCTAAACGGGTTGATTTTGTGCAGAGCACCAAATTCACCTTCAGTATCCCACCAGGTATTAGATAGGCGGTTAAAGTTATTGAGTTCTTCTTGGTCGGCATTACTGTTACGAAAAGTGGTTTCGCTCATGGGCTCTCTTTTATCAATTAATCTAAAGATAGGATAAGGCTAAATATTCTTACCAGGCCTGGTTAAATTTGATCTCGAAAAATAAGTTCAAAATTATACCTGTTTTAAGGCGCTGTTAATTGAAAATTACAGAGTTTAGGAGTCTTTTATAACTTGACAAAACTGCTGTGGATATAAAACATCTAAATGGGTCTATTGAGTACGGTTTAAAAGGCTGAAAAGCATCTATAAAGGTTAGCTTTAAATGCAATGTTTAGTTATAATGTCGGCTTTAAATTCCTTTAAAAATAGATTGGATGGTTGATGTCTGAATTTGCACGTGAAATTATTCCCATTGCGTTAGAAGATGAAATGGAGCAATCCTACTTAAGTTATGCCATGAGCGTAATTGTAGGTCGAGCACTTCCCGATGTGAGAGATGGTCTAAAGCCCGTTCACCGTCGCGTACTATACGCAATGAATGAGCTGAGTAATGACTATAACAAGCCTTACAAGAAGTCGGCACGTATTGTCGGTGATGTCATCGGTAAATATCACCCGCACGGTGACACCGCAGTTTATGACACAATCGTACGTATGGCGCAGCCATTCTCGTTACGTTACATGTTGGTTGACGGACAAGGTAACTTCGGGTCGGTTGATGGTGATTCACCTGCTGCGATGCGTTATACAGAAATCCGTATGGCGAAGATCGCCCATCACTTGTTAGCCGATCTTGAAAAAGAGACCGTTAACTTTGCAGAAAACTATGACGGTTCTGAATCTGAACCGGTGGTGATGCCAACACGTATTCCCAATCTATTAGTCAATGGTTCTTCAGGGATTGCGGTCGGAATGGCAACCAATATTCCACCGCACAACCTAAACGAAACCATTAATGCTTGTTTAGCTTTTATTGATAACCCATCTATTGATGTTTCGGGCTTGATGGAGCATCTTCCTGGGCCAG
Source organism: Pseudomonadota bacterium (assembly GCA_034722175.1). Classification (GTDB taxonomy): domain Bacteria; phylum Pseudomonadota; class Gammaproteobacteria; order Thiomicrospirales; family Thiomicrospiraceae; genus Thiomicrorhabdus. The sequence goes on along the minus strand of JAYENR010000154.1, from coordinate 1,048 downwards.
ATTTCCCAACTCACGGAATTATCAATGGTACGACAGGAATTCGTGAAGCCTATGAAACTGGGCGTGGTCGTGTTCAGATTCGTTCTAAAGTTCATGTTGAAACCGATAAGAGTGGTAAGTCACAAGTTATTGTTGATGAATTGCCATATCAGGTAAACAAAGCACGTTTAATTGAACGTATTGCGGAACTGGTTAAAGAGAAAAAGATCGAAGGAATCACCGGTCTACGTGATGAGTCCGATAAAGATGGAATGCGTATCGTCATTGAATTGCGTCGTGGTGAAGTGCCAGAGGTGATTATCAATAACCTGTATAAGCAAACCTCAATGCAAACGGTGTTTGGTATCAATATGGTTGCGCTTATTGACGGCCAGCCTAAACTTTTAAACCTAAGGGAAGTAGTTGAAGCGTTTGTTAAGCACCGTCGTGAAGTAGTCACCCGTCGTACTATCTTTGATCTCCGTAAGGCGCGTGAAAAAGCCCATATTTTGGAAGGTCTAACGGTTGCATTGCACAATATCGATGAGATGATTGAGTTGATTAAGGCATCTCCTAGCCCTTCTGTTGCCAAAGAGCGTATGCTTGAAAAAGATTGGAATGTCGGCTCGGTTCTAGATTATCTAGAGCGTGTTGAGATGAAGGATATTCGTCCTGAAGACCTACCAGAAGGCTTTGGTTCAGATGGTGAAGTTTACAAGTTGTCTAAGGCTCAGGCTCAGGCGATTCTTGAAATGCGTCTACACCGTTTAACCGGTTTAGAGCAAGATAAAATCATTGATGAATATAAAACTTTAATTGAAAAGATTACTGAATTCCTAGAGATTCTTCGTAACCCGGATCGTTTGACCGAAGTGGTGAGAGAGGAATTATTAGAAGTACTTGAGTCATTTGGTGATGAACGACGTACTGAGATTGATCACAGTTACCAGAATTTAGATGCAGAAGACCTGATTGCGGTTGAAGACCGTATTGTGACTCTGTCGCAAGATGGTTACATTAAGACTCAGCCATTAAGTGATTACCGTGCTCAGAAACGTGGTGGTCGTGG
>JAYENR010000153.1:0-1829 GCA_034722175.1 Pseudomonadota bacterium | reverse complement strand
TAGCCGAAGCGGTGGGTGGCTATGCAATTCAACTAGACGAAATCCCTGATCACCTGCATGAAGCGGATATGATTATTGGTTCGACAGGTAGTCCAACAACTATCTTGCAAAAAGAGCACGTTAAGCCAGCTTTAAAACGTCGCAAGAACCGACCAATATTTATGATTGATATTGCGGTACCACGTGATATTGACCCAACCATTGACCAGCTGGAAAATATCTACCTTTATACGGTAGATGATCTACACGAGATTATTGAAGACAATAAACAATCTCGTCAAACTGCCGCTTTAGAAGCTGAAGAAATTATTGATGTGCAAGCCGATGGCTTTATGGCACAGCTTAATGCGATCCAGCAGGTTAACCCGCTGATTCAGCAATATCGTCAACAAAGCAATGACATTAAAGCACAAGCGCTTGAGTTGGCGATGCACCAACTTGAAAACGGCTGCAAACCTGAAGAAGTGGTCAAAAAGCTAGCCAACCAACTGACCAATAAATTACTGCATACCCCAACCAAACAACTGCACCAAGCAGGCTTGGCTGGACAGAACACATTAATTGATTCAGCAAAAACCCTACTTATTGCTGACCACGAAGCTGAAAAATAGCTTCTTCAAACCCTAATTCCAACCGGGTGCTTGCCATCCCTTGAAAACAATAACTGAGAATAACCGTGAAAGATTCAATTCGTAGCAAACTGGAAACATTGGTTGAACGCCTAGAGGAGATTAACCATCTTATTTCTGATCCTGATGTCATCAGCGATCAAAAAAAGTTTATGGGCCTAACCAAAGAGCACGCTCAACTGACACCAGTGGTCGAGAACTTCAATGGCTACTGTGCAACCGAAGGTGACATTGAAGAAGCCAAAGAGATGATCGCTTCTGGAGATTCTGAGCTAAAAGAGATGGCTCAAGAAGAGTTACCTGAACTGGAACAAAAGATTGCAGACTATGAAGTTGAATTGCAAAAAATGCTACTGCCAAAAGACCCAAATGATGAAGCGAATATCTTCTTAGAAATCCGTGCCGGAACGGGTGGGGATGAAGCTGCAATCTTTGCAGGCGACCTATTTAAAATGTACAGCCGCTTTGCAGAAAAAATGCGCTGGCAGGTAGAGGTCATCAACACCAATGAAGGTGATCACGGCGGATACAAAGAGATTATCGCCCGTATCATTGGTAACGGCGCTTATTCACGCTTGAAATTTGAATCAGGCGCGCACCGTGTACAACGTGTACCCGCAACCGAAACGCAAGGTCGTGTTCACACCTCTGCCGCTACCGTGGTTATTATGGCGGAAGCACCAGAAGTTGAACAAATTGAACTCAACCCTGCTGACCTAAAAGTCGATACATTCCGAGCATCGGGAGCCGGTGGTCAGCACGTTAACAAAACTGACTCGGCCATCCGTATTACCCACCTACCCACCAATACCGTGGTTGAGTGCCAAGACGAACGTTCTCAACATAAAAACCGTGCCCGTGCGATGTCACTGCTTGCGGCACGTATTATGGATGCTAAACAACAAGTTCACGATGCAGAAATTGCAGAAGAACGTAAAAGTTTGGTGGGAACAGGGGATCGTTCAGACCGAATTCGTACCTATAACTATCCACAAGGTCGCGTAACAGATCACCGAATCAACCTAACACTTTATAAGTTAGATGAAATTATGAACGGCTCTTTAGAACAGGTCGTCGATCCATTAATTAACGAACACCAAGCGGAACAACTTGCCGCTTTAAGTTCAGATTAATCCAAGCAATCAGGATTAATTGTGATCAGCATTGCTGACAATCTGCAAACAGCGAGCTTAACTCTTC
>JAYENR010000152.1:0-10608 GCA_034722175.1 Pseudomonadota bacterium | reverse complement strand
TACCAACCTAGCTAGTGAGCAACCGGCTTTAGAGCACTAAATTTAAATTTCTTAAGCTTCAATAAAAAAGCCGGTAGAGTTTCTACCGGCTTTTTTTATTTGTATAACTCATCGATTAATCTGCCGCTTATTTTTGATACATCTCTTGTTGTGCCAACAACCCTTTAATGGCTTTATGCCAAGCTTTGGACAGTGCTGGGTGATCGATAGCAGACGCCAATAACAACCAGTCTTTGTCTGTTTTGTGAAACTGCTTTGCCAAAAATAGATCATGAATCGACATACAACCATGCACCGAACTCTGCGTATCTGCAAAACGTTCTACTTGATCACCTTGCTGTAGTAAACCTTCTTCAATCACTCGACAATAAAACCCGACACAACCACTTTCAGAATACTCTTTTAAGAAATCACTCGCAGTTTTCCAAGCAGGCTGAGTCTTAGCATGTTCACCCAGCTTCCAACATGGCGAACGGGGCTGAGAAACCTCAAGCAGAACACCTCCCACTCTAAAACGATCTCCTAAACAGACCAAGTTCTCATCCAACCCACTAATAGTTAGGTTTTCACCTAAAAACCCATAGGGCTGATCAACTCTAAATTTTTTGTAATTTTCAGCAGGCATCACAAAAACAGCCTTATCAACCCCGCCATGATTCTTAAGGTCAGCCTGTTCATCACCTTGAAGACCGGTTGAATTGACCTCAATCAGGCCGTGAACAGGTGCTTTATGCAGGCCTGATTCGGTGCCATCACGCCACAAATGAGTCTGCAGCTTTCCAATATTGACTGATTCTAATTGCATTTCCACCCCCGTTTAAATGCTAATCAACGATTTTTTAGAGCAGGCCTGGTAAGTTTTTGTAAAGAATAAACAAGCCCATTAAAATCAAAAAGATCGCAAAACCTTTTTTAAGCATCTCTTGATTTACTTTAGCACTGATCTTGTGACCCAACCAGCCACCTATCACCCCAATCGCTGAGAATATCCAGATAATGTTCCAATCAACACTGAGCTGTAAAGTATCTAATACTTGTAAATAACCCACAAAACCAGCAAAGGATTTAATGGCAATAATGACCAAACTGGTACCCACCGCCAAACGCATCGATAAGCCACCTAAGATGACCAATGCAGGAATAATCAGGAAACCTCCACCCACTCCAACTAATCCCGTGATCGCTCCGACCACAAAGCCATCTAGGGCAATCTTGCTCATGGCACGTTCTTGATGCTCTTCATCCCCATTAAGCTTAATAGGCTTAAACATTAAATAGGAAGCAGCTAGCAATAAAGCGGTAAAGATCAACATCTGCATCGCATCACTGACAAAATTAGCTCCCCAAGCACCAACCACGGCACCGATCATTCCTGGCACACCAAAGATCACAACCGTGCGCCATTTCACTAATTTTTGACGAGCATAAGGTATCGCAGAGAAAATACTGATAATACCAACAATCATTAAGGACCCGGCAATGGCCACCTTAGTCTCTTGTCCAACCAAATAGGTTAATACAGGCACGGTCAGAATGGATCCACCAGACCCTAACAATCCCAATGTCACCCCAATAACGAGTGCGCCAATCCAAGCTAAAATCATACTGAAACCTTTCGCTTTAAGAACACACCACTTTCAATATGGTGGGTATAGGGAAATTGATCAAAAATAGCGGTTTCAATCACATCGTGGGTTTTTGTGATTGACTCTAAATCAAATGCCAAAGTTTCTGGGTTACAAGAGATATACAAAATTGAATCAAACTCCGTCACCATCTGACGTGTCAAGTCATCTAAACCCGAACGGGGAGGATCAACAAAAATGGTTTTAAAATCGTAACTCGTCAAGTCGATCTCTTTTAACCGTGTGAATTCACGTGTGCCTTGCAACGCCTGAGAGATCTCTTCCGCAGCCAATTTAATTATTTTAAGGTTCTCAATACGGTTTTCTGCAATATTAAACTGCGCAGAGTAGACCGAGGTTTTAGAAATCTCTGTCGCCAACACCTGTCGAAACTTATCTGACAAGGCAATTGAGAAGTTACCGTTACCACAATAAAGCTCAATCAAATCTGTGGTTGGCTCAATATATCGATCACACATTTGACGTGCCCAACCCAGCATTTTTTTAGCAACAAACGCATTGGGTTGGGTAAAGCTATTTTCAATTTGCTGATAGACAAACTCTTTACTGTCTACCGTTAGTTTTTCGATCACATAATCTTGATCAAGCATGATCTTCTGTTTTCGGGCTCGCCCAATAATGTGGGTGATTGACAATGACTGTTTTAACTGACTTGCTGCATCTAACCAGGCCTGGTCACCTTCAATTTGACGACGATAGATCAATGTCACTAGCATTTCGCCACTTAAGGTTGCTAGAAAATCGATCTGAAAAAGCTTCGTTCTTAGATATGGGTTGGCAACAATCTTAGCCATCAACTTAGGCATTAAGTCATGAATTGATTCAATCGCCATTGGACACGATTTGATCTTCACCTTCTCACGGGTTTCCGAATTAAACATAATGTAATCAGACTCATCACCTTCATGCCAAATGCGGAACTCCGCTCGTGCACGATAATGTGAATCAGGCGATTCAAAGATTTGTAGGTTCGGTGTTTCAGGCAACAGAGACTGCAGACGAGAAACCTTATCTGCTAATTGAGATTCGTATTGTTCAGGGAAGACTTGACAGAGCATGGTGCAATTAACTCATTTATCAGAGAGACTAGAATAAACTAGGCATCTCAAGCGGTTGAAATTTATGGAGTGATTATACTAAAAGACCCCTGCAGAATGCAGAGGTCTTAAATAATTAAGCAGACCGAATTATGGTTTTTAGAAAAGGTTCTAAAAAGCGTAACCCAAGCCAAAATACAGCGTGGTTGAATCCATTTTCAATTGAGACTCATCCAAATCGTAATTATTACCACTTAAATCCACACTCAAATCATCTAATAATAACTTGGCGTAATTCACACCAAACGTCATATACAACGCCGGGTTGATGGTCATAAAGCCAAGATCTTTTTTGACTGAAATCGGCTGATAACGCATTCCAACACCATAAGAAAAGTAGCTTCCGTTTACATCCGTGCTTAAATCAAGCGTACTGTTTTCAACATTCATAGTCTGCCAAGCGTAACTGGCCTCTGCAAAGAGAGAGGCATAGTCACCAAAACTCTTACTCGCCATAATTTTTGGCCCAACTTTATAACCAAAAAATTCCGTGTTAGAGGCAATTAAATCGGTAGCAGAGCCCCCATCGACTAATGGAACAGGCACTGAGTCATCACTACCACTGCTCTCTCCAGACTCCTCTCCCGTGTTTTTTAGATATGGGGTGGCGATTCCTAAAGAGACCCCAAAACCAACATAATCAAACGGGCCTCGTTTATAGACGTCATACCCTAACGTAAGCTGACCATCCAATCCTGATAGCTCATAATCACTTGCCGAAAGCAGTAAATCGCCACCTAACGAGGTTGAGGTTAACCCACCTGCACCAGTTAAGGACTGCGCCGTGTAATACGATACTTGATAGTTATAAAACCAATCGCTAGACAGAATATCGGCATGATGCTCTTTCAAGGTATAGATAGAAACAGGTGAAGAAATATCGGTTTCCAAACCTAACAGGCCACCTTGTAAGTTCATGGTTCCTGAGCCATATTGCACTTCAGAGGCGTGTGTCACAGCTGAAAAAGTCGCGATCCCTGCGACCATTAACCAGCGTTGATAAGCTTGGATCATCTTTGACATTCCTAAAATTTTTCTTGAATTATAAAGTATTTACCCACCCTTTGATACACCAACACTAAGTAAATAACGCTATTTCACCAAAGCTAAACCCATAATAAATATAATGAAATGTTTATGTATCGGCCTGTCTAGATTAGTGATTGCACAGTAAATCGGTTAAAATGGCTGGCTTAATTTTTAAAATCTTCAATTTAATCTATTTTGGAAGCCCCCGATGAGTAGTCGCACAGAACGTCTTCAACAACTTAAATCCCTTCTTCAAGAGCGTGTCGTCGTTCTCGATGGCGCTATGGGGACCATGATTCAGAACCTAAATCTGACTGAAGAAGACTTCCGCGGAGATCGCTTTAGCGACTACCATATGGACATCAAAGGCAATAACGACATTCTGGTGATTACCAAACCGGATGTGATTCGTGATATTCACCTTGAGTTTTTGCGTAAAGGTGCCGACATTCTTGAGACCAACTCGTTTAACGCCACCACCATTGCACAAGCTGATTACGACATGCAAGAGTATGTGAGTGAGATTAACTTAGCCGCAGCAAAAGTGGCACGTGAAGCCTGTGATATTGCCGAACAAGAAGATGGCAAACCTCGCTTTGTAACAGGTGTGTTAGGGCCAACAAACCGTACCGCCTCGATCTCTCCCGATGTGAATGACCCTGGTTTTCGTAATACCTCATTTGATGAACTGGTTAAAACCTATAAACAGGCCACTCATGCTCTATTAGAAGGTGGCGTTGATACCATCCTAATTGAAACCATCTTTGATACGCTAAATGCCAAAGCCGCTATTTTTGCGGTTAAAGAGGTAGAAGACGAAGTCGGCTATGAAGTGCCGATTCAACTTTCAGGAACCATTACCGATGCTTCTGGCCGTACCTTATCAGGCCAAACTACCGAAGCGTTTTACAATGCTGTTGTCCATGCCGAGCCTTTATCGGTCGGCCTAAACTGTGCCTTAGGGCCACATGAACTGCGCCCTTATGTGGAAGAGTTGAGCCGTGTCTGCGAAACCTATGTTTCGATTCACCCAAACGCAGGCCTGCCTAATGAGTTTGGCGAATACGATGAAACACCCGAGCAGATGGCTGAAGAGATTGCAGTTTGGGCCAAGCGTGGTTGGATTAATATTATTGGTGGCTGTTGTGGAACCACACCAGATCATGTACAAGCGATGGCAAAGGCCGCTCAAGCTGAGCCAGCTCGCACACTTCCAGAAATAAACCCAGCTTGTCGTTTATCGGGTTTAGAACCACTGAATATTGATGATAGCACCCTGTTTGTCAACGTCGGCGAACGTAACAACGTCACCGGATCTGCGCTTTTTAAACGTTTAATCATTGAAGAAAACTACGATGACGCAATCAATATTGCGGTTAAACAGGTTGAAGATGGTGCACAGATTATTGATGTCAATATGGATGAAGGGATGCTGGACGCCAAAGCGTGCATGGTACGTTTCTTAAACCTACTCGCCTCTGAACCAGAAGCATCTCGAGTGCCGATTATGATTGACTCCTCTAAATGGGAAGTCATTGAAGCAGGTCTGCAATGCATTCAAGGGAAAGGCGTCGTTAACTCCATCTCACTTAAAGAGGGTGAAGAGGCCTTTATTAAGCACGCCAAATTGGTTAAAAAATACGGTGCGGCGGCGATTATTATGGCGTTTGATGAAGACGGTCAGGCCGATACCTTAGAGCGTAAAATTGAAATTTGTCAGCGCTCTTATGAAGTCTTAACTGAAAAAGTCGGCTTTCTGCCGCAAGACATTATCTTTGATCCAAATATTTTTGCGGTCGCTACCGGTATTGAAGAGCACAACAACTACGGTTTAGATTTCATCAATGCGGTCACTTGGATTAAAGCCAACCTACCACACGCTAAAATTTCAGGTGGGGTCTCTAACGTCTCCTTCTCTTTCCGTGGTAACAACCCGGTTCGTGAAGCCATTCACTCTGTTTTCCTCTACTACGCCATTAAAGAAGGCATGGACATGGGTATTGTAAACGCCGGACAGATGGCGATTTATGATGACCTGCCAGAGAAACTTCGCCTGGCCGTTGAAGATGTCATTCTTAACAAAGATGAAGAAGCGGGCGAACGTCTATTAGAGATTGCCGCTGAATTCTTAGGCGATGGTTCAGCCGCCTCTAAAGAAGCCGATCTTTCTTGGCGTGAAGTCAGTGTAGAGAAACGTCTAGAGCACGCTTTGGTTAAAGGGATTACCGACTTTATTGAAGAAGACACCGAAGAAGCCCGCGTGAAACTAGGTGCGCCAATCAATGTCATTGAAGGTCCGCTCATGGACGGCATGAACGTGGTTGGAGACCTGTTCGGTTCAGGAAAAATGTTCCTACCACAAGTGGTTAAATCCGCTCGTGTAATGAAACGTGCCGTCGCTTACCTTGATCCATTCCTAGAAGCTGAAAAATCGGCTGGGCGTGTACAAGGTAAAATTGTCATGGCCACGGTAAAAGGCGATGTACATGACATTGGTAAAAATATCGTGGGCGTGGTTCTGCAATGTAATAACTTTGAGGTTATTGACCTTGGTGTCATGGTGCCAGCCGAGAAAATTTTAGATACGGCGATTGAGCAAGGTGCAAACGTTATTGGTCTTTCAGGCCTGATAACGCCGTCTCTTGAAGAGATGGTGAATGTGGCAAAGCTGATGAAAGAACGTAATATGGACTTGCCACTGTTAATTGGTGGCGCCACCACCTCTAAAGCCCATACCGCGGTTAAGATTGAACCGCAATATGACAATCCGGTGGTTTACGTTAAAGATGCCTCTCGTGCGGTAGGTGTAGCGCAAAGCCTGATCTCACAAGATTTAAAAACCGACTTCGCCGCTAAAATTCGTGCCGAGTATGAAACCGTTCGTGAAGAGCGTAAAGCGCGTGCTAAACAAGTTAGACGTATTCCAATCAATAAGGCACGTGAAAACCCATCTTTAACGGAACAGGCCTGGTCAGATTACACGCCTGTTAAACCGACGTTCTTAGGCACAAAAGTATTAGAAGACTTCCCACTTGAGACTCTGTTAGAGCGTTTCGATTGGTCTCCGTTCTTCCAGTCCTGGGAGCTTCATGGGTTATACCCTCGTATCCTAGAGGACAAAGTGGTTGGTGAAGAGGCCAAAAAAGTCTTTGCTGATGCACAAGTGATGTTGAAGCAGATTATCGATGAGAAGTGGTTAACCGCCAAAGCGGTCTATGGTTTCTATCCTGCCAACCGTGTGGGCGATGATATTGAAGTCTATGCCGATGAAACACGTTCTGAAGTCATTCACCGCTTCCACCACATTCGCCAACAAGCGGAGAAAAAACGCGGTGGAGCCAATAACTGCCTTTCTGACTTTATCGCCTCTAAAGAGTCGGGCGTTGCCGACTATATCGGTTTCTTTGCAGTCACTGCCGGAATTGGCATTGATGAACATATTGAACGTTTTGAAGCAGAGCACGATGATTACCAATCTATCATGCTAAAAGCCTTAGCAGACCGTTTTGCCGAAGCCTTTGCCGAAACATTACATGAAATCGTGCGAACTTCAGACTGGGGTTACGCACCTGATGAAAAACTCGATAACGAAGACTTAATCAAAGAGCGTTACCAAGGCATTCGCCCGGCTGCGGGCTACCCTGCGTGTCCAGATCACACCGAGAAAGGTACACTTTGGGAGCTGATGAAGCCTGATGAAAAAATCGGTTTAGACATTACCAGCAGCTTTGCCATGACACCAACCGCTGCGGTCTCAGGAACCTACTTCGCCCACCCAGAATCTCGCTATTTTGGAGTTGGCTCTCTAGGCCGCGACCAGGTGGAAGACTACGCCGAACGTAAAGGCTGGAGCATTGAAGAGACTGAGAAGTGGTTAGCACCAAATCTGGGTTACGATCCTGAGGATTTTGCGCAGTAATTCATTACTGACAGACATTCAAACTAAAAGGCGCTTTTAAGCGCCTTTTTTATAAGACATGACCCGTCCTGAATAAGGTTGACACTTTTTCCTCACCCAAAAGGAAAAAATAATGACATCAAAAACTAAGCGTACCCAACGTGATTATTCTCTTGCCTTTAAATTGTCTGTTGTAGACCAAGTTGAAAAAGGCGAAATGACCTATACGCAAGCACAAACTCGTTATGGTATCCAAGGTCGGTCAACCGTTTTAACTTGGCTGCGTAAGCATGGTCGGTTAAATTGGAATGACTCCACATCCATTAACCGTCAGCAACGAGGTGTTTGTATGCCAATTGAAAAGTCTAAGATTAGCCCAGAGCAACGTATAAAAGAGTTAGAACAGCTGCTTGCTGAAGAAAAGCTTAAAGCGCAGTTCTTTGAGGGTGTGGTCAAAGTCATGAAAGAAGATTTTGGAGTCAGTCTCACAAAAAAGCGGCTAGCCAGCTTATCACGCAAAAACAAATCCAAGGACTCAACGTGAGCAATACCTGTCGGTTTTTGCAGATAAGCCGTCAGGCTTATTATCAAGATTTGGCCAGACAAGCCCAAAAAGAAAAACAGTACCAGGCGATACTGGACTTTGTCTGCAAGGTACGAATCGAACAACCGCGTATCGGTACACGTAAACTACAACACTTATTACTATCCCAGGCTCAGGAGGTGCTGAAGATAGGACGAGATAGGTTGTTTGATCTGTTGCGTTGGCAGCGCTTATTGGTAACCAATAAATGTGCTTATCATAAAACCACGCACAGTCATCATCGATTCTACAAACATCCCAATCTACTAAAGGACAAACCTCAGGAGGAACTTGCACATTCACCTGAACAGCTATGGGTAGCGGACATCACCTATTTACCAGTGCAGAATGGACAAGCATATCTAAGCTTAGTCACCGATGCTTACTCTCGTAAGATTGTCGGGCATCATGTACACGACAGTCTTCATGCCGTCCCTGTGTTGAGCGCGTTGAAGAAAGCGATTAAGGCACGGCAATACCAAGGAGAGTTAATCCATCACTCAGATAGAGGGATTCAATACTGCTCAAAAATTTATCAAGACTTCCATCAAAAACATGGCATTACCTGTTCAATGACGGATGGTTATGACTGTTATCAGAATGCTTTAGCAGAAAGGATCAACGGGATATTGAAGAATGAGTTCTTGTTAACGAAGCCGAAAGATATCAAGCAGGCCAGACAAATGGTGAAAGAGTCAATTGAGATTTACAATACAAAGCGGCCGCACTTGGCGCTAAAATACAAAACGCCCGATGAAGTTCATCGAGCGTTTTTAACCTGAAAAAAGTGTCAACCTATTTCAGGACGGGACAACAATCTTAATTATTTATACTACTTTCTTCGTCTTCATTAAACATATTTGATAATTGCGTTTAGCCGCCCTTAATTGAGGATTCTCCGCATGAAAATTAATTTCTAGTATTCTTATTGCCTCTTCATATAACTGTACCGCTTCTTCTAAATTATCACTATCACGATATAAACCCGCTAAATTATTCAGTATTGTTGCTACTGTTGGATGGCTAGCTCCAAATGCAGATTTACTAATACTTAAAGCTCTTTGATAAATAGTTATTGCATCAGAGTAAAGGCCTTTATCTTGATAGACTAAAGCAATGTTATTTAATGTGATAGCAATATTAGGGTTATTAAGAGTAAGCTTTTTTTCTTGGATTGCTAAAGCTCTTTCATAAAAAGAAATACTTTTTTCAACCTCACCTAATTTACGGTAACACAAAGCAATATTATTTAACGTGATTGCAACTTCCGGGTGTTCCTTTCCTAAAACAGTTTCTCGTATATTTAACGCTCTGTCATAAAGAGGGAGTGCTTCAAATACTCGACCTATTTCACTTAGCTGTAACGCCAGATTATTCAGTGCTGTTGCTGTGTCAGGATGATTAGGACCAAGATTTCTTTCAATAGACTCAAGAGCAGTTTGAAATAGAGGGAGTGCCTTTTCCAGCAAGCCAAGCGTTTTATAAAGTAACCCCAAATTATTTGAAACCGTTGCAACAAAGTTACTTGTTTTACCTAACGTTTTTTCTGCCGTTTCAAGGGCTCTTATATAAAGTTCTCCTGCTCTTTTGTAATCGCCAACCTGTTCATATACCCCTGCTAAATTATTAAGTGTTTCTAACACCTCATGATTAGAAGAACCATATGTTTTTTCTCTCAAATTAAGTGCACTTTTATATTTTGCTATTGCCTCTTCATAGTCACCTTGAGCACTGGCTATTTGAGCAAGTTTATTATCAATATAAGCTATATCACCTGGATGGGGTTTAGCTTGTATATTTTTGATGCTGAGCACTTTTAAATAAAGTTCTCTTGATATACTAAACTCACCTAACAAAAGGGCCATATTTGCCGTTTCTTTCATGTACTTTAAATTGCTTTTGTCTAAATCAAGGGCTTGTTGATATTTCAAGAGTGCTTTTTGCCAATCAAGACGCTCTTCTGCTAACTGCGCACTTTGATAGGCGGCTATATGTGCAGATGCTATTTGTTGTTCATAAATCTCATCTAAAAAACCCTCAGCCTCATCAACCTTGCGTTTATCAATTAATAACTTAGCTTTTTCAATTTGATTAGAGGGAATTTGTCCTTCAAGCTGTTTGATGTTTAAAGTTAATTCATCTAGTTGAGACTGTAACGCATTAAAGCTCTGTTCTGGGTGAGCCAACTTTATTTCTAAAACTTTAATTTTGTTTTGAAGGATTTGACGTTCATTTACATGAGTTTCTGAAAAAATATTTAACTGCCTTTCAAACTCAAGCTTTTGGCTAAATAATCTCTTTTCATATTCAGCAACCCTTTCAGCATAAACTTCATTCGGTACACCATGTTGATTT
>JAYENR010000151.1:0-45280 GCA_034722175.1 Pseudomonadota bacterium | reverse complement strand
GGTGGTAAAACACCCAATGAATTATTTATGGGGCTGCAAGTTGATTTACTTGCAGCTTAATTTAGAAATTGCACTTATTACTTGAAAGCGCGTATTTAAATCAAAAATAATATAACCCATTATTAATTAAGGAAATTCTAATGTCGCAACACCCTTTAGCCCAATATCTAGATACGGTTCCAGATTTCCCAAAACCAGGAATTATGTTTAGTGATATTTCACCGTTGTTGAAAACGCACTTTGTAGAGACGATTGATGCAATAAGTGAACTGTTGTCTGAAGAAGAGTGGGAAAATATTGATTACGTGGCAGGGATTGAGTCGCGCGGTTTTATTTTTGCATCAGCTTTGGCATTTAAACATAACAAAGGCTTTATTAAAGTGCGTAAGCCAGGCAAGTTGCCGAATGTCTGTGCGTCGATTGAGTATGGTTTGGAGTACGGCAGTGATACCTTGGAGATGCAGCAAGGTGATGGTAGCCGAATTGTGTTATTGGACGATTTAATTGCAACAGGCGGTTCGATGGGAGCGGCAGCTGAGTTGTGTGAAAAAGTGGGTTATGATGTCGTCGGGATGGCGTGTTTAATTGATTTAGCCGCATTAAATAGCTTTAGCTATAAAGGGCAAACCGTGAAATCGGTAATTAAGTTTGAAGATTAACGTTTGTTAAATGATTGCTGGGTATCGGTCAGCGATATTCACTAACCGCTTAAACGATAAAGCCATGCTAAATTGCATGGCTTTTTTATTGGATGAAGCAAAGGCTAAATTAGAGTGTTTCGATATAAGCTTTAGCTCTTTTTACAGCAGCACGAACCTGATTTGGTGCAGTTCCACCTAAGTGATCACGAGCAGCGACAGAGCCTTCTAAAGTCAGGACATCAAACACATCGTCTGTAATCTTGTCACAGAAGCCTTGAAGGGTTTCTAGGGACATTTCAGATAGGTCTTCTCCGGTTTTAACGCCATGTGCTACAGCCAGACCAACCACTTCATGTGAATCGCGGAACGCTAAACCTTTACCAACTAGGTAGTCAGCCAAGTCTGTTGCAGTGGAGAAACCACGTTTGGCGGCATCATAAGTGATCTCACGATTGACAATAATCGCTGGGACCATATCGGCAAACGCACGCAAGCTGCCACGTACCGTATCAACGGCATCAAACAATGGTTCTTTGTCTTCTTGGTTATCTTTGTTGTAAGCCAAAGGCTGCGACTTCATTAACGTTAGCAAGCTGGTTAAATGCCCGTAAACGCGACCAGTTTTACCTCGCACCAACTCTGGTACGTCTGGATTTTTCTTCTGCGGCATAATAGATGAACCCGTACAGAAGCGATCCGGTAGGTCAATGAATTGAAATTGTGCAGAAGACCAAAGTACCAACTCTTCTGAAAAGCGTGATAGATGCATCAAAAATGTGGCAGCAAAAGCCGTGAACTCAATGGCGAAATCACGATCAGAAACACCGTCCAACGAGTTTTCACTGATGCGATCAAAGCCTAATAGTTCGGCTGTATAGGCACGGTCAATTGGGTAGGTGGTACCGGCTAAAGCCGCCGAACCTAAAGGTAGTGTGTTCACACGTTTACGGCAATCTTGCAGACGTTCAACATCGCGTTTAATCATCTCCATCCACGCCAAGATGTGGTGACCAAACGTCACCGGCTGCGCCGTTTGTAAATGGGTGAATCCAGGCATAATGGTATCGGCTTCACGTTCAGCCAGTTCAACCATCCCTTGAATGAAACGTTTCATCTCAGGCAGAATTGCATCAATTTCATCACGCAGATATAGACGAATATCTGTCGCCACCTGATCGTTACGTGAACGACCGGTATGCAGTTTTTTACCGGTTATTCCAATCAGGCCTGTTAGACGCGCTTCGATATTCATGTGAATATCTTCTTGTTTGATTGACCACTCAACATCACCTTTTTCAATGTCCGTTTGAATCTGTGTCAGGCCTTTGATGATGTCTTCCAGTTCTTTGTCATTCAAAATCCCAACCTTAGTCAGCATTTTGGCATGGGCGATTGAGCCTTGAATGTCCTGTTTATACATTCGGTTATCGAACATGATAGAGGCGGTAAACTCTTCAACAAACGCGTCGGTGGATTCGCTGAATCGGGCGCTAGAAAGTTTTTCTTGGTTGTGTTGGTTGCTTGTCATATCGGTCTCAACGGTTTTAAATTTTATTGGTTGGCTTGCAGTTGCAGCTCATAAGCTTCCGGCGTGACCGGAATTCTATACGGATTGTTCATGTTTTTGTAGGCAATGTTTAAGTTACGATGAATTACACCCGCATATAAATGGGTATTGGTAATGCCGACAATTCTGGGTGCGACCTCCCGTCCATCACCATCTAAAAACAGCACGGTCGGAGTTAAGTCGGCGTCTAGCTGGTAGGCCCATTTGGATTTTTTTAGCCATACACCATTAAATCCCAAAATCAGATCTTCTTGATCGACACCTACATGGCGCATATGCACGACTTTGCCGTCATAGCTTTGCCCCATTGCCATTGGGTTAAACACTTGTTCAATTAACTCGTGGCAGTACTCACACCACTCAGCACCAAACATCAGCATAATCGGCAGGCCTGTTTGTTTTGACTCTTGAGCAAGTTGTTGCAGGTTTTTTAACTCTTTAAACTGACTGTTTTCAGCCGAGTACGCAGGCTGGGCAGTACTCACAATTAGACTTAATGCCATCAGCACTGTCAGCCAAATGGAGCGAAAATTGGAACCGTACAATAGTTGTGTATGTTGAGTAAGGTGCATAGACACTTAAATGGGTTGTTAAAGCGTTATTTTAACTAAAAATTAACTGTAAATTGTCGCCTTTTTACTCGACAGCTTTGAAAATGCAAGCTAATTGATCTTTTGCGCAGGGGTTTGTTAAAAACTCTTTAAAACTCTGTGTCTATTTTCAGTAAAATGGCTGGATACTAAAAATTTAAACGGCTTCTCTGAAATGAAAAGCAGACTCATCACCTAATTTGGAAAATAGAATGAAGAAGACCTTGCGAATCGCAACTCGAAAAAGCCCGCTGGCGATGTGGCAGGCAGAATTTGTTAAAGCTGAGCTTGAAAAAGCGCACCCTGGTTTAGAGATTATCCTGCTACCAATGTCAACGAAAGGCGACAAGATTTTAGATGTGCCTTTAGCAAAAATTGGTGGCAAAGGTCTATTTACCAAAGAGTTAGAGGATCGCATGATGGATGGTGAAGCAGACATCGCGGTTCACTCAATGAAAGACGTGCCGATGGAGCTGCCAGAAGGCTTTGCATTAGGGGCAATTTTAGAGCGTCATGCGCCAACGGATGCGTTTGTATCGAATAAATTTGAATCTTTTGATGATCTGCCGCAAGGCGCCATCTTAGGTACCTCAAGTTTGCGTCGTAAAGCACAGTTAATGGCAGTGCGCCCAGACTTAGATGTCCGTGACCTGCGTGGTAATGTCGGCACACGTTTAGGCAAATTAGATGCGGGAGAGTACGACGCGATTGTTTTGGCCACATCAGGCCTGATGCGCTTAGAGTTAGATGAGCGTATTCGCCATGAAATTGCACCAGAAGTTTGTTTGCCAGCGGTGACTCAAGGCACTTTAGGGATTGAGTATTTCGAAAAAGATCAAGAAACCTTAGATATCATTCGAGTTTTAAGTCATGAAGAAACCGAGATTCGAACCTTTGCTGAACGTGCGATGAACCATCGTTTAGAAGGCGGCTGTCAAGTTCCGATTGGTGTGTTTGCTGAATTGACGGGTGAAGATGAGATCTTTGTTCGTGGTTTGGTCGGTTCTATTAACGGTGAAACGATTTTGCAGGCCTCTATCTCTGGTAAGCGTAGTGATGCAAAACAGTTAGGGACAGACTTAGCAGAACAGCTGTTAGATCAGGGAGCAAAAGCCATTTTGGATGAAGTCTATTCAGCCGAAAACCAAAAATAGAACTGAACAGGCCTGCTAAGAATGCCTCTGTTCACTTTATTGAATACTCGACCTAGCCATCAGGCGAGTGGTTTGAATGCGGCAGTTGAAAAGGTTGGTGCAATCGCCTTAACTTGCCCAACGATGCAGATTGAGCAGATGACTTTACCAAAACAAATTTCATCCTTAGCCACGTTTGATAAGGTTATTTTTATTAGTGCTAATGCGGTTAAAGCGTTTGTAAAACTGGATTTGCCGATGGATCGCTTACCGACCTTGTTTGCAATCGGTAAAGCCACCATTAAGGCAGGCCAGGATGCAGGTTTAAACATGATTTCTGCATCAGGCCAACAGTTTGATAGTGAAGCGTTATTACAGCATTCAGAGTTGCAACAGTTAACAGATCAAAAAATCCTGATCGTTAAGGGCGAAAAAGGTCGGACGTTGTTGGCGGAAACCTTACAGACTCGCGGTGCTTTAGTTGAACAGTGGCCTTTGTATTGTCGTCAAGCCGTGCCTTTATGTGCTGAACAATGGCCAATATTTAAACAAGCTGTTAATCCTGTTGTATTAGCGACCAGTATTACGGGTTTGCATTATTTATTAGAAGCTTTTGAGCAGCAAAATAGTGAACAAATCAACAATCCAAACGTTCAAAATAAAACTGAACAGGCCTGGTCAGAAACTCAATTGAGTTGGTTGTTAAATCAGTCTTTAGTTGTCTTTAGCCAACGAATTAAAGAGTGGGCTATTCAGCAGAATTGGCATGGAAAAATCGCGGTTGTTGCAACGCAGAGTGATCAAGGCATTGTGGATTGTATTATGGATTCTTTTGTGGAAAACAAACTTAAGCAAAACAGGGAGCAAGGATAATGACCGAACCTGTCACACCTAAAGCAAATCGTCGAGTGATTGATTCTGAAGTGGTTGATGAGGGCACGAGCTCAACTTCGACAAGCAGTGCGAATGCTCGTCGCCGAGCACATAACCGCTCTCAACAGAAAAGCAGCCAGTCTTCGACAACACAATCTGCAAGTGGCTCCAAGTCTAGTTCGGTTAAAAAACCATCTATCCTGACCGCGCCATGGGTTAAAAAGAGCGCTTTATGGGGTGGTTCTTTGGTTGTGGTGGTTGCGGTATTGATCTATACGCGTCCAGATATGGACTGGCAGATTGAGCATATAAACCGTCTTCAATCCCAAGTGGTTCAGTTACATGAAACCAATCAACGGTTAGTCGAGAAAGTTGAACAGCAACAGCAAGAGATGGAAGCACGTATTGAGGAGGTGTTGAATCGCCCTGAAAACCAGCCATTGATCAGTCAAGGGGATCTGGACACACTTAAAGCTGACACTCAGCAACAGATGAACGCACTCTATCAACAGCTACAAACGGAGTTAAGTGGGTTAGCGCAACAAACCGAAAGTCGTTGGCAGACGTTTTCTGAGCAAACTCAGCAAGCTTTACAGCCAAGTGATCAAGATCTGCAAGCGCTTTCTCAACTTGAGCAAAAAGTGCAGTCTAAACTTGAATTAGTGGGCGAAGAGTTGAGTAAATTATTTGCCTTCAAAGATCAGCAGATTGAGCAGAATGTTGAACAGTCAAAACTGTTGGAACGTGCAAAACCTTTAAACAGTTTTCAGATTCAGCAATGGATGATTGAGATTAATAATCAATGGTTATTAAAAGGCGATGCAGAGCAAACTCAAACTCAATTATTGGCGCTAGAGCAGGCACTGGCAATCAGCGACGTGCAAAACATGACCGAAGTGGCTCGTACAATCGGTCAAGACATACGGGATATTCAGCGCCTTTCCGAACAACAGCAAATGGTTTCTATGGATATGACAAAAGGGTTGAATGCCTTAAAGGCTTTAATCACCGCCATTCCTCTACCAACCATGACCTCCACTAAGGTTGAACCTACTGAGACAAATAAATCGATTGAACCACCAGTAGAAGAGAGTCAAGTTGAACTCTCTTCAATGGATAAGTTATTAAACAAGTTTAGTGATCTGGTCAGTTTGAAAAAACGGGAAACGGCAGAAGATCTCTCTGCGGTAGAGGGATTGTTACTGCACGATGTGTTGATTCAGCGTTTAGCTTTATTGGTCGACCGCGTTGAGTGGGCGGTCAATATTCAATCGACAGCAGAGTTAAAGAAAGCGATTGAAGAGTTGAATACCTTTGTCGCACAGAACTTTGCAGAACACAGTAACGACTTTACCGAAGTGCTTGAGTTAATGCAGAGTGCTACCTTTGTAAAACGTCAGCCATTGGCACTGGTATCAATGGGTGGGCAGTAAGATGAATAACCATATTGTGCTTTGTAACACACAGAATAGATTAGGACGCACATGAAACTGATACTTGTTTGGGCCAGTGTGATTTTAGCCAGTACCGGTTTAGCCACGTTAATGTTATATGACAATGGGCATGTCGCGATGGTGTGGGATGATTGGGTCATTGAAACCAGTCTGAGTTTTGCATTGGCTGCAGTTTTGATTGTCTTTATCCTGATCTATTTAGCCGTTCGTTTATTATTAAATATCTGGCATTTTCCGCACTACTGGCGTAATCGTCGTCGTATCAAACGTTATAACAAATCCGAAACGGCGATGGCGCGTGGCATGATTGCTTTGGAGTATGGTGATTGGCAAAAAGCCGAAAAACAACTGATTAAAAGTGCTAAAAACAGCGAAGCAGGCCTGGTGCATTTTTTAAGTGCCGCCAAAATGGCACACAATCAGCAGGCTTATGACCGTCGCGAACAATACCTGACTCAAGCACGTGCAGAATACCCAGAAGAGTATGTCACCATTGGGTTAGTTGAAGCGCGTTTATTGGCTGAAAAACAGCCTGAGGTTTCTTTAACCATTCTTGAGACGCTGCATGAACAGCAACCCCGTCAGCAAACAGTGTTAAACGAGTATGCGTTACGTTTACGTGAGTTAAAGCAGTGGAATACGCTGGAAACTTTAATGCCAAAGCTCAAGCGAAGCCGAGCGGTTAATCGTGTGGAATATGCTCAACTTGAAGAGCAATTATGGGCGGGTAAATTGGCCAGTGCCACGAATGAAGAGGAACTGGATGCGTTATGGAAGATCTTAAGCACTCGTCAAAAGCTTAAGCCAGAAATCTTGGCCGAGTATGTTGAGCAGCGTTTAGGCTGGCAGCAAGAGGTTGGTCTAGAAGAGTGGATTGAAAAGAGTCTTAAAAAAGGCTGGAACGATCGATTGATCTATCAGTATGGCCGTTTAACCTTAGGGCCCGCATTTGAACGTTTAAAAAAGGCTGAAAAGTGGCAGAAATTTCAGGCTGATAATGCAATTTTATTACTGACTTTAGGGCGTTTAGCTTGTCAAAGTCAGTTATGGGGATTGGGTCAGAGTTATCTTAAACAGAGCTTGAGTTTACATGCCGAAATCGAAACTTTTCATGCGTTAGCACAATGTTACGAAGCAGAAGGTGAAGACTCTCAAGCGGCGCTCATCTATAAAGAAGCGATCTTAAAGTTAGAACAAAAGCAGGGTTAATTTAAACACCTGCTTTAAATTAATCTTAAATCTAGAATTGGCTCGCTTTCATTCTAACCGCTGCTTCGTGCATCAGTTGTTTGGCGTTTAAGCCATCTTCATCGTAACAAGCGTGTCCCATCTTAAATTCAAACTCAAATGTACAAGCGCTGTCTTTTAAATCATGAGTTGTCGTCGTTTTTAGGGTTTTAGCAAGGTGGGTTTGAATGACCTCCACGCCCTCTGTTCCTGTTTCTGGGGCAATCATCACAAACAGATCTTCGGTGATTCTAAAGATTAAATCTGTCGCTCGTATATCACTCATGAGTAGTTGGCTAAAGGTGTGTACCTTCAAGGTGGCCTGTTCTTTTTCAGGGAGCTGTTTAAAGGCTTCTCGATCTACTGGAATGGCATCGACTAATTTAATAATCACAACTGCAAATGGATGCTGGTAACGTTTAGAACGCATCAGTTCGTACTTCATGACTTCGTTAAAGCGTTCACGATGGAATAAACCGGTTTCATGTTCGGTTACAATCAAGGCATCTAACTTGCTATAAATGCCTTGAATAAATCGAATATGATGGGTGATTTTGTCGTCAATTTGATCAATTTCAAGCACTGTTTGTGGGGTGCGTTGCCAATCGACTTCTTGGGTATGGGCATCCAACTTAAGTGACATAATTCGCTTAGATAAGCTTTGCAGTGGGATTAGTAGTTTTTGCCGGATAAAACGATTGGTTAAGTATAGAGCGGTCAGAATAAAGGTAACTATAAAGATACTAAAGAATAGTACCTGTGACATGGTTTCAATCATTGATAACGAAAACGGTGCTTGAAAAGCAATTGTGCCAGCTTGTAAGCCTGGATAGATCACGCCATCCTTGATCTCTTGAGCGTGGCACGGCAAACAGCTGTCTTTAAACTTAATGGGATAAGCGGCGTATAAAGTGGTGTTTAAAAGATCAGTTTCAATCACCGCTTCTTTGCTGTGATTGACCTCTGTAATTAGACGTTTGATTTCTAGTGAATCAATTGGTTTAGGCGTTTCGCCTTGGTCAAGAAACAGAGAATATTTTTGTAAGTAAAAAGTAGCGTTGGGGATTTCGTCACTGAGGTGGGAAATGATTTTATCGATATTGGTAGGCTGCCAACCTGTAGCTAGGTGTCTATTAACCTCTTCATAACTTTTTGTTTGCAGGTGTTGAAGTTTTTGTTCAATACTCGATTGAGCAATAAAATAAGCAGGGATAAAAGTAAGCGGCAAACTAATCAGTAAGCCTGCAAGCATAGCAAACAGAATCTGTTTAGTGAGTAATTTGGAGAGTGAAACCTGCTTCATGACGTTCTCTTTGCCGTGCAACCGTAATCGATTGATTATAAGTTTAAAACTTAAATAACCATATCATAATTACGGTTTAGGGTTGAATCTAGTCAGGGATCTTGACTCAGTTTAACGATTGATTTCTGCCTTAGATAAAACGAGTGTTTTAACTAATACATGCAACAGGATCAAGGCCTGCTTCAGCAAAGTCAGCCTTGGCGGCTTCCATCATTGGCCAAGGACCACACATATAAACGGTTTTGTGCTCTAGTGAAGGATAATCTTTTAGCACTTGTTTGTGAACCAGGCCAGTTGAACCTTGCCAAGTTGAATCTTCTTCAGAGATCACGGGAATATAAAGTAGATTAGCGTGCTGACGCTCTAAATCTTGCATAACATCGTGCATATAAAGCTCATCGGTATGACGAGCACCCCAATAAAAGTGCATAGGCACTTCTACGTTTTGGCGTAATAACTCATCTAATAGCGCTTTCATAGGGGCAAACCCAGTACCACCTGCCACAAACAAGATTGGATTGTGGGCAGGTTGAATGCTCATTTGATCTTTTGGGCCTTGCATAACAAGTGTATCGCCAACTGAAATGGCAAATAGTTTGGTCATCCAATCACTATCCGCTTGTTTACGAATATGACATTCAATCAAACCATCTTCGCGTGGTGCTGCTGCAATTGAAAACGGTTTTAAATCTTGCGTATCAAAACCAAGCATAATGTATTGCCCGGCAGAATAAGTGATTGGGAAGTCGGGCTTCATTAATAACTGAATAATATCAGTTGTTAGGTGTTCAATATGCACCACTTTTAGAGTATGGGTATCTGACATTTTATTTCCTGGTTTAAGTGGTGTTATTTAAATTCTGTCCAGACTGGCGCGTGATCGGATGGTTTTTCCATGCCGCGAATATCATAGCCAACTTCACTGGCAATCGCTTTGGCATTCAGAGACTTGGTTGCTAAAACGGTGTCGATTCTAAGTCCACGACGGGGTTCGCGATCAAAGCCTTTTGAGCGGTAATCAAACCAACTAAAAACATCATTCGTGTCTGGATGGATCGTACGAAAGGTATCGACTAAGCCCCAATTAAGAAGGGTTGACCACCACTCACGTTCTTCAGGTAAGAAACTGCTTTTACCATCACGTAACCAACGTTTACGATTTGGCTCGCCGATTCCAATGTCTAAATCGGTTGGCGAGATATTAAAGTCGCCAATCACTGCTATGGCTTGTTCAGGGTCGCAGTCCTCATTGAGGTAAGCCATGAGGTCTTGATAGAACTTCTCTTTAGCCGGAAATTTAACCGGGTGTTCACGATTTTCGCCTTGCGGAAAATAGCCGTTCACCACACGTACTGTTTCGCCATTTTCAAATTTAAAGTCACCAATGACCATGCGTTTTTGGGCATCTTCGGTATCGGTTTTCCAGCCCAGTTGTGAGTTGATGAGTTCAATCTCTTTGCGATACAGCATCGCCACGCCGTAGTGGGTTTTTTGGCCGGCAAAAATAACGTTGTAACCCATCTCTGACAATGCTTCAACTGGAAACTCATGGTCTTGCACTTTGGTTTCTTGTAAGCCAATAATATCGGGTGCAATTTGATCGGTTAAAGCTTGAAGTTGATGCAGGCGTAAACGCACACTATTGACATTAAAAGAGACGATTTTCATGGGGTTTTCCAAATAATTTGATGAGCCAATAAGCTGAAACAGCTAAAGTTCAAAATTATAGCGGAATTCACTGAAAAAATCTGGTTAAAGCGCTTTGCTTGTAAATGCATGAAATAGGCGAAATTATGTTTAATTAAATTGTTTTGTACCTAGTTGAAAAGAAATGATTTTTTAGCTAAATTTCTATAATTATAAGTGTGTATTGTTGATCGTATCCTTTTGTTTTTACTTGTAAAAAGTTCTGATAGGTATGTTTGCTATATTTTGTTTTGGTTGAATTGTGTCTTAGTTCTGAGGTTATGTCTTTTTCCAAGCTAGATTTTTCAGCCTTACTTTTAGGTTTAGCAAAGCAGAGTGGCATGCCTAAAGGTGCCATTGCTGAAAGAGCGCATATCTATATAAATCAACCATCCCTAATTTAAAGTTATCTCAAAGCAATCGTAAGTTTTGATGGTTAAGTTTTGTTCTTATTTGCTATGATATTTGGCACTGTATTTTTAAAAAGAGAGTCGATTTATGAGTCGAGTGTATCGTTTGGTAATTTCTTGTCCGGATCAAGTTGGAATTGTGGCGAGTGTGGCGCAATATATTGCGGATAAAGGGGCAACGATTGTTGAGGCGAATCATCATACCGATTCCACCAATGGTTGGTTTTTTATGCGCCATGAAATTTTGGCCTCATCACTCAAAGAAGATTTAGCGGATTTTGAAGCAGGTTTTACAGAAGTGGCTGATAAGTTTGAAATGGAATGGTATCTGTCGGACTCTGAAAATCCGAAAAAGATTGCACTGTTTGCGTCTAAAGAATCGCACTGTTTAGCGGATCTATTGCATCGTTGGCATGAGAATGAACTGCCAGGGGAAGTGGTGTGTGTGATTGCCAATCACGATGATCTGCGCTCTATGGTGGAGTGGTATAAGGTGCCATTTCATCATGTACCGGTCACGCCGGACACTAAACCTCAGGCGTTTGTTGAAACCGAGGCCATTGTGGCTAAATATGAAGCGGATGTGATTGTCTTGGCTCGTTATATGCAGATTCTGCCGCCACAGATGTGTCGAGATTATGCGGGTCAGGTGATCAATATTCATCACAGTTTCTTACCGTCATTTGTCGGTGCTCGCCCTTATCACCAAGCGAATGAACGTGGCGTGAAATTGATTGGAGCGACCTGTCATTATGTAACGGAAGTATTGGATGCGGGGCCGATTATTGAGCAAGATGTGATTCGCGTGAATCATGCTCATACCATTGAAGATATGAAGCGTTTAGGACGTGATGTCGAGAAAACGGTGCTGTCGCGTGGTTTGCGTTACCACTTGGAAGATCGTGTGTTGATTCACGGCAATAAAACTGTGGTATTTGAAACTTAAAAAGAATCTAAGCAGGCCTCTATGCTCCCTTGCGGGGTGTGTTTGAATTCAAATCAACGGTTAATACGCTTTTGGAACCCGAGCATAAGGTGAAATGGCCTTGCTCGGGTTTTTTATAACCTGCGAAACGGTCTGTTGCAGGTTTTTCTCAACCCCTTTTCTACCTGCAAGGTGATGACTGTGCGCCACCTCCTGCCAAGGTCGTTTTTTCAGAACTTTATCACACCAAACCGCTTGTTGATTGGATGAGACTTGGCTGAGAGCTAAGGGGTTGCGAATACTCCACTCCCACAGTTGACCACTGATCGACTCGTAAACTCGCTCACTGTTTTGGTAACGCACGAGCGCTTCTTGTAGATGGGGCTGTTGTTTTTTAAAACGGAAGGTTTTAAGGATTTCGAGCACCATGCTAGCGGAGAAATACGGCAAAGACTCCATTAAAACGTGTGGAAATTGTTGTTGAAATTCGCGTTGAATCGCCGCCAAGGCTTGTTGTGCCATAGGGGTTAAGCTCTGGCAGACCACCACGGTATGACTGCCACTGGATTTATCTCGTTTCACGCCAACATGCAGCGGAATAAAGTTCTGTTGCAGCCAAAATGGCAGTAGGTCATTGGTGGCACCAAAGCTACTGCTGAGATAGTCTACTCTAGCCTGTTTTGCCTGCTGTTTAACA
This sequence comes from Pseudomonadota bacterium, assembly GCA_034722175.1. Taxonomy (GTDB): domain Bacteria; phylum Pseudomonadota; class Gammaproteobacteria; order Thiomicrospirales; family Thiomicrospiraceae; genus Thiomicrorhabdus. The sequence continues at coordinate 32,774 of JAYENR010000151.1, read as the reverse complement.
AAGGTGATGAGTTGCTTGCCGATGCCTCTGTTTTGCAGTTGCGGATGCACGGCGATGCGCATAATCCGCCAGGTAGAGAGCATTAAAAAGCTGGGTTGAGTGTAATGGTTTTTGAGCAGTTGCGGCACAAGATGACCATGCAAACGTTCGGATTGCGTTGCAATTTTTCCCTCTTCTACTGCAAGCACGACTCCCACCGGTTGTTGGGCTTGATACGCCACAAACAGTTTTATATTGGGAGCACACAGCAGTTGTTGCAGGTCATTTGGGCTGGTTTGATAGTGGGCTTGTACCAGCAGGTTAAACAGGCTGCGAAGCTCGGCGGTGTTTTTTGCTAACTCTGCCGTGCTTAAGGTTTTGATTTGTAGATCACTTGCGGGTAGCTCTAAACAGGCCTGTTCAATTGGGCTCAGGTTCTCATCGAGCAATAAAGCGTGATTGATTAAACGTTCTAAAGGGTCGTCTTCGGCCCAACGAATCGGTGTTTTTAAGTGTAGCTGTTTCCAATCTGGGGTTAATTGATTGAGTGTCTTTTTAAACCGCAGCTCAAAGCCGCGGCCTGAGCCTTCATAACCATGCAAGGTGGTGGCAAATACCATACGGTGATGGCGTTTTAACAGTTCGGTTAACAGCGGGGTTGGGAGGTGGGCGGCTTCATCCACCATTAACACATCGGCTTGAGTGGGCTGAATAATCAGTTGGTCGGGGGCGACAAACTCAAACGTTTTTAGCTGGTTTTGCCATTTAAAGGTCAATAGACCCGACTTGTTCTTTTCAATCTCAATGTCTGAATTGTCGTTTTTTAAAACCGAACAGGCCTGTTTAAATGCCATTTTGGCTTGATCGTAGCGACTGGCGGTTAACACAATGTGCTGCTTGCCTTGCAACAGCAGTTGAATCGCCGCCAGACCCAACGCTGAGGTTTTACCTCGTCCTCGATCAGCACTGATGACCAAGGGGCGTTTGCGATGACCAAACGCGACCTTATCGATTTGCTGTAACGCTTGTTGTTGATCGAGGGTGGGTAAGGTTTGTTGTGGGCTAGTGTTGGGCGTGTTCGCTAAATAGGTGTCTAGGTGCTGACGGGTTTCAGCGGCACTTTGCTGTTGGCTGAAACAGATGGCTTGCTCTTCAAAATTCTGATGAAGGTGTTCACTAAAAAACGGCAGGGCATTGTCGGGTGTATAAGGGGTGTTTAAAAAACGGTGATTTTCTGGGTTGGGCAGGCCTGTCCAGTTGGCGCTGTCTGGCGTTAAAACAACCAATAGTCCGCCAGCGCGAATTAATCCAGACAAAATGCCTAACCCGTTGGCACTGAAACCGGATTGTATATCCAGTACCACACTGTCAACTTCCTGCCCGAGTAGGTGTTTATATTGTGACTCTTTAATGGACTGAACTTGGTTGGCAAAGACTGTGGGAACGCTGCCCGCCCAAAGAATGGATTCGTTAGATTGCCAAACGCAGTCAAGTTGACGTTGCTGCCAATCTGCACTGCCGCTTAAGACTACTAATGCTCGGTGCTGGGTTTGTCTAAGACGGGAACGTAAGAGTTGCAAAGGCGTTGGCATTGGGTTAATTAAGGTCCGTCAATTTAAGTCCATTTAGTAAAGGCGCTGTTTGGCGTTTGCTAAGAAAAATCAGCGTGAAAGTCATGTGATTCATTGTAGCCCGCTGTTTTAAATAATCTACATTAAATCAAAAGACTTTATAATAATTCTTTTTGAAACCAGCCGTTTATTTCACTATGAAACTTGCAAAACTCGAATCCCCGAATCTACAGTGGAGTTCGGAGTCAATTCCGCTTTCTGAAACCTTTGATGACTACTACTATTCAACCGATGGGGCCGTTGAAGAATCGAGTTATGTTTTTATCAAGCATAATGATCTAAAAAACCGATTTGAACAGGCCTGTTCAAATTCTGAAACTGCAGATTTTCGTATTGCAGAGACTGGCTTTGGAACCGGGTTAAATTTTCTGCTGACCATGCAGTTGTGGTTTGATTGTTTTAACCCGATTAAACCGCAAGCGGGTTTGCACTTTATCTCCTTTGAAAAATTCCCATTGACCGTTGAAGAGCTCGCACAAGCGCATGAAGCGTACCCTGAGTTAGCGAGGTTTGCGAAGGAATTACGCCAACACTACCCGTTGCGTTTGCCGGGATGGCATGACGTTTGGCTCTTTAATGGTCAGGTGCGTTTAACCTTGTGGTTTGGCGATGTGTTAACAGGGTTGCCTGAACTCGACGCCTCAGCAGGCAGTAAGGTGGACGCCTGGTTTTTGGATGGCTTTACCCCAGCTAAGAATCCAGAGATGTGGCAACCGAGCTTGTATCAACAGATGGCTCGTTTAAGTCATGCGACCACCACCTTTGCCACTTTTACGTCGGCGGGTGATGTACGTCGTGGGTTACAGAAGGTGGGGTTTGAGGTTAAAAAAGCCAGTGGTTGGGGCAAAAAGCGTGAGATGTGTTTTGGCGGCTTGCAGCACTTAAGACCGACAAGTTTAAAAGCGCCTTGGTTTAGTCGCCCAGATCCGATTACAACGGGAGAAGCGATTGTGGTTGGGGCTGGATTAGCAGGTGCAAGTGTGGCCTATAAGTTAGCAGAAGCCGGCTGGAAGGTAACGGTTTTAGAAGCGGAAAAACAGCCCGCTTTACATGCTTCGGGTAATTTGGCGGGGACAGTGCACCCTTTGATCACCGCCGATTGGAACTTGCGTAGTCAGTGGTATCTTCAAGGGTTTGAAGTGACCTTGCGCACTCTATTACCGTGGTTAGAAAACAGTGAAGTTTTAGGTGACCTAACCGGCCTGGTGCAATTAGCCGTCACAGAGGTGGGGGCGACGCGTGTTCAGGAGGCGTTAAGGCGCGTTGGTCTGCCAGAAAACTTCGCTTATGAGATGACTCAACATGCCTGTTCAGAAAGGGTGGGACAATCGGTTTCGACATCGGGGCTGTATTTTCCGCAGGGCGGCTGGATTAATCCGCCCTCGGTGGTCCAACGCTGTTTGAATCATCCAAATATTGATGTTGAATATCAACAAGCGGTTCAGTCTTTTGTTAAGCAACAGACACACTGGCAAGTGACAACGGCATCGAAAGAGCTTGTCGCGGACTGTGTGGTGATCGCAACCGGGGCATTAAATGCCGAATTGAACCAACAGTTGGGGTTGCCGATTCGTCCAGTAAAAGGCCAAGTGTCGCATTTAACGGCACAGCAACAAACCTCACAATTGAATTGTGCGGTATTGCATGAAGGCTATTCTTCACCGTGTGGAGAGGGAGTGGCGGTTTCGGGTGCCACCTTTGAAGCGCCCGATATGAGTCTGACTTTGTCGGTTGAAAGTCATCAAAAAAATTTAGAGATTACACAATCGGCCCTGCCTAATTGGCTGGAGACCACAGCCCAAGCGTTAACGGGGCGTGTCGCTTTTAGACCGACCACGCCAGACCACCTGCCAATTATCGGTCCGGTTGCCGATCCCGAATGGATGCAACAGGCCTATTTAGACCAGTCTCATACTCATGCGGTATATCGTTATCCACAACAGCAGTATCAAGCAGGTCTGTTTGTCTCTAATGGTCACGGCGCGAGAGGGCTGATGTCGGTATTTTTAGCGGCTGAGAGTATTGTGGCCGATTTGCAAGGCACGCCTTTGCTTCAGCCACTGTCTCTGTACCATGCCAGTCACCCTGCACGGTTTAAAATTCGCCAGTGGCGAAGTGGTAAAACAGTTACGGGTCGCAATGAAAGTTAACGGGTGAATAATCTCGTATAAATCGGTATTATGTACGGCATGAAATTCGCTTTAGGAAGCAAAGAAAATGTTTGGAAAACTTAGTTTTGTTATTTTATTAATCGGTTTGATCGCCTTAGCCATTATGTTTGATTGGTTTGGTAGTCGAGATTTAGCAGAAAAAGGCATGGATAAGGCACAGGTTGCGGTTGAGAAGCTGGAAGATACTGGCGACAAGGTCAATCAAGTGCTGGACACCATTAACGAAGAAGGAAAATAATCCATGAAAACCCCGTTTAACTTCAAGATCGCGTTACTTTCAGCAGGCCTGGTTATGGCAGGCAGTGTGCAAGCAAACCCGATTGGCTTAGACCTAGCCGTTTCTGACGAAACCGCTAATTTTGGTGCGTTTTCGCAAACCGAAACCCCAGTTGATCTAACCCGTTATGCCGCTCACTACTTCTACAATGAACCAGGTGATCGACTGTACTCGGCTTCAATGCAGGTGCAGCGCAAAGGCATGGCAGGCGATCCTAATTTAGAGTTAGGCGTTAAAGGAAAAGGCTTTATGTTTACCCAAGACAGTTACGATGCGGATGGTTTTGGTTTAATGTTGGGGGTGACTGGACGTTATTGGTTGCCGACTCAATCGCCAACTTCTATCGGGTTTGAGTTTATGCACGCACCTGAAATTGTGACCTCGGGTGATGCTCAGTCAGCGACTGAAATGACGGCTCGTGCAGATATTCAGATATTACCAACCGTCAGTGGCTTTGTTGGGGTGCGTTATTTAGCTTTGGACTTAGAAGAGAAGTCCAACTATGAGATGGATAAGAACTTGCACATTGGTGTTGAGGTTATGATCGATTAAGTTTGAGTTGAAGCGCATTAAACTGAACACTCTAAGAGACGGATAGTTTTCGGCCTTTTTGAGTGTTTTTTTGTTTATGATCATCGTTAGTGTTGAATAATCGGATGTAGGAGTAAGTGATGCAAGCGACCCCACGAATTGGATTGGTCATTATTGGTGATGAAATTCTGTCTGGAAAACGGCAGGATAAACACCTAATGCAAGCCAATGAACTGCTTCGTCCACGTGGTTTGGCCGTCGCTTGGGTGAAAATGCTCACTGATGAACCGACTTTGCTGACTCAAGAGCTGAAACAGAGCTTCTCAAGCAGTGATATTGTTTTTTGTTTTGGTGGTATTGGTGCAACACCCGATGATCGAACCCGCCAGTGTGCGGCTGAAGCGTTAGGGCTGCCGATTGAACGTCACCCGGAAGCGGTCAAAGAGATTGAAGCGCAGTTTGGTGACGATGCCTATCCGCAACGTATTCATATGGCGGAATACCCAAAAGGGGCCTCGATTATTCCTAATTTTTATAATCGTGTGCCAGGGTTCTCTATTTCCAATCATTATTTTATGCCTGGTTTTCCGATGATGGCCAAACCAATGATGGAGTGGGTATTAAATACCTATTACCAAGCTTTAAGTACCACACCGACTGTTGAGCGGGCGATTCGTCTGATTGATGGTCAGGAATCAGAATGGATCGAGTTTATGCAACAATTTGAAGAACAGAATCCACATTTACGACTGTTTAGTCTGCCTAAAATTGATGACAACGATCGCCGTTTTATTGAACTGGGAGTGGAAGGTCAAGAGGCGGACGCCGATGCAGGCCTGGCCCTAATTATTAATGAAGCCAATGCACGTCAGCATGAGTGGGAACTTTTAACCTAAATGAGTGCAGAATCAGTGAATCAACAGATCGATCAGCCTAACCATTTTGATGTCGTTATTATTGGAGCGGGGGCATCAGGTTTAATGTGCGCCGCAACCGCAGGGTATCAGGGCAAAAAGGTATTGGTGATCGATCATGCTCCTAAAGCGGCGGCTAAAATTCGTATCTCTGGTGGTGGAAAGTGTAACTTCACCAATACGAATGTTACGCCAGCCAACTTTATCTGTCAGAACCCACATTTTGTAAAGTCTGCGTTATCTCGTTACCCCTCCTCGGCTTTTATTGAGCTAGTTGAACGTCATGGTCTGATTTATCAGCAGCGTGAATTGGGCAAGCTGTTTTGTGCAGAACGCGCTTCGGATTTGATTCAAATCTTACGCACCGAGGCTGATTGGGCGGGAGTCGAATTTAAACTAAAGACCACAATTCATAAGCTTCAACGTCTTCAAGAGGACAGGTTTGAAATTGAAACCGATAATGGCCAAATTACAGCCACTAAATTAGTGATTGCGACAGGGGCGTTATCGTTTCCAAAACTTAAAGCAACGGGTTTTGGTTATGAGATTGCCAAACAGTTTGGTTTAAATGTCATTGAGCAGTCACCAGGCCTGGTGCCTTTGGTGTTTTCAGGAAAGTGGCAAGAACGTTTTTCTAGTCTGAGTGGTTTGTCGATGGATGTTTCAGTTACGGCAGGCAATCAGACGTTTGTTGAGGCGCTCCTGTTTACTCATCATGGATTAAGTGGTCCAGGTATTTTGCAGGCCTCCAATTACTGGAAGATTGGTCAAAAAATTATCATCAATTTATTGCCTAGTGAAGATGTTTATCAGACCTTATTAGATTTAAAACAATCGGGGGGGTCTGTAACTAAATGGTTGAATCAATTTTGGCCGAAACGCTTTACCCAGATGTGGCTGGGGGTGAATCCGTTAGAGGGTGAGCTGGCGAATATGACCAATGAATCGTTGCAGGATTTTGCCGATAGAATCACACAATGGGAGCTGTATCCTGAAAAAACAGCAGGTTACGACAAGGCTGAAGTGACGCTAGGTGGTGTGGATACCGATGAAGTTTCCTCAAAAACCTTTGAAGCTAAAAAGCAAGCAGGCTTATATTTTATTGGCGAGGTGTTGGATGTGACAGGTCAGTTGGGGGGATATAATTTCCAATGGGCTTGGGCATCGGGTGTTGCTTGTGGGTTGTCTGCTTAATGTCGGCTGTTAAAACGGATTGTTTTCAAATAGGTATAATAGGTCGCATTATTTTTAGGAAGTAGCAGAGTATGAATTTACTTAACTTAGATGAAGCGCAACGTGCGCCGTTTTCTCGTATTGTGGCAGGTTTGGTTCGTGATAAAAGTATTGATGCTAATGAGATCTTTATGAACGTTTTAGAGAGCCAAGAAGCACCAGAGATGAACTACTGGATGACAATGGTGTTAACGCAAGAGCATTTTGTATCACCACAAAAAGAGGTGGCAAAAGATGCGGCAGGAGAGAGCGTTAAACCCTTGCAGGCGGCCTGTATTTTGCAGAATATTGGTATGGTTGCCGCACTGCTTGAGCTAAATGCTTTTAAAGGCAGTGTGACAGATCGAGACTATCAATTGTGTGCACGTATTGCATCCCAGCATGAAGATCAAGCGGTACTAGGGCTGTTAATGAAGTATGCGCAAGAGATGGATTTGTTAGAACCGTTTATGCGTTCTCTACAGGGGTCAACCTTACAGTAGTTTTCTTATTTATTGATTGTTGATAGGTAAATACTATCAATATCATCGTAACAATTAATTTTACTAATTACGGGGTCGACTCTATACTGGTCACAAGTCGTTAAAAACGACAAATAAATTATCAACTTTAGGAGAGCTATCACATGGCATTAGTAAATAGAGAAGGTCAAAAAGTTCCAGCAGTTACATTCCGTACTCGTCAGAACGATGAGTGGGTTAATGTAACGTCAGACGAACTTTTCGCTGGTAAGACCGTTGCTGTATTTTCATTACCGGGTGCATTTACACCAACCTGTTCATCAAGTCACTTGCCACGTTTTAACGAATTAGCGGCGGTATTCAAAGACAACGGTGTTGATGAGATCATCTGTATGTCTGTTAACGATACGTTTGTAATGAACGCTTGGGCAGAAGATCAAGAGTCTGATAATGTGACGTTGATTCCTGATGGAAACGGTGAATTCTCTGAAGGCATGGGCATGTTAGTTGATAAAACTGACTTAGGTTTTGGAATGCGTTCATGGCGTTATTCAATGGTCGTAAAAGACGGTGTGATCGATAAAATGTTTATCGAACCAGAAGTACCTGGCGACCCATTTGAAGTATCTGATGCGGATACAATGCTTGCTTATATTAACCCAGAAGCTAAGCCACCACGCGTTGCAACGATCTTTACGAAAACTGGCTGCCCGTTCTGTGCCAAAGCTAAAGTGATGTTAGAAGCAAATGGTATCACTTATGAAGAAGTGTTGATCTCTAACCACGGACCAAGTTCAAGAACATTGCGTGCGGTTGCACAAGCGAGCACAGTACCGCAAGTGTTTATCGAAGGCGAATTAATTGGTGGATCAGACGATTTAGAAGTGTTCTTGTCTAAATAATCGACTAAACAGATCGTTAGAAATGGTTTGCGAGTGTGACTTAAAAGCCATTTTCAAAACCCAACAGGCCTGTTGGGTTTTGAGATAGAATATTTTGCATTAATTGCAAACGAGAAAAGGGTTCAGTTGCGTTTAGCTTGAACCCTTTTTTTGTTTTAAATGCCTGAGAATAAGGAAATAACATGAAATTTGATTACGATGTGATTGCAATCGGTGCTGGAAGTGGTGGTTTATCCATCGTTGAACGTGCTGCCGAATATGGTAAGAAGTGTGCGGTTGTTGAAGCGAAAAAATTAGGTGGAACCTGTGTCAATATCGGTTGTGTTCCTAAGAAGGTGATGTGGTTTGGCGCTCATATTGCAGAAGCGTTGCGTGATGCACCTGATTTTGGGTTTCACGTGGAACATAAAGGGTTTGATTGGAGCACTTTGGTCGAGAAGCGTGAACAGTATATTAATAACATTACCACTTGGTATGACGGCTATATGGCCGATAAAGGGGTGGATGTTTTACAAGGTTGGGGAAGTTTTGTCGATAAAAACACTGTGCTGGTGGATGGCAAAACCTATACCGCAGAAACCATAGTAATCGCCCCAGGTGGCACACCAACGATTCCACAAGAGACAGAAAATGCCGACTTAGGTCTGACTTCAGATGGTTTCTTTGAATTGACCGAGCAGCCTAAAAAAGTGGCGGTAGTCGGTAGTGGCTATATCGCAGTAGAGTTAGCAGGTGTGTTTCAGGCACTAGGCACGGACACCACTTTGATTAGTCGTAAAGACTTAGTATTGCGTGGCTTTGACGACATGATTCGTGAAACCTTAACCGATGCGATGTTAGAAAGTGGTTGTAAAAAAGAGTACCACTTTGCGGTTAAAAAGCTAGAGCGTGCTGACGATGGTTCGATTACGATTTACAGTACAGATGGCCAAGAGGTCGGTGGTTTTGATCAGGTGGTTTGGGCGGTTGGGCGTAATACTCTGATTGAACCATTAGCATTAGAAAATGCAGGGCTGGCTGCAAATGGTTATGGATTTATTGATGTGGATAAAAACCATAAAACAAGTGTGGATAATGTCTATGCGATTGGGGATGTAACGGGTCAGCCTCAGTTAACGCCAGTGGCCATTCGTGCAGGTCGTTATCTAGCGGAACGTTTATACAATAATAAGCCGCATTTAAAGTTGGATTTAAGTTCAGTACCCACCGTAATCTTCTCTCATCCACCCGTTGGAACAGTGGGTTTGGCAGAGCATGAAGCACGAAAAGAGTATGGGCACGACAATGTGAAAGTTTATTCTTCAAGCTTTACCCCAATGCGATATGCCTTTACCAAACACCAAATTAAAACCGCTTTGAAATTAGTAGTGCAAGGTGAAGATGAGAAGGTAGTGGGGATTCATATTGTCGGTGACGGCGCCGATGAGATGCTACAAGGATTTGCCGTTGCCGTTCAAATGGGGGCGACTAAAGCCGATTTAGATGCAACAATTGCAATTCACCCCTCCAGTTCAGAAGAGCTGGTTACGATGCGGTAAATTACCATTTTAAGCAGATATAAAAAAGGCCTGAACATTCAGGTCTTTTTTATTTAAAGTGGATGGTTTCGATTCAACTCTTCATGCATTTTGGCGAGCTTTTTAAGTAGCTGTCGATATTCAAAGGTCACCTTACTTAAGTGGGCGCCGATGTTATGTTCAAACTCATCTTCTACAGAGCGGACAATTACGATTGGGATATCGTAAAAAACCATCTCACCTTCAATTTCAACTTTAAATATAAGTTCAACTTCCTCCCCCACGTTTAAAGGTTGGCCACTTAGAAATCCAACGCCACTGGCAGAGAAGTTAATAATTGTTGTATAAAATCGTTGATTGTCGTGCTTAATAATTGAGGAGCGATGTGAGGGGTAACGGACTTCCTGTCGTTTATCCATCACTGAACCCTGGCTTTGACTCATACTATATCGCCTTAATATAAAGTTATAAAATTCACTATATCATAATGAAAATATAAGCAAACTAGTTTGATTACGTATTATTTATACTTGAACAGATGCATTAAGCACAAGCAAGTTGATTGTATAGGGAACTGTAGGCTTGGCTTGTGAAGTCAAACTGTACGCCGATATGACATTGGTTATTAAACTTTGTACAGTGTTTTACTTCCGCTTTAAACTGGAAAGATTGAATTTCTTGTGGAGAGACAACATCGAAATGGACTTCAATTAATTCATCTTCAGGTAGGTCAATGTCAGCAACAAAACCAATGCCATGTTCAGAGAAATCGGTCATGGTGGCGTAACTGTTCTGATGATGGTGTAAAAACACCACTGGACGGCTAGAAGGTAGGCGTTTTGCAATACGTTGTTCTGTGTTCAAAATAGAGCATCCTAAGTGTGTTAATTTAAATTTATTATAGCGATTCCTTTTGTTTTATACGCACAACCTCTAATTAAGGTTTTTAAGGCTCCATAAAATACTGTTATATAATTAAACGATTAATTTGTTTTAAGCAGGGTTTAAGACAGTTTTACACTGTCTCTAAATAAGTGTCCTTTTCCAATGAAGTTAGGAGAAATAGAGTGGCGATTAGAAAGTATTTGAGCATTTCACCTACGATGCAAAGCTCGAGTTGGGTGGATGAGTCTGCAGTTGTGATCGGTAAATGTACTTTGGGTGAAGATGCCAGTGTCTGGCCAAATGCAACGTTACGCGGGGATGTGAATGACATTAAGATTGGTGATCGTTCAAATGTTCAGGATGGCAGTGTTTTGCACACCACACATGAAAGCGACATTTCAACGGGATCAAAGTGTCTTGTCGGTAATGATGTGACGATTGGTCATAACGTGGTGTTACATGGTTGTATTATTGAGGACGAATGTCTGATTGGTATGGGGGCAGTGGTTTTGGATAACGCCGTCATTCAGAAACATGTCTTTGTGGGGGCGAACAGTTTAGTGCCGCCAGGTAAAGTATTGGAAAGCGGTTACTTGTATGTAGGGTCGCCAGTCAAGCAGGCAAGACCTTTAACGGAAAAAGAGATTTCGTTCTTTAAATATTCAGCGGCACACTATGTGAAGTTAAAAAGTGATTATCAATCCGCTGAACAGGAAGAAAACGAAGCTTAAAATGCTTCTGAAAACTGAACAGGCCACCATGAAAAGAGGGGGCCTAGTCAGTTTGATTTGAAATCATAAATCAGGAAAGCTTAATTAAGCAGGCCTGTTAGCTTTGTTTCATAAGCTCTCGTACCGCTTCAATCACTGGCGCGGTTTCAGGTCGAACGCCTCGCCATAAGTAGAACGCTTCGGCTGCTTGCCCTACTAACATACCTAGACCGTCCATGGTTTTACATTTAGGCTGAGCTTGTTTTGCCCAATCCATAAAAACGGTCGGTTCTTGACCGTACATCATGTCATACACAAGAGAATTTTCACCAATAATTGTGCTTGAAACAGGAGGTAACTTGCCTTCTAAGCTTGCAGAGGTGCCGTTAATAATAATGTCATAGCTTTGTTGAGGGATATCATCCCAACCACTGGCGGTAATGGGCACTTCTGTTTTAAAGCGTGCTCCTAAAACTTCTGCCCGTTTTGCGGTGCGATTAGCAATATGAATAGAAGCCGGTTGTTTGTCGATAAGCGGCTCTAAAATGCCTTGTACCGCGCCACCTGCACCAAGAATCAAGACGGATTGACCTTTAAATGCACGTAGCCCATTGATTTCAATGTCATTGATCAAACCAACGCCATCAGTATTGTCACCTGTAATGGTGCCGTCTTCATTAAAAGAGTAGGTGTTCACTGCATGAGCGGTTTTCGCTCGGCTAGACAGTTGGTCTGCCGCTTCAAACGCATCCAGTTTATAAGGGACGGTAATGTTGATGCCTTTATAACCACGGTTTTTTAGGTCAGCAATAGCCCATTGAAAACTTGAGTCATCCGTATCAACCAAAATCGCTTCATAGCTAAGGTCTTGATTAGTTTGCTCGGCAAACAAGCGATGAATCATTGGGGATTTAGAGTGGCCTATTGGGTAGCCAATTACGGCGTAACGGTCTGTCATAGTGAGTTCTATTTATAAATATTAAAATGAAAGAGTCCCTCTGTTAGCTAGCTAACAGAGGGATATTTGGTTATGCCGATTCTTTTAACCAGAGTGCTGCAACTTTTGCATAGTAGGTCAAAATACCGTCTGCGCCAGCACGTTTGCAGCTTAATAAAGTTTCTAAGACGACTGCACGTTCATCAATCCAACCGTTTAAAGCCGCGGCCTTAATCATCGCGTATTCACCACTGACATGATAAACATAGGTGGGTGCTTTAAATTCATTTTTAATATCACGCACAATATCTAAGTACGGTACCCCAGGTTTCACCATGACCATATCGGCGCCTTCATTCAGGTCTAAAGAGACTTCATGTAGCGCTTCATTGCGGTTCGCTGGATCCATCTGATAAGTATGTTTATTGCCTTTACCTAAATTACCCGCAGAACCGACTGCATCACGAAATGGTCCATAATAAGAAGAGGCATATTTAGCAGAGTAGGCCATGATTTTAGTATTAACATAACCATAGTCTTCAAGCTGCTCACGAATTTCAATAATACGACCGTCCATCATGTCTGATGGCCCAATGACATCCGCTCCTGCTTGGGCATGAGATAGAGCTTGCTGCATTAAGACATCAATGGTGTCGTCGTTTAAGACATAACCCTCTTCATCAATAATGCCATCTTGACCATGTGTCGTGAACGGATCTAAAGCGACGTCCGTCATCACGCCTAATTCTGGGCAGGCTGCTTTCACCGCTCTGATTGCTCGTTGCGCTAAACCTTCTGGATTATAAGCTTCTGCGGCATCCAGCGATTTAGCTTCATCTGGTGTCACAGGGAATAGAGCAATCATTGGAATGCCCAAAGCTGAAATTTCTTTGGCTTCTGCCACTAAAAGATCTATACTCAAACGCTCTACACCCGGCATAGATTTAACAGGTTCTCGAGAGTTATGTCCTTCTATCACAAACATCGGTAAAATGAGGTCGTTAGTCGTTAAGACGTTTTCACGCATTAAACGACGTGAGAATTCGGATTCGCGCATACGACGCATACGCGTGATAGGGTATTGACGATCAATCATTGAGAGAACCTTTTAATAAGCAAGTTGAACTGTTTTTGAATGATACTATTCAATTGAATGGTTTGCACGGTTAAACATGCAACGAAGTAATAAAATGAGACCTTTATACGAGGCTATAAAAGAATAAAATTGGCTAAAATTTCACTGATTTTTGTGAAAAAAGTTGTCAATAGGCCATGTATAGGTCTCAAAATGGTAAGTAGATGATTGCTCAAAAGCTTACTCTCAGTAAATACATAAATTAAAGGAAAAAGTGGTGACTGAACAAATGGAATATCTTTTTTTTAATGAATCGTTAGCAAACCGGTTTGCAATTTTTTGCAACTATAAGGGGATTGCAACGAAAGTAATTACAGAAGAAGAGCATTCTGGAGATGCTTCTTATAGTATTCAGTTGGCGGATATTACCGATGCCGGTTTAATGGAAGTCATTGAAGATCATTATAATGACCTATTTTTTGGTGAGCAGGCAGCTGAGATTGAGGGTAACGATGCAAATGGCGCCTTAGCAGATGCTTGTGGTGTTCAAGTTCAGTTGCAGTCAGGCCAGTATACAACGGTGGCGATTCACCCAGAAATTATGAATAAGATATTATCAGTACTTTCTATTGATGAGTTGCAATCTTTTTTAAGTCAAGTTGCAGAAGATATTGAAAATCCGAAGGTCGGACCAATTTGTAGTAGAGAAGATTTGCCCTCTATATAGTGTAATGTTAAAAAAATCAATCGCTATATAGAGTAGTTTTGTCCATTTTAGTTATTGTGGTATAGAAAAAATACACATCTACCATAAAAAAATTATATAAGTAATTCCTAATTTTTGTTGGGTCTAGTGCTTGCAGTATTGGCTTATAAAACATATCATTATCGACCAGCAAAAACTGTATTAAGCGATAATAATATCGATATACACGCTAAATAACTAGAATTAAACTCTTGAATCTGGGGTTTTGCTGCAAGACAGCGGGATCATCAAGGAGCATTAAATGACAGATCAAAACGTAGAAAAGGTTGCACTTCAAACTGAAGAAAGTCGCAACCAGGGCCGTCGTACCTTTTTAAAAGGTAGCGCGGCTGTAGCAGGAGGCGTGCTTTTCACTAAAGCGGCTTCTGCTGCCGAAGGTACGGGTTTCGACCCTAAGAAAGCAGTTGCCCCTTATGCAGGTAAGACTGAAATTACAGATGTACTACAAGATGGTGCAGCTCGTAAATCATTAGGTTTCGGTGTTCGTAAATACCCATATGGTATGCCTTCTCCATTTGAGAAGGAAGTTCAGCGTCGTACATTAGAGTGGTTGACTCCAGATTCTATGGCGTCTATCACTATGACGCCACTACAAAGCTTACACGGTATCATCACACCTAACGGACTTCACTTTGAACGTTTCCACGGTGGTGTACCTACAATTAACCCTGATGATCACCGATTGGTAATCCACGGTTTAGTTGAACGTCCATTAATCTTTACTATGGATGACCTTAAGCGTTTCCCATCAGTATCACGTATTCACTTTGTAGAGTGTCCAGCTAACGGTGCCCTAGAGTGGAAAGGTGTTCAGTTGAACTCTGTTCAGTGGACTCACGGAATGATGTCTTGTGTTGAGTACACAGGTGTTCGTCTATCTGACCTTCTTAAAGAAGCGGGTATCAAGCCTGAAGGTAAGTGGATCATTCCTGAAGGTGCAGATGCATCTGGTTTGACGCGTTCTATTCCTCTTGAAATCGCAATGGATGACTGTTTCATCGCATACGCTCAGAATGGTGAAGCGTTACGCCGTGAACAGGGTTACCCAATCCGTTTAGTTGTTCCTGGTTGTGAAGCGAACATGTGGGTTAAATACCTACGTCGACTTCAGGTGCATGACGTGCCTGCACATCACCGTGAAGAGACTTCTAAGTACACGGAATTAATGCCTGATGGAACTGCTCAGCGTTTCTCATGGTATATGGAACCTAACTCAGTAATTACTTACCCATCTCCTGACTTTAAAATGCAAGGTCCTGGTAAATACTACGTGCGTGGTTTAGCTTGGTCTGGTCGTGGTAAAGTTGCTCACGTTGATGTTTCATTCGACGGTGGTAAGAACTGGAAAGAAGCACACTTCACTTCAGCTGTATTAGACAAAGCTTGGACTCGTTTCGAAATTGAATGGGAATGGGATGGTTCAGAGACATTCCTAATGAGCCGTGTTACAGATGAAACTGGTTATGTTCAACCTCCTATGCCGCAAATGCGTAACCTAGAAGGTACCAACAACGTTTACCACCGTACTGCTATGGTTACATGGAGAGTACATGCTTGGGAAGACGGTAAAAATGGAGGCATGATTGAAAATGTTCAGTACTAAAAAAACTTTCGTTGCAGCAGCAATTGCAACATTATTTGCCGGTTCTGCAAGCGCTATGAGCGGAAGCTCTGACGGTGCATCTGGTGACAAAATTGACGGTAAATACGCAGCAAACTTTGAACAAATTATCAAAGACGCTGACGGTAAATACCTAGATAAGGCTGTTATCGAAGCGATTCTTGGTAAAGATGCCGCTCACGGTCGTGATGGTCTTATGGGTAAGCTAGACCCAGCTAACCCTTACTCTTTTGAAGTTGAAGACAGTATCGATGGTGGTAACCACGGTAACGCTCAGTGTAAAGTGCCTTTAGCTTTCACTGAAGTTCATGACAACGTTAAAGCGAACTACACACACGACAGCGACTTCGTTGCTCGTGGATTTGGTACGCCGATTTCTGAAGGTTCTATGGCTAAGTGGAACATCACAGTAGATGGTGATGGTAAAGGTCTTCCAGATCCTTCAGTTGGTATGACCATCGAAGAAGGTGGACAGGTTTACGTTCAGTTCTGTGGTATGTGTCACGGTGACTTTGGTGAAGGGGCTAAGGGTTACCTACCTCTAGCGGTTGAAGAAGATCTAGTAACTTCTGACTTCTACGCACCAGCACCAATGAAAGCAGTCGGTAACTACTGGCCTTACGCGGTAACTCTATTTGATTATATCCGTCGTACAATGCCTTTCTGGACACCAAACGCACCGCACATTGGTGATGCTGGTTACCTAGGTATGACAGGTTATATCCTGCAGTCTAACTACCTTCCGGTTGATGACGAAGGGAATGAGCTAGATGACGAGACGTTCTTCAACTCTGAAATGTTGATGAAAATGAACAAGTATATGCCTAACCAAGGTAACTTCTTCTGTGATCACCGTCCTGTTATTCATAACGAACGTTGCATGACTAACTGTGATAAAACACAGGTTGGTGATGGTAATGGCGATATCAATAACTACCGTCAAGCACGTCTACTTCCAGACGGAACTCCTCAGTACAACGTTCCAGAACGTTTACATGAAGATCCGCCAGGTGTAGGTCACGCCGGAATGTAATTTTTAGTGGCCGAATGGCCGCTAAGAATTACTCACTCAGCGTTGGAAAATCATCACTTACACTTGTAAGCTCAGATTTTCCGCCTTGATTGAGTAAACTTAGCAACCATTCAGCACACTAAAAAGTTTACATACAAAACCCGCGATTACGTTTGTAGTCGTGGGTTTTTTTGTGTCTGCTATATTTGTATTTAAATTAGTAAATACTTGTTCTAGCTTAAAATTCTTTTATTACGATTCATCAAATATATCATTGAATTCTTATAAGCTTATCTGTAAAATGCGTTATTCCCATTTGGCTATAACGATGCTGTTTAGCCGATAAACTACTAAGTTAGAGATCTATGAAAAAAGAATTGATTGACCCGTTTAATCGCAAAATAGAGTATGTACGAGTATCGGTGACAGACTTGTGTAACTACCGTTGCGGTTACTGTATGCCTGAACAGGGAGTGCACCCGGAAGGAAATCATACTGAGTATCTGTCGTATGATGAGCTAGCACGTATTATCAAAGCGTTTGTGAACTTGGGTGTTGCTAAAGTACGTCTTACCGGTGGAGAGCCATTAGTCCGTAAGAACTTATCAAGCCTTGTTGAACAGATCAGTGCTTATGATGGCCTTGAAGACATTGCATTATCGACCAATGCACACCACCTTGGTCGTGAAGCTTTGGCGTTAAAAGAAGCGGGTATTACACGTTGTAATGTCAGTATCGACTCTTTGAAACCTACTCGTTTTAAAAACATTACCCGTGGTGGAGACTTAGAGAAAGTCCTAGCAGGCGTGGATAAAGCATTAGAAGTGGGAATGACTCCAGTGAAGTTCAATATGGTGGTCATGAAAGGCACAAATGATGATGAGATCGAAGCGATGGTCGATTACGGTTTAGAAAAGGGTGTTGAAGTACGTTTCATCGAAACCATGCCGATTGGTCCAGCGGGTGTCAGCATGATGGACCAACATTACTCAGCTGATAAAATTTTGGCACGTGTGAAAAAGCATGTGGGGTCAGATTTGATCCCATCAGCAGGTAAAACCCACGATGGGCCATCACGAAACTTTATGATTGCAGGAACCAATACGCGAATTGGTGTAATCTCAGCTGTGTCTCAACATTTTTGTGAGACCTGTAACCGAGTTCGTTTAACGGCTCGTGGAGTCTTAGCTCTGTGTTTAGGTCAGGAGGACTCGATTGATCTAAGAACGCCTTTGCGTGAGGGCATTACCGATGAGGGGTTAGAACAGTTGATTACGGATGCGATGTTGAAGAAACCAGAAAAGCATTTCTTTAACGAAAATGTACATAATATCGAATTCAGACAAATGGTTCAGTTAGGTGGTTAATCACCTTTTAATTGAGTAAACCAAGCGAAACAGAGGATAGAACATGGTTAATATTTTATATTTTGCAAGTTTTAGAGAAGTATTAGGTCAAGCGAATGAACAGCTTCCTGCACAGTACAATACCGTTGATGCGTTGATTAGTGAATTAGCTCAACGCGGAGAAAATTGGAAGATGGCATTGCTAGATAATCAGAACCTACAAATTGCGGTGAACCATGATGTGGCGAGCCGCAGTACGGAAATTAAAGCGGGTGATGAAGTGGCTTTTTTCCCGCCAGTCACTGGGGGTTGAGTTAGGATGCAAACTTATCCTAATATCAAAATTCAGGAAGAAGATTTCGACTTAACAACCGAAGTTACTCAACTGCGTGATGGTCATCGCGATATTGGTGCGGTTGTCTCTTTTACGGGTACCGTTAGAGACATTAATGAAGGCGATGAAGTATCGGTTTTAGAGCTGGAACACTACCCGGGTATGACCGAAAAAGCTTTAGAAAAAATTCGTTTAGAAGCGCATGAGCGTTGGCATTTAGAATCCAGTTTGATTATTCATAGAATTGGTAAAATGTATCCAACCGACCAAATTGTGTTGGTTGCAGTGGCTAGTCGGCATCGTGAAAATGCCTTTTATGCAGCTCACTTTATTATGGATTATCTGAAAACGAATGCCCCTTTCTGGAAAAAAGAGACCTTACCGGATAGCAGCGAGCGTTGGGTGGATGCTCGAGTAAGCGATCAAGAAGCCGAAAACCGTTGGGCTGTTTAACCACGAAATTACAATAAAAATCTGTCATTTCCCCGCTTTTGCGGGGATTTTTTTGAGAAAAATTATGAAAACATTTGATGAAGCACTGCACTACCTGTTAAGCAAGGTTAAGCCAACAGAGAAAACTGAAACCATTGCGATTCATTTTGCGTTAGGCCGAGTCCTGGCCGAGTCGATCTATTCGGATGTCAATGTTCCACCGCATGACAACAGTATGATGGATGGTTATGCTCTGCACAGCTTTGACCTGGAGCACAACTCGGTACTGGAAGTTAGTCAGCGAATCCCGGCAGGCAGTGATCCATCGTCTCTAAAAGCAGGGACGGCGGCACGAATCTTTACTGGAGCACCGATTCCTGAAGGCGCCAATATGGTGGTGATGCAGGAAGAGACAGAGCAGGATAGTGATAATCACATCAAAATTACCGCCGTAAGTACTCAGCCACAGCAAAATATTCGTACAACAGGGGAAGATATCACCAAAGGTTCCGTTATCCTTAAGAAAGGGCACAAGCTTCGCCCTCAGGATCTTGGATTAGTTACCTCAATCGGAATTGGGGAGGTGACGGTCTTTAAGCCCCTAACCATTGCAACCTTCACCACGGGTGACGAGCTCTTAGAGCCAGGTGAAGCGCCACAGAAAGGTAAGATCTATAATGCAAACCGTTATGTTTTAGCAGGCCTAGTACCGGCGTTAGGCTTTGAGCTGATTGATCTAGGCCATGTTGAAGACACGATTGAATCGACTGTGGAGGCGATGAAACAAGCGGCCTCGATTGCAGACGTAGTGATTACAACGGGTGGTGTCTCTGTGGGTGAAGAGGATCACATTAAGCCGGCGATTGAGCAGCTAGGGTCATTGGATATGTGGAAAGTTAAAATGAAACCAGGCAAGCCGATTGCCTATGGCGATATTAACGGTACCCCTTTTATCGGTCTTCCTGGTAATCCTGTATCAGCGTTTGCTACCTTTAATCTATTTGCTCATCCTTACCTTTTAAAGATGCAGGGGGCAAATCAAATTAAAGCCAAGCCGCTTTGGTTAGAAGCTGGCTTTGAATGGACAAAACCTGGTTTTAGACGCGATTTTGCCCGTGCTAAAGTGGTTAACAAGAACCAGAAAAGCTATGTTGAAATTTACCCAAATCAAGGCTCAGGTGTATTAACTTCGACCGTCTGGGCTGAAGGATTTGTGGTCATCCCAGAAGACAGTACCATTGCCAAAGGTGACATGGTTGCCTTCTACTCATTCAACCCAATTAACGAATAATTGTCCGTTATCTAAAAACAATAATAAGGAAAAGGTATGACCGATCAGGTATTGACTCACTTAGATGAAAAAGGCCAAGCGCGTATGGTCGATGTGAGTGCCAAGGAGCACACAGAGCGTGAAGCGACCGCGACCGCGACGATTTTTATGCAGCCTGAAACGCTAAAGATGATTTTAGAAGGCAAGCATAAAAAAGGGGATGTTATGGCAACCGCTCGTATTGCAGGCATTATGGCGGCCAAACGTACTCCAGACTTGATTCCGATGTGCCACCCTTTAATGATTACTTCCGTCAAAGTTGAACTGATTCCTGATCTGGAAAAAAGCTGTGTGGTGATTAATGCTACTTGTAAAACAGTGGGTCAAACGGGAATCGAAATTGAAGCTTTAACTTCAGCCTCAACCGCAGCCCTAACCCTTTACGATATGTGTAAAGCAGTGGATCGAGGCATGGTGATTGATCAGGTTAAATTGCTTGAAAAAATTGGCGGCAAGTCAGGTCACTGGCAACGTTAGTTCTTTAAAGAATTGAGCTCGTTAATTGACTAAAAAAAATCAAAATCAAACTGATCAGGCCTGGTCAGTTTATCTGTTGCGTTGTGCCGATAATACTCTGTATTGCGGCATTACTACCGATCTAAAAAAACGTCTGAAACAGCATAATGGCGAACTAGTAGGTGGGGCTAAGTACACCAAAGTACGGCAGCCTTGTGAATTAGTTTATGCAGAAAGCAGTGATGATCGAAGCTCTGCCTCTAAACGCGAATATGCTATTAAACAACTTACCCGCGAACAAAAACTGAAATTGATTGAAGCTTAAATGTCAGTCGTAAGACAATAAAAAAGGCCGCACTGTGATGAAAACAGGCGGCCTTTTTTAATGCTTAAAGTTAGGACTTAAGATTGTGGCTTACGAGCACGACGAGGTTTACCTTTGTCTTTGCTTGGAGCACTTAAACGTTTGCGTGAACCAGCTTCACCAATGGTTTTAACTTTAGCAATTTTTAACTGCTGGCCACATACCCATGCACCTTTAAGACTGTTAAAGGTATCTTTAGGCATATCGGCTGGTAGGTCAACCGTACTGAAGCTGTCTTCAATATTTAGTTGCTGGATAAATTCGCTGTCTAGTCCAGCTTCGTTAGCAATGCAACCAACGATGTTACCCGGACGAACGCCATGTGTACGACCGACTTCAAGACGGAAACGGCTCATGCCTTCGTTTGGTGTTGCAGAACGTTCACGACGTGGACGACGCTCACGACGACCTTCTGAACGACCACCACGATCTCTATCTCGATCACGATTACGCTCACGTGGCTCACGCATTGGTTTATCTTCTAAGAAGAATGGCACATCACCTTGCATCATACGAGCTAAACCAGCAGCAATTTCAACTGCAGGAATGTTATGTTCGTTTTCAATCTGTTCAATCATCTCTTGGTAGAACTTAGTGTCTTCCAGTTTTGCAGACTCAATAATGCGTTCTTTAAAACGAACGACACGGTTGTCGTTGATGTCTTGAGTAGAAGGCAGTTCCATTTGTGGAATAGGCTTCTTAGTGGTGTGCTCAATCGAACGCAATAGACGACGCTCACGTGGTGCGACAAACAGGATTGCAGTACCAGAACGACCCGCACGACCTGTACGACCGATACGGTGAACGTATGATTCGTTGTCATGTGGAATGTCATAGTTAATTACGTGACTGATGCGTGGCACATCTAAACCACGCGCTACAACGTCTGTTGCCACTAGGATGTCTAACTTACTTTTCTTAAGCTGATCAACAATACGTTCACGTTGGTTCTGTGCAATATCACCATTTAAGGCTGCTGATGCATAACCACGTGCTTCAAGTTTTTCTGCCAGTTCAACGGTGGCCGTTTTAGTACGAACAAAGATGATGATACCATCTGTTTTTTCGTGCTCTAAAATTCGAGTCAATGCATCTAGCTTATGGGTTCCGCTCACCAACCAGTATTTCTGATCAATCGTTGTCGCCGTCGCAGTTTTTTGCTTGATGATGACTTCAGTTGGATTGTTTAGATGACGTTGAGCAATGCGATTGACCTCTTTAGGCATGGTTGCAGAGAACAAAGCAATTTGACGAGTCTTTGGTGTGTGCTCAAGAATCCATTCAACATCATCGATGAATCCCATGCGTAACATTTCATCCGCTTCATCTAAAATCAATGTTTTTAGCTTGTCTAGCTTAAGTGTGCCTTTACGGATGTGATCCATAACACGACCAGGTGTACCAACAACGATGTGAACACCACGCTTTAATGCACGGATTTGAGTTCCGTAGTCTGAACCACCGTAGATCGGCAATACATGGAAGCCTTTCATATTGTGTGCAAAACTTTGGAACGCCTCAGCAACCTGAATTGCTAATTCACGAGTAGGGGCTAAAACTAGAACCTGTGGGTCTTTCTGCTTCATGTCGGCATTGCTTAATACAGGCAGAGCAAATGCAGCTGTTTTACCTGTACCGGTTTGTGCCATACCTAAGATATCACCACCTTTTAATAAGGCTGGGATCGCTTGTGCTTGGATTGGGGATGGTGTTTCATAGCCGATTTCAGTAATGGCTTTTAATACTTCAGGGGTTAAACCTAAATCTTCAAATTTGACTTCAGTGGTCATTCATTTTCCTTTTCACGTGGTATCGTGGGTCAAATTGCCCTGGAATAATGAAAAACGTGACGTCAAAATTTTTTGAATCAGGCAATCGAAAACCAGTGAGGTAACTCATAGTGCTATCGTTATCTTAGATAAGGACCGTTGTGTTATTCTGGGGCAAAATCGTTCGTATCAATGAGATCATTTGATGATCTCTCATTGAGCGTTTTGCAACTAAAACGGTCGAGTCGAAGGCGCTGCTAATGTCTTCAAATAATAAGAAATGAAGAGAGAGGCCGGAGTCGAGGTGCGTAAAACTTGGGCAAAATGCTCGTGTTAACTTTTCAGCAGGCCTGTTATTAACAGTCATGTCTGAAAGGAGGCCGGATTATACTAAATTATTAATAATAATGCAAAAAATCTTTTATGACCCGATTAAGCAGGCCTGTTTATTTGTTTAGATAATGGCTTAATTGGGTTGTAATGAGAGATCTGGATT
Source organism: Pseudomonadota bacterium (assembly GCA_034722175.1). Classification (GTDB taxonomy): domain Bacteria; phylum Pseudomonadota; class Gammaproteobacteria; order Thiomicrospirales; family Thiomicrospiraceae; genus Thiomicrorhabdus. The sequence goes on along the minus strand of JAYENR010000151.1, from coordinate 9,625 downwards.
GTCTACTAGAGGAGCTTTAAGGAAGACGTTCTCAAATTCATTGGCAGGAACAGGTTTGCTGTAGATATAGCCTTGAATCAGTAAGGTGTTGGATAGTTCTCGTAGGTAATTGACCTGACCTTCAGTTTCCACACCTTCAGCTACGACAATCAAGCGTTTGGTTTGTGCCAGTTTGACAATCGATTCAATAATCGCAACATCATCGGTGTTTTCCGGTACGTGACGGATAAAACTCTGATCTATTTTAAGCTCATGAATCGGCAGTTTTTGTAAATAGCTTAAAGAGGAGTAGCCGGTTCCAAAGTCATCAATTGAGACATGAAAGCCCAAGCTAACTAGATGTTGAATTTTCTGCAACGCTAAATCCGTATTACGGATCAAAACCCCCTCGGTTAACTCTAAGGTAATATTGGCTGGGTTAACTTGGGTAAACTTGATCAACCCTATCACTAGCTCCACAAAGCTCTGTTCATGGAATTGAATCGGACTGATATTGATAGAAACTCGAATCTGACCATATTGTTCATTCCAAGCTTTGGCTTGCAGAAAGGCTTTGTGCATGACCCAAAGACCAATTTTAATGATCTGTCGTCCCTCTTCAGCTACAGGAATAAACTCACCAGGAGGCACTAAACCAAGAGAGGGGTGAAACCAACGCAATAGGGTTTCGGCAGCAACAGTGTTCCCATCTGAATCGATTTGAGCTTGGAAGTAGAGCTGAAATTCATCATCTAATTCAGAGTGGTTGAGGGCTTGAAGCATCTCTAAGCGCTGTTTAGCAAAATCACATAGCTTATCTTCAAACTGGAAAACTTGGTTCCCACCTAAGTTCTTTGCTTCGTGCATCGCTAAATTTGCGTGGCGAATCAATTCATCAGATTGGCCATCTTCAGGTGCTTCCTTAAAAATATACAGTCCGATACTGGCCGAGCTGTGTAAGGAGCGATTACGAATGGTGTAACGGTCATCAATGCTCTGTCTGATTTTATGTGACAGGCCTAAGATATGGGTAATGGCCTCTTCATAGTCTTGGCTGACCTCTTTAACTAAAACCCCAAATTCGTCTCCATCTAAGCGCGCCACGACATCGTCTTTACCCGCCAGTTCTGAGATTTTTTGAGAGACTAAAATCAGCAGTTGGTCGCCTAAAGCGTGCCCAAGCGTGTCGTTGATCATTTTAAAGCCATCAAGATCAAGTAGGATCAAGCCAGAATAACTCTGTGATGTAGGTTGGTTTTTTAAGGTTGAGACAATTTGGTTATTCAGTAGGGTGCGGTTAGCCAGGCCTGTTAGGTTGTCGTAATAAGCTAAACGCTCGATCTCTGTACGCGCTTCCTGAATGTCGGTAATGTCTTGCAATACCCCAATAAAATGCTCGATATTGCGATTCGTATCGGTCATCATCGACAAGCTTAAAACGGCATGGTATTGCGTGTGTTCAGTTGGTGTGAGCTGGACTTCACCACTCCAACAACCCTCTTCAATTAACGACTCCATAACAGACCCAAATGGAACACGTAATACGACCTGCTTTTTAAGCCAGTCAATGTAGGTCATCCCATTTAAGGTTTCCGGTTTTAGGCCTGTATAGGCAGAAAATGCATAGTTTGGTTGGGTGATGTAGCCGTGGGAGTCGGTAATAAATTGACCGGCATAACTGGCTTCCATGAGTTTGATTTGGGCTTCGGCTTGGATTTGTAGCGACTGATCTTGAATTAAGACCATTAAGTTTTCAGTTTTGTTTTCGATAGACTGAATCGGATAGGCCTTAATTAACACCGGAACCAGTAGATCTTTGTTTTGGGTGGCGGTGCCACATTTGATCCATAACAGTGGACTGATGTGATCGCTGTTATGGTCGCGATTAAACAGCTGTTTTTGCAACCAAGAATGTAAATCAAAGGGGGTGTGATTACGCTTTTGAGTATAGAGTTCAAACTTATCGAATAGTTGATTAGAAGCGGTCAAACGGCTGTCTATATACTCTTGCGCTTTTGCATTAACCAGCAATGGCTCCAAGTTTACAGAAAGCAATAACAGCCCATCATAGAAGCTGTCGGCTATTTGTTGTTTTTGTACATGATGCGCATGATTTAGCTGATCGATCAGCTGGGTCATGTCTGAATCAATGTGCGGTGCTTCCATAAATTTTGTGAAGTCCAAAGCGATAGAATTAATTCATCATACACAAAAATATAATAGGGTAATAGGCTAGAATTACGTAGTAACAAGCAGTTTCATTAGGGTTTTGTTAAAAGGCTTATAAATAGGCGCTTTGAGAATCAAAAAGTGTTAAAAATTAACTGAATTATTGATATGAAGTAGTGCTTAAGGCTGGGGTTTATTGCAGGGTAAGAAAGCTATTTTCAAATTCATCACAAGGGCAGGGGCGACTGTATAGGTAGCCTTGAATCAAGATCTCTTCTGGTTGCTGGTGTAGGAACTCTGCTTGAGCTTCAGTTTCCACGCCTTCAGCCACAATAAGAAGGTTTTTAGTACGCGCTAGGCTAATGATCGATTCCACAATCGCAATGTCATCTTTACTGTCTGGCACACGGAAAATAAAACTTTGATCGATTTTAAGTTCGTGAATCGGTAATTTTTGTAAGTAGCTTAAAGAGGAGTAGCCTGTTCCAAAATCATCAATCGAGACTTTTAACTCCAGCATATTAAGGCGCTCAATTTTTTGTAAGGCACTTTCGGTGTCAGCAATCAAAACACCTTCAGTCAATTCTAAGGTGATATTGGTGGGATTAACGCCGGTTTCATAAAGCAGATCTTCGATTTGTGCCACAAAATCGGCTTCATGGAATTGAATTGGGCTGATATTGATCGATAGATTAAAATTGGGTTGAATTTTACTCCAAGCTTTAGCCTGTAAAAAGGCTTTGCCTAAAATCCAATGACCAAGGCGCAAGATTTGTCGGCCCTCTTCAGCAATTGGGATAAATTTACCAGGCGAAATAAAACCTAACTCTGGGTGTTCCCAGCGAATTAAGGTTTCGGCACCATGCAGGCGTTTATTAATACCTAACTGAGCTTGGTAGTGCAGAGTGAACTGTTTATCTAAATCGGCGCTCATTAAGGCATGCTCAAGTGCACGACGTTCTGTCACGGCTTCTGATAAAGAGGTTTCATAAAAGTAGGTTTTTTGATTGTTACGCTTTTTTGCTGCCTCAACCGCTAAATTCGCATGAATTATCAGTGATTCAGCCGTGTCGTCTTCATTGAATGGGAAGATGGCGATTCCTAAACAGATGGTGCTTTGAATGGTGATTTCATTTAGGTGGTAATTTTTATTAAGACGTTTGGTGATTTTTTGTGCCAAATGGTAGGCATTTTGAGTGGCTTTAATTTTTGAGGTTGCTTGATCTTGGGTTAAGACTAAAAATTCATCGCCGTTGATGCGGGCAACGGTATCTTCCTCCCTTAATAAACTTTTCAGGTTAATCGCAATTTGCTGTAATAGCATGTCACCGGTTTTACGCCCAAAAGAGTCGTTAACAGCTTTAAAACGATCGATATTGATTAAGAAGATAGAAGCGTGGCTGTTTCGCCGTTTATGATGTTTGATAGCAACATCGATGTGTTCTACTGCTAATCGCCGGTTGGCTAAGCCGGTTAAATCATCGTAATAAGCCATTTGTTCAATCGCCATTTGGGCTTCATGAATATCGGTAATATTTTGTACTCTAGCCACATAGTGTTCAATATTTCGTTGATCGTCTAACAGCATGGACAGGCTTAATACCGCATAAAAAGTCGTATCAGGCATCGGATGCAGTTCAACTTCACCACTCCAGTGTTTAGACTCTAAAAGTGTGGTTAACACTTCATTGGTGCTGGTTTTTAAACGCACTTGGCTGTCTAGCCAAGACGTTAAGGTGGTTGTTTTTAGTTGTTGTGGATTGAGTCCGGTTAGTGCACAAAAGGAATCGTTTGGATGAGTGATGTAACCTTTTTCATTGGTGATAAATTGACCATCAAAACTATTAAAAGCCGACTCCATTAAACGTTTTTGAGTGTCAGCTTCAGCGTGGATAGAGCGGTCATAAACCACCACTAAAAGATTATTTACTTTTCCTTTTGGAGAGAGCAGTGCTTTAGCTGATAAGAGTAATGAAGTCGTTTTAAGGGTAAGAGGGTCTTTTAACCAAATATTAATGTCTTTAGGCTCTTCTTCCGAAGGGGTTTCGATCAGTTCATCTAACCAAGCTTTGATATGGAACTTTAAGGTGGCTTTTTTATTACGATAAAAGGGGACTTCTTCAATAAAACAGTCGAGTTCTAGAAAGTCTTTGAAAAGGGTTTTGGCTTCATCGTTAATGATGCGAGGTTTGAGATCTGAATTAAAGACAATAACGGCTTCGTGGAAAGCACGAATGATAGAGAGTTTATTCTCCTTTTCTTCCCTAAGCTGGGCGATGCTCTTTTCAAGTTGTGAATAGAGTTTTTTCGAATTCATTCACTAAACCGATGGCTTTTTAATTACTTTAAACTATCGATTCTAGCGAAGAATCTTAAAATTGCCAACCGTTTACCCTCGAAATTAAGCCTTATTCAAGGCTTATTAACCATTTCTGATGGTTTTACTGGGTTTTTGTGGGTAGTACTACTTAATCCTTTCCTTAGCTAAGTGCTAGTAAATCACACTCGGTAGCCAAGTTACAATTTCTGGCCAGATAGCAATCGCCACTAAAATTGAGAGCTGTATGGCAATAAAGGGGACGGTTCCCTTGTATAAATCTGCCGTTTTTAACTCAGGAGGTGCAACACCACGTAGATAGAACAGGGCAAACCCAAATGGCGGGGTTAAAAAGGCGGTTTGCAGGTTAATGGCAATCATTATCCCTAGCCAAATCGGGTCAACCCCCATCATTAATAAGATAGGTGCGACTACTGGAACTACCACGTAAGTGATTTCAATAAAGTCTAAGAAGAAACCCAGTACAAACATCAATGCCATTACTATCAGCATCGCCGTAAATACGCCACCTGGTAAACCGGTTAAGAGTTCGGTAATTAGGTCATCACCGCCCAAGCCTCTAAATACCAATGAGAACACTGCCGCACCGATAAAGATCAAAAAGATCATGCTAGTGACGTTTAAGGTGTTACGCATGACGGTATTTAAGGTGCTTAAACTCAGTCTGCTTTTTAATGCTGCTAAGACTGTTGCCCCTAATGCCCCTAAAGCAGCCGCTTCGGTTGGCGTGGAATAACCGCCTAAGATTGAACCTAAGACTAATAAAATCAGTAATAAAGGTGGCAATAAACTGCTTAAAACACGTTTAGACAGGCCTGGTTCGACCGGTTTACCGAAGTTGCTGGGCACCGTATCTGGTTGAGTAAGCGCTTTAAACAGAATATAAAGCATGTACAGAAGCACCAGCAGCATTCCTGGGAACAATGCTCCAATAAAAAGATCGCCTACTGATAGGGTTTCCGGCGAGAAGATGCCTTGGTTCAATTGTGCTTGTTGGTAAGACGAGGATAATACGTCACCTAATAAAATCAGGACAATGGAAGGGGGAATAATCTGCCCTAAGGTTCCAGAAGCGCAGATGGTTCCACTGGCCAGTTTTGGGCAGTAACCCTGCTTGAGCATAGTCGGTAAAGCCAGCAATCCCATGGTGACCACGGTTGCACCAACAATACCGGTGCTGGCCGCTAATAACATCCCAACGATAATCACCGAGATGCCTAATCCACCTTTTACGCCACGCATCACTTCATCCATGGTGGTCAGTAGTTGTTCGGCAATTTTTGACTGCTCTAGCATAATGCCCATAAAGACAAATAGCGGTACGGCTATCAGAGTTTCATTCGCCATAATGCCAAAGATGCGATTAGGCAGACTTTGTAAAAATGCCATGTCGAAGGCACCAAAGGCATTTGCAATCAGTGCAAAAATTAACGACACCCCAGCAAGGGTAAAGGCGACCGGAAAACCAACCAAGAGAGCGATAAAGATAACCGCAAATAAAACCAGAGCTAACCATTCCATTATAAGGTCCCCTCTGTTTCAGTCGTGTCATCTTTTGAGTTAGGCTTGGGGGATTGAATATCTAGCCAGGCCTGTGCCGCTACCGCTAAAGATTGCAGAATCACCAGACCTGCCATAATGAGAATCAGGCTTTTTAGAATATACAAATATCCTAATCCACCCGCCTCAGCAGAGGTTTCTTGAATTGCCCAGCTAGCACTGACGTAATCCCAGCCTGTCCACATAATGTAGATCATGCTTGGCAGAGCCAAGACCAATACACCAATGAGGTTTATCCAGGCTTTACGGGTTGGGGAAGCTTGTGAATAAAAGACATCCACACGCACATGCTGGTTGTTTTGGTAGGTATAGGAAATCCCCAGCATAAACAGAATCGCATGGTTGTACATTACTGCTTCTTGCATGGCGATAGAACCCGTATTAAACCCGTAACGCAGAATTACAATCAGTGCAGTCAGCAATACTAAAGTCAAACTCCCCCAAGCAACGAGATGCCCAAGCTGAGTTTGAAAGCGGTTTTGCATTTGGATAAATTGGGTCAATGATCTGGCAATAGACATAAGTCGTTAATTCGTCTTTGAAATTTGCCGATATTGTACGTTTTTGACGGTGTTTTTGCAGGATTTTGCACAAATATCAAAGATATGCAGATAAATAGAACTGACCAGGCCTGATCAATTTAAAACTCAACAGGCCTGGTTGGTTTGTGGTTTTATGACTAACGAATCGCCCACATAATGTCGTAAAGCACACGAGTTCGCGTGTTCATAATCGCCATATCATTACCGATCATTACACGAATATAGCCACTGGGTAGCGGGGTTAAGCGGCGATCTAAGTCTCTTGGAATCGGTATAGGTCGATAGTGTCCAGGCAAAACTTTTTGACGATGATAACGTTTGTAATATCCAGGAGGAAGCTTGCCTCTTGGCGGTTGACGGTAGCCGTAAAACTTCTGAATATAGCTACGGTCGTAATCGGTGAAAACCAGTTTCAACGCAACGTTCTGATCATGCACACTTACCGCAGTACGGGAGTGAGTTGGATAGATAGTACAACCCTGTAATACAAGTACAGACAGCGCTAGTAACAATAAAAAAGGTCGAGTTGACATTTTAAAGCCTCCGTATTTTGACTATCTGTTTCAATAGTCCGACAACTTTAATGTACCAGAGTTTGTTAATTAAAAGCCTTGAATCATTCTAAACAGAGTCTGACGGATTCGGTAAAATGCCAGCATGATTATTCAAGTTGCAGTGCCTGGTCCATTTTTAACCCCACTAGATTACCTCTATGATCTAACCGAGGGAGCAAAGCCCGTGGTTGGTGGGCGGGTGCGGATTCCGTTTCGTAATCGTGAGTTGATTGGTTTGGTGATGAACCTACCCGAGCAATCGGATTATGAAATCAGCAAATTAAAAGCTGTGCTTGAGGTTTTGGATGCTGAACCGTTATTTGATTTAAAGCACCTGCAATTTTTAGAGTGGGCAGCACAGTATTATCACGAGCCCATTGGCGAGGTGGTACAAGCGGCTCTACCTAAAAAATTACGTTCAGGCGAAGCGGCGGAGGTAAAAGGTTTACCTGTTTGGAGCTTGACTCAAGCTGGCTTTGATCTATCTGTGGATGATCTGCCCAAAAATGCCAAACATCAAATTGCTTTGTTAAAGCATCTTCAAAAAGAGCAGCAGCCGTTAAGTGCCAGTCAGTTAAATGCCACCTTAGACAGTTGGCGCTCCAGCCTTAAAAAGTTTATCGAAGCGGGCTGGGTGCAGGAGACACGTGGTCTGTGTTTAGCCGACACTTATTTAGGCCAAGCACCGAACCACACACTGAATGACGAGCAACAGAGAGCGGTCGATGCCGTCACGTTATTAGAAGCCGATACCTTTAAAGCCTTTTTGGTTGAAGGGGTGACTGGGAGTGGTAAAACCGAAGTCTATTTAGGCATGATTGAACAAGCGATTAAGCAGGGCAAACAGGCCTTAGTGTTGGTGCCAGAGATTGGCCTGACCCCACAGATGGTGTCACGTTTTAATGCATTTCTACAAAAGCCGATCACGACCCTGCATTCAGGTATGAATGACTCCGAGCGTCTCTGTGCTTGGCACTTGGTGCGCACCGGTCAAGTTAGTGTATTACTGGGTACACGTTCTGCGATTTTTGCGCCATTTAAAAACTTGGGTTTGTGCATTATTGATGAAGAGCACGATCTCTCTTTTAAACAGCAGGAAGGTTTTCGTTATTCGGCACGTGATTTGATGATTCGCCGAGGTTTTGATCGACAAGTTCCAGTGGTTTTAGGGTCGGCGACCCCATCATTAGAGAGCTTATATAACGCCAAAAGTGGTCGATATGAGTATTTAAAATTGAAACAACGTGCTGCTAATGCCTCTCTGCCAAGTATTAAGTTATTAGATATTCGTGGTGAAAAAATTCAAGAGGGGGTCGCACGAACCTTAAGAACCAGTATGCAAAACCATTTGGATGCAGGTGGTCAGGTCTTGTTGTTTTTAAATCGCCGTGGTTTTGCGCCCGTGTTGATGTGTCATGAGTGTGGCTGGCAAGCGCAATGCCCAAGCTGTGATGCCAATATGACCTTGCATCAGTCGGCCAGTCCACATACTGCTGATACGTTACGGTGTCATCATTGTGGTCATCAAGCTTTTGCGCCCAAAAGTTGTCCGAGTTGTGGGAGTGAGGAGTTTGTTAAAGTAGGACAGGGAACTGAGCGACTGACAGAGACCATTGCAGAGTGGTTTCCAGAGCATAAGATTGTGCGCATTGATCGTGATACCACACGCCAAAAAGGCAAAATGAAAGAGTTAACCGATTTGGCTCGCAGCGGAGAAGCGGATATTCTAATCGGCACACAAATGTTGGCAAAAGGCCATCACTTTCCCAATGTGACCTTAGTGGGTCTGTTGGATATTGACCAAGGTTTGTTTGGCGCAGACTTTAGAGCGCCGGAGCGCATGGCGCAACTGGTCTTGCAGGTAGCAGGCCGGGCAGGGCGTGGTGAAAAGGCGGGTGAAGTGTTGATTCAAACTCACCATCCTGATCATCCGATGTTACGGACTCTGGTGGCTGAAGGCTACGATCAGTTTGCGACCAATGCGCTTGATGAACGCAAGTTGGCGAATCTACCACCGTTTAAATATCAGATTATGATTCGTGCCGAGTCTAATTATCCGCAAGATGCGATGCAGTTTCTAAATGAACTCAAGCGTTCATTGTTGCAAATGAGTGCGGAATCAGCAGACATTAAAGATCAGCAAGGTCTGGAAGTTTGGGGACCAGTATCCGCGCCAATGGAACGCCGTCAAGGCCGGTTTCGTTATCAGTTATTGTTGCAATCCAAGCAACGTTCACAGCTGCATAAATTGTGGAACCAAGTCGAACCCTATGTCTATTCCAGCCCATTGAGCCGTAAAGTGCGCTGGAGTATTGATGTTGACCCACAAGAGATGAACTGACTTTTGACTCTAAAGACTGAACAGATACCGTGTTTAAACCACAAGGTCAAGCACGGATTTTATATTCTGGATCAAAAGGTTTGCCACTCTTTAAAATGGCAAACACAATATGAAGTAATTTACGCATCACCGCTGCAATCAT
>JAYENR010000150.1:0-10818 GCA_034722175.1 Pseudomonadota bacterium | reverse complement strand
CGCGATGGAAGCGGTATTTACGGCATTAGCATTGAAAGAACAGAAGCTACCGCCAACAATCAATCTTGAAGACCCAGAAGAGGGTTGTGACTTGGATTATGTGGCGAGTGGAGCACGTGATGCGAAAATTGATTACGCTTTGTCGAACTCGTTTGGGTTTGGCGGAACCAATGCAAGTTTGGTGTTAGGTAAAATTTAACTCTTTAATTTAAAGTAGCTACTATTTAGAAACCGTTTAATCGCGATTGATTAAACGGTTTTTTTGTTTTTAGTCTTAAAACTTCTGTGCAGTTTTTAGTGTTAATGTTTCTTCAACAGGCCTGGCTAAAGTATAATCTTAGCTTTTCGAATGCCAGAGAAATATCTCAATGGATAGAGCGGATTCTATCAATGCCGAACAGGTTGTCACAATTCAGCCTGTTCGCATTCCTACAAATCAATCACTCGATTTAGCGTTATTGCATCAGCTGAATCCAGAGCGTTACCCATTCTTTTTAGAGAGTGTGGCTAAAAGTGATCTGTTGGGCGGTTACGATGTGCTGTTTGCCTTCCCTCAAGAGACGCTGCAACTGATTGATGTCGAGCACGCAGATCAATTTGTTTCTCAGGTTAAACAGCAGTTTTCATCTTTGACTCTTCCTCTGGTGGCTTGCGACCTGCCGTTTTATGGTGGTTGGTTTGCTTATTTCAGTTACGATTACGCTCAAGTGGTGGAACCGACCTTAGATTTACCGCAGTCTGAATTTCCTTTAGCCAATGTGACTCGTGTTCCAGTAGCGGTTATTGTTAATCACAAAACGGATGAAATCTCGATTGTGGCTGAACATGAGTTCAGTGGATCTATTGCCGAGATTGAAAAAGATATTCAAACGGCTTTGGCTTTACCTAAATTAACCTCTGATATTCAAATTCAACAGGCCAGTGAAGAGCCAGGTCAAAAATATCTATCGGGTGTCGAAGCGGTTAAAGAGTATATTCTGGCGGGTGATGTGTTTCAGTCCAATATATCGCGTCTATGGCAGGTTGAATTAGAGAAAAATGACCATTATCTTTCTGTTTATGAAGCTTTACGGCAGAATAATCCCGCTCCTTTTGCTGCTTTGGTGCATTTTTCTGAAAAACAAAATACCGATCACAATGTGCCAGCTTGGCAGATCATCAGTTCATCTCCAGAGCGCTTAGTGAAATATAAAGCGCCTTGGGTGGATACTCGACCGATTGCCGGAACCCGTAAACGTAGTGATGATTTAGAGAAAGATAGAGCACTGATAACAGAGTTGATTTCGCACCCTAAAGAGCGTGCGGAACACATTATGCTGATTGACCTGGAACGTAATGATCTTGGACGAATTTGTCAGCCAGGCACGGTTGAAGTCAATGAGTTGATGGTCATAGAAAGTTATGAACATGTGCATCATATTGTCTCCAATGTGCGTGGTCAGTTGCGAGATGGGTTTGATCCTTTAGACATTGTTCATGCCCTGTTTCCAGGTGGCACCATTACCGGTTGTCCTAAAATTCGTTGCATGGAAATCATTGCTGAATTGGAGCAAATGCCTCGTGAAGCCTATACGGGTTCATTAGGTTACATTAACCGTGATGGTTCAATGGATCTGAATATTCTTATTAGAACGATGGTGCACAGTGTTAAAGACGGAAAAAATTTAGTGCAGTTCAGAGCAGGGGCAGGTGTGGTCGCAGATTCGATACCACAAAATGAGTTGATTGAGACTCGTCATAAAGCCAAAGGTCTTATTAATGCCCTTAACGCCAGTCACAAAGAGAAGCTTTAAATGACTATGCAGGCTTGGGTGAATGGTCAGAAACAATCACAAATCTCTGTGTTAGATCGCAGTGTGCAATATGGTGATGGTTTTTTTACGACCATGTTAGTGATAGATGACAAACTCTTTAATTGGCAAGCGCATTGGTGGCGCTTACAGAGCAGTGCTGAGAGACTGGCTTTTCCTCCTTTAAAGGAAATCCAAGTTTGGCAGAGGATTACCTCTGCAATAGAGAGTTATCAATCAGAATTCAAAGCTTTTACTCCCTTAGTGGTTAAATTAATTGTGACACGCGGTGAGGGTGGTAAAGGGTATCAACCCTCTTCAAAATCAGAAGTAACGATGATTGTGCAAGTGGGGGGGCATCCTGTATTTGAGTGTTCTGAACACTTTGACGAGTTACAAGCTGTTTTGAACTTAGGGCAGTGTAAAACTTTGTGTTCAATTCAACCTCAATTAGCGGGCTTGAAACATCTAAACCGTTTAGAAAATGTATTGGCAAGAAACGAACTGTTAGAGCTGGACACCTCCGAAGCTATAATGTTGAACGCTAATCAGGAAGTGATCAGTGCCACACAATCCAATCTGTTTGTGATAAAAAACAGAACCTTAATGACACCGAAGCTGGATTGCAGTGGGGTTGCAGGGACGACTCGTTATCAAATGCAAGCCATTGCTAGTCAATGCGGTTTAGGTTACTCCGAAAAGGTTTTGCACTTGGATGATGTGTTTGCTGCAGACGAACTGTTTTTAACCAATGCGTTACGTGGTGTGATGCCTGTTAAGCAGTTTAAGCAGACTCGTTATTCATGCGAATGCAGTTTCGAAATCCACCAGGCCTGGTGTGAATGGCAGAAACAAAATGCAAGGTCGATTACGTGATTAAAAAGCTGTTATTGACGCTATTATTGGTTATATTTGCAACATTCGGTGTCTTGACCTATCTGGTTGATCAGTTTTTAACGCAACCGATCTCTGGTAGGTCAGAGCCACAAGTGATTGAGATTAAGGCCGGCTCTTCTGCAGGCCGAGTGGCGAGCCAATTAAACCAAGCAGGCCTGCTCAGTTCACCAAAATGGTTTGTGTGGTATTTGCGTTATTACGAAAAGCACGGCTCTATCAAAACGGGTGAGCTAGCAATTGATCCCTCCTGGACCGTCGAGCAGTTAACCGAAGCGTTATTAAAAGGTGAGACGGTTAAGTATCCCGTTACCTTAATTGCAGGGCAAACCTTTAAGCAAACACTGGAACTGCTGCAAAACGCTCCCAAAATGCAGATGCAATTAGACAGTCAAAAATTAACTGACATTTACCAAACATTTTCTTTAAAGGATTTAGGGGATAAAAAATACCCTTATGCAGGCTTAGAGGGCTGGTTCTTGCCCGAGACTTACTATTATCAGTTGGGCGACAGTGATCTCTCAATTTTACAGCGGGCACAAGCGGCTTTAAAAGAGCTACTTGATAAGGAGTGGCAGAGTCGAGCGAAAAACCTGCCTTTTAAAACCCCTTATGAAGCGTTGATCTTGGCATCCATTGTTGAAAAAGAGACAGGGATTGCCAGTGAACGTCCGTTGATTGCAGGTGTGTTTGTGAATCGTTTAAACAAACGTATGCGTCTGCAAACGGATCCAACTGTCATCTATGGCATTGGTGCAACCTATGATGGTAACATTCGTAAAAAAGATCTCTTAACCAAAACTCGATACAACACCTACCGTATTAACGGCCTGCCGCCAACTCCGATCGCAATGCCGAGCATTGAAGCGATTAAAGCGGTGATGCATCCGGCAGAAACTCAGGCACTTTACTTTGTGGCTAAGGGCGGTGGCGAGCATTATTTCTCAAAAACCTTAATTGAACACAATAAAGCGGTACGCAAGTATCTACTAAAACGTTAATATTAAGCGTTAAGATTGAACACTATTTCAGACAGGAATCGAATCAGCATGGCAGGAAAGTTTCTAACCCTTGAAGGCACGGAAGGTGCAGGTAAATCCACCAATCTAAGCTTTATTAAAGAGTGGCTAGCGCAGCAAGGGGTTGAGGTTATTACCACACGTGAACCGGGTGGAACTGAAATTGGTGAAGCAGTGCGCGGCATTCTGCTAAATCAAGACTATACTGAAATGCATGAAGATACCGAGTTGTTATTGATGTTTGCGGCACGTGCTCAACATTTAAGAGAGAAGATTCTGCCCGCTCTAGCAGAGGGTAAATGGGTGATCTCAGACCGTTTCACCGATGCCTCTTATGCCTACCAAGGTGCGGCACGTGGGATGGGCTTTGAACGCATTGCTGAAATTGAGCAGTGGGTACAACAAGGCACACAACCTGATACCACGTTTGTATTTGACTTGCCTATTGAGATTGGCATGGCACGAGTCGCTTCACGTGGGGGTGAAACCGACCGTTTTGAGCAGGAGAAACACGACTTTTTTGAAAAGGTACGCGGCGCTTATTTAACCCGAGCCAAACAGGCTCCTTCACGCTATGAAGTATTGGATGCATCCCAATCGTTAGAAGATGTGCAAGCGGCCATTGTTTTGCGTTTACAGTCTTTGTTAAGTGAGTCTTAAGATGAACTTGTACCCCTGGTTGGAACCTCAATGGCAGCAGTGGCAACAATTGCAAAGCCGATTGGGGCACGCTTATCTATTTTCAGGCCCTAAAGGCATTGGTTTAGAGTCCTTTGTTGAACAAGCCGCGTTAAGTATTTTTTGCGAGTTTGGAACGGGCTGCGGACAGTGCTCTGGTTGTCACCTCTTAGCGACACATCAACACCCCGATTTTTATCATTTAAAGGTTTTAGAGGATAAAAAAGAGATTTCGGTTGATCAGGTTCGTGGATTAATCAATAAGCTTAATGAAACTTCCCACCAAGGGGGGTATAAAGTTGCTTGGGTGGAAGGGCCGGAGTTTTTGAACCAATCGGCGTTCAATGCCTTGCTAAAGTCCCTAGAAGAACCGGCACAACATACTCTATTCATGTTGACGACCCATCAAATTGGTTCTTTACCTGCGACCATTATCAGTCGTTGTCAGAAACTATCGTTTACCGCACCCACTTTAGAAACTGCCCAGGCCTGGTTACAAAAAGAAAATCCTCAAGCGGATCAAGCCTTGCTTAAGCGGGCTTTACGCCTAAATTGGGGAGCCCCGATTGATGCTAAAAACTGGATAGATGCCAGCTTGTTTGAACAAGACACAGAGTGGAAAGCCAGTTTAAAACAGATGCAGTCGGGTCAGAAAACGGTCAGCCAAGTGGTGGAGACTTGGTTAAAGTGGTCGCAACCTGAAGATGTGTTTGACTACTTTTATCTATGGAGCGTTTCCGCTTTAAGAGCCGCTTTTTACCAAGAAGGCAGTCAATATAGCGATGCACAAAAACAAAATTGGTTACGTTTTCAACAGGCCTGCTTAAAAGCCAAAAGCAGTTGGCGTGGTAATGCCAACAAACAGTTAGTTCTAGAAGCTCTGTGTTTAGAGTGGTTACAAATACAACAATCGCAAACCCCGTTAGAGAGTGTGTTTGCTGATGAAAATATGAAAGGAAAACTCGCGTGATTGTCGATTCGCATTGTCATTTAAATATTCTTCCAGAAGATAAAGTTGGTTCCGTTTCAGAAGTGGTTGAACGTGCTAAAGAGTTAGGTGTTAGCCGTATTCTGTGTGTGGCGATCAATCCAGAGCAGTGGCAGGATGTGTTAGCGTTAGCGGAACAGTATGAAGAGGTGTATGCGGCGATTGGGGTACATCCTTGTGAAGAGAAAGAGGTGGTTGTCAGTGATGCAGATCTACTTGAAGCAGCGTCACATCCAAAAGTGATCGCGATTGGTGAAATCGGATTAGACTACTTTCATTTTGATGCAGACGAACAAGATATGGAGTGGCAGCATGATCGTTTACGTCAGCACGTGCGTATTGCTAAACAGTTAAAAAAACCAGTGATTATCCATACTCGTAACTCGACACCAGACTGTTTACGAATCCTGAAAGAAGAGGGTGCGGATGAAGTTGGCGGCATTATGCACTGCTTTGTGGAAGACATCGACACCGCCAAGCAAGCGATGGAAATTGGTTTTTATATCTCTTTCTCGGGCATTGTGACCTTTAAAAAGGCCACAGAGCTTAAAGAGGTGGCGCAACAAGTGCCGTTAGATCGTATATTGGTTGAAACCGATTCTCCCTATTTGGCTCCAGTGCCGTATCGTGGAAAAACCAATCAACCAGGCTATACTCGCTATGTGGTTGAAGAGATCGCTAAACTAAGGGAGTTGCCTTTTGAAGAGGTTGCTCAAGCAACCACTAAAAACTTTAACCGTTTATTCAAGTTAGACTAACTCCTTAAAATCAGAGAACATTATGAGAAGTATGGCCACCGATAAACCAGCAAAAGTCAAAGTTACGGCCACCTCGGAGCGGTCTTATACTTGGCAGCGTATCTATGACTTAGTTGTTCAACACAAGTCAGAGCTAGTTAAGTCCAATATCATTGCATTCTTTGCCATGCTGGCAACGGTGCCATTGCCGATGCTGTTGCCTATTCTTGTTGACGAAGTGCTACTGGATAAACCTGGACCAATCGTTGCTTTTTTGCAATCCTTTGTCTCTTCTGATTGGTACACCGCGACCTATTACATTATCGCCATTACCATTATCACGATACTGTTACGTGGTTTTGGTTTGGGGCTAGGTGTTTGGCAGATGCAACAGTTCACAGTCATAGCCAAAAACGTTACCTTTAAAATTCGTAAAGACCTATTAGCCCGTGTTCAAGGTGTGTCGATGGCACAGTACGAAACCATGGGAAGTGGTAGTGTGTCCGCTACCATGTTGAATGATGTTAATACCATCGATTCGTTCCTAGGCACAACCGTTAGTAAATTGATTATTGCCCTGTTTACTTTGGTGGGGGTGAGTGCGGTTCTATTTTGGCTTAACTGGCAGTTAGCCGTGTTTATCTTATTGTTTAACCCTGTTGTGGTTTATTTCACAATGGTGATGGGGCGACGTGTTAAAACTTTAAAAAGAGACGAAAATACCGCAGTTGATGCGTTTCAGCAATCACTGACTGAAACCTTAGATGCATTACAGCAGGTCCGAGCAGCGAATCAGGATCAAAACTTCTTTGATCGAGTGCGCCAAAATGCTTTTTCAATCAAAACTCACTCTGAAGCCTTTACTTGGAAAAGTGATGCGGCCAGTCGTTTCTCTTTTATGATTTTTTTGGTTGGTTTTGACCTGTTCCGTGGTGTTGGCATGTTAATGGTGGTATTTTCTGACCTCTCTATCGGGCAGATGATCGCGGTATTTGGTTACCTTTGGTTCATGATGGGGCCGGTTCAAGAGTTACTGGCGATTCAATACGGTTACAGTGCAGCGAGTGGGGCTTTGCAACGTATTAATGAAGTGTTGGATCTCAAACAAGAACCGGTTCATGAGAACAAAGTTAATCCATTTAACTCTGAAAAACCATTGGCCGTTTCTGTTAAAGATGTCTGTTTCCGTTACCCTGGTAAGTCGGATGACGTTTTACATAATCTCAATTTTACCATTCAACCGGGTGAGAAATTAGCGTTAGTAGGAGCCAGTGGCGGTGGAAAGACCACGCTAGTACAAATTCTACTGGGCTTTTATGAAGCTCAAACTGGAGATGTACGTTATGGTGGTGAATTGGTACAAGATATTGGCCAGTCAATTATTCGACAGAATGTGGCGACCGTACTACAGCAACCGGTTCTATTCCATCAAAGTATTCGCTTCAATCTGACCTTGGGGCAAGAATTAGATGAAGTCCTATTGTGGCAAGCATTAGAACAAGCGCAACTTGATGATGTAGTACGTGATTTAGAAGACGGTTTGGAAACCATAGTTGGCCGAAATGGCATCCGTTTATCTGGTGGGCAGCGACAGCGTTTAGCCATTGCTCGCATGATCTTGCAAGATCCGAAAGTCGTCATCATGGATGAAGCGACTTCTGCTTTGGATATGGAAACGGAACGCCAGCTATATGTCGATTTAGCGCCGTTTTTAGAAAATAGAACCACATTAATTGTGGCACATCGTTTAAGCTCGATTAAGCAAGCGGATCGAATTCTCGTGTTTGAAGACGGGCATATTATCGAAAGTGGTAGTCACGATGAATTGATTGCCCAAGAGGGGACCTATCACAAGTTGTATCGATAAATTTTGATGTGTTAAAGAACAAAAAGTCCGGTTACATTTTAAATATGTAACCGGACTTTTTGTTTTTAGAAACTAACCCTGTGCTCACATGGATTTCTATAGCCACAAGACATGACAGGCCTGCTCAGTTTATAGAACGATTAAACTTTACAGTCTAGGTGATAGGCTACCTGCATGGTGTTTTCAAGTAACGTTGCAATGGTCATTGGACCAACGCCACCTGGAACAGGGGTAATCCATCCCGCTTTCTCTTTAGCGACATCAAACTCAACATCCCCACAAAGGGTTCCGTCGTCCAAACGATTAATACCCACATCGATTACGATAGCGCCGTCTTTAATCCATTCACCTTTGACCATGTTTGGAATCCCAACACCGACAACCACTAAATCTGCTTCAGATACTTTCTGTGCTAGATCTTTCGTTGCACTATGACAAACCGTCACCGTTGCACGCTCATTTAACAGTTCAAGCATCATTGGAACACCAACAATGTTAGATGCCCCAACAACGACCGCATTTAGCCCACGAAGAGGGATACCTGTTTTGGCCAGCATTGTCATCACACCGTGAGGTGTGCATGGAGCAAGTTGAGGCATACGAGTTGCTAAACGACCGACATTATAAGGGTGAAAACCATCAACATCTTTACAAGGGTGAATACGTTCAATAATCGCTTCGGCATCAATTTGCTCAGGCACAGGCAGTTGAACAATAATACCGTGAACACTGTCATCTGCGTTTAGCTCATCAATTAACGCTAAAACGTCGTCTTGTGATGTTTCAGCTGGCAATACTTGAGAAACATCTTTAAAGCCGGCTTTTGCACAAGCAATTTTTTTGTTTCTTACATAAACCTGAGAGGCAGGATCTTCACCCACCATGATAACGGCTAGGCCAGGGCGTTGATTGCCAGCAGCCACTTGCTTATCAACTTCTTGTTTAATTGATTCACGCAATTCAGCTGCGATTGCTTTTCCGTCTAAAATTTTTGCAGACATATGACTTTTCATCCTACATATAGTGTAAAAAATTGTTGATTATGATAACCGATTTTGGACAATTTCTCTCAGATTTGAATTAATTTGACGAGCAGTGTGCGACTCAAAATTCATGGAATCAATCACTTACATAAAGTCAGTTACGAAAAGTCCAAAAAATAAGATTTTTTTATGATTTGTAGTTGACACCTATAGGGGTCGTCTATACAATACGCCACATCTTCTCGGAGTGTAGCGCAGCTTGGTAGCGCACCTGTTTTGGGTACAGGTGGTCGGGGGTTCAAATCCCTCCACTCCGACCATATTCTTGTTGGTCTGAAGGTAGTTAAACTATCTTCGTTTCAATAGTAAAAAGGTTCGATAAGCGCCCATAGCACAACTGGATAGTGCATCGCCCTTCTAAGGCGAGGGTTTCAGGTTCGAATCCTGATGGGCGTACCATATTCCATGGTGTGTTCATCACACCAATTATGGCGGATGTAGCTCAGTTGGTAGAGCCCCGGATTGTGATTCCGGTTGTCGCGGGTTCGATCCCCGTCATTCGCCCCATATATATAAAGACCCGAGTAGCTGGTAAAGTTACTCGGGTTTTTTTATGTCCTTAATATTTTTTAGCTCTGTTCATCACTCCGTCTTTTAGGTTTTTCTGTCTTTGTCTTTTTCTTACTTTTAGGTTTTTCTGCTACGTTGTTTTGTTAGGCCTGGTGGGTTTTCTATTGTTGTTTACAGTCTTGTTCTTGAGCTAATCTTTGAGGTTTATTGTCGGTTGTTTTGATGGTTTATTGCATTGGTTTGGTGCAAGGTTTAATGTTTTGTTTCTTATATTAGATGTTTTTATATTAACTTACTGTTTTAAATCTATAAAAAAAACTTGGTCTATATAATGTTATGCTATTGTAAATCTGTTTATAGGGAGAGTGAATATGCCTTCTGGGTTAGACGTGTTATTGGTGTGTGAGGATTTGCAGAATGCGCCAGAGTTGGTGGTTGGATTAAAAGAGTCGGGAGCGAGTGGGGTTTACACGGCTTCAACCGATGATAATATTTTGAAATTATTGAGTGATCAGTCGGTCGACTTGGTAGTGCTGGATGTTGCTAAGCCGACAATGAATCTGTTTGAGCAGTTTGCTGTTGTTCAGGCTTATTGTCCTAAGCCGGTGATCTGTTTTAGTGATGATCGTGATTCAAGCATTATTGCAAAATCGGTTAAAGCGGGTGTGACAGCCTATATTGTTGATGGTAAAAGCCCTGAAAGATTGCAGCCGATTATTGAGGTGGCCATGTTGCGCTTTACGGAGTGTCAGGCTGTTAAAAAAGAGTTAGCCCAGGTAAAGGATAAGCTGTCGGAGCGTGCGGTGATTGAAAGGGCTAAAGGGTTGTTGATCGAGCATAAGAGTATGTCAGAGGATCAGGCCTACAAAACCATGCGGAAGATGGCTATGGATCAGGGGAAAAAGATCACTGTGATTGCACATGAAATTTGCGATGTTATCGCGGCAATAGCTTAGTCTGAATTGAGTATTATTTAATCATGAAGCGTGATGAAGAGATATTAAGGGTGTTATTGGTTGACTCTGATAATGCCCGTTCGGCTTTACTGAGCCAGGCGATTACGGATCACGGTTACCAGGTGATTGCGCGTGTTCAACCCGGTGCAAGCTTGTTGGCAACTATTGCACAGCATATGCCAGATTTAGTGGTAATTGATACTGATAGTCCTGATAGAGACATGTTGGAGAGTATGTCTTTATTGAATGAGCATAATCCTTTGCCAGTCGTCATGTTTGCGGATGAAGATAACGATGTGGTCGTGCGAGAGGCGATCCGCTCAGGTGTAAGTGGTT
>JAYENR010000149.1:0-10850 GCA_034722175.1 Pseudomonadota bacterium | reverse complement strand
GTCTTGCCGGCACTTAGTTGCCGGCTTTTTTGCCACCCGGCAACATCTTCCCTTATAAGCTTATCGGCTGCTTTCTAAAACCTTTAGTATTAATTTTCTTTTTTTTGGCATAGACCCTGCTAAATACCTTTTGATTAAAAAATAAGTGTCAAAACGCTAACACACAAAGGAAACGAAACTTTTCATATTGGCCAAATAAAAATCAACAGGCCTGTTTATACGAGATGTCTCACTTCGGATTAAAGTTGAGTCTTTCTGAGTTTGACTTTAATTCTATTTTTACCCGAATTTAAATTAACTGGAGTGTTGATATGGATCGCATGCTGTACGTCTCAATGAGTGGTGCGAAAGAGGTCATGCTGTCTCAGGCGAATAATGCCAATAATTTGGCAAATGCCAGTACCGATGGTTTTAAGCAAGACTTTAACGAGTTTAGAGCCCAGCATGTGAGCGGGCCAGGTTTTCACTCTAGAGCCTATTCATTAGATGAACGTCCTGCTACCGATTTTACTGCGGGTGCCGTTAAGGTTACTGGTCGCGAATTGGACGTGATGACAAAGCATGACGGTTTTATGGCTATTCATACACCCGAAGGTGATGAGGCATTAATTCGTACTGCGAGTATGCAGCTGACACCCGAAGGTGATTTGGTTGATATTGTTGGTAATCCCATTTTGAATACCGGTGGTATTCCAATCAATATCCCGCCTTCTCGTAATATTACGATTGGAGATGACGGGACGATCTCAATTGTGCCAGATGGTTCACCGAGTAATGAACTGGTGGTGTTGGATCAGTTGCGTTTGGTTCAGCCTGATATGAAAGAGCTAACAAAAGGGGAGGATGGTTACATCCGTCCTATTAATGGTGCTCAAGAATTGGGGCAAGCCAATATTAAGGTGTTAAGTGGGGCTTTAGAAACCAGTAATGTCAATACTGCTGAAGCTTTGGTTAATATGATTGAGTTATCTCGAAAATATGAGATGCAAGTCAAGATGATGTCAACCGCCAAAAACCATGCACAGAAATCTGACTCGATACTATCGCTTAGATAGTGATGAATAGTTAGGAATAGGAATTAGGAGAGCAGTATGAACCATGCATTATATATCGCAAAAACGGGCTTAGAGGCCCAGCAGACTCGCTTGGCAGCGATCTCAAATAACTTAGCGAATGCGAATACTTATGCCTATAAGTCGGGTCGAGCAGAGTTTCATGATTTGATGTATCAAAACGTTCGTCAACCGGGTGCGAAAGCGACTCAAGATGATGCCAATACCTTACCTTCTGGTCTACAAATTGGAACCGGGGTAAAAGCGGTTGGGATTCAAAAGATTCATACGCAAGGGAATTTGATTGTTACCGATAATCAGTTGGATATTGCGATTGAAGGTAAGGGGTTTTTCCAAGCTTTGGATGCCAACGGTAATATGATGTATACCCGTGATGGTTCATTTGAAGTTAATCAAAACGGCGATATTGTGACCTCGTCGGGTTATCTGATGGAGCCGAATATCAATATTCCACAAGACACGACAGAAATTTCGATTACCAGTGATGGTGCGGTGTTTGTGTCTCAGCCGGGAAATACTCAGCAACAGCAGGTTGGGCAGATTGATTTAGCCACTTTTATTAACCCAGCTGGTTTAGAGGCGTTAGGAAGTAACTTCTTTAGCGAAACCACAGCCAGTGGCGTGCCAAATATCAATAATCCTCAAACTGCTGAAGCAGGGAGTGTTCTTCAAGGGGCGCTAGAATCCTCTAACGTAAACACGGTTGAAGAGTTAATTGGGATGATTGAAGCACAGCGAACTTACGAGATGAATTCAAAAGCGATCTCGGCGGCTGATGGCATGATGCAGTATTTGAATAATAATACCTAGTCATGATTGAAAGTAAGTGGTCATCACTAGAGGGGGATCAAGATGTTAAAAACAGAAATTAAAAATCCAAAATTATTAGTAACAGCCGTTATTTCCGCGGCATTGCTCTCTGGTTGTAGTGCGACACCCGAGCGAGTGCAAAATATGAGCTTTGAACCGAGTTATCCTTTGAATATTCCACAACAGGTGGAAACTCAAAATGGTTCTTTATATCAGATGGGTGCGATGACTTTATTTGACGACTCTAGAGCGCATCGAATTGGCGATATTATTACCATTGCCCTAACTGAAAAGTTTGATGCCAAGAAAAAAGACGAAGCCAAATATGACAAATCGAATAGTCAGGATTTTGGTGTTTCAACTCCGCTTAATTTATTAGGCCGTTCTGCTGATCAAGTCTATTCTGGTTTAGGGACATTAGGGGTGGGTTACGGCTCAAAAGGAGCATTTGCAGGCAAGTCGGATGTGAAACAAAATTCGAGTATGACAGGTTCGATCGCAGTAACCGTTGTTGAGGTTATTAGTAATGGTAACCTGATTGTTAGAGGTGAAAAACGGCTGACGATTCATGAAGGTGATGAGCTGATTCAGTTTGCCGGCATTATTCGCCCGCAAGATATTCGCCCAGACAATACGATTGATTCCACAAAAGTGGCAGATGTGCGCTTAGTTTATAAAGACGTTGGTGTTTCTGGTGATACTAACCGTCCAAGTGCATTGACGCAGTGGATGACTAAGTATTGGCCAATTTGATGAAAATTTAAAAAAACAATAGGGTTCGGATAATAGCGTAATCCTATGATATAATTTACAAAAATGTTACTTATTCTGGCTTTTGATAAGCGGAGTGGGTAAATAACCTGTTTACACCGGCCTGTTTTTAAAATCTCCTTTTTGCAGGTCGGTTTTTTCTTTCTCTTTTTTTGACCCTTTTCTACTTTCTTGCTGCCGAACAGGCCTGTTCAGTTTCAAAAGCCTAATTTATCGACCGATAATTGATTTTCTTTAGCTTATTTTTCTATAAAACTCTCTATTTGGCATATCCTCTGCTGTAATCTTGGTAGATAAATATATTCATTAAGACCTGAATGGGATTAATGATAAATAAAACAAATAGTTAAGTTCCCTGTTGGAGAAACATCATGTTAACCAAAAAGATCGTCATTATTTTGACTGCGTCACTGTTATGGAGTGTGGCTTCTTATGCTGAACGCGTTAAGGATATTGCTAATGTGGCTGGGGTTCGTGATAACCAGTTGGTAGGTTATGGTCTAGTGGTTGGTTTGAATGGTTCTGGGGATAAGACGCCGTTTGCCGAACAAAGCTTACTGAGCATGTTAAACAAGTTTGGTATTCATGTGCCTTCCGGAGTCAAGACCAACTCTAAAAATATTGCTGCGGTGGCGGTGCATGCTGATCTTCCAGCGTTTGCTAAACCAGGACAGAAAATCGATATTACGGTTTCGTCATTAGGTAATGCCAAAAGCCTCCGTGGTGGAACCTTGCTATTAACACCACTGAAAGCGGTGGATGGTAATGTTTATGCGTTAGCACAAGGTAATTTGGTAGTAGGTGGGTTAGATGCGAGTGGAGCGGATGGTTCTCGTATTACCATTAATATTCCGAGTGTCGGGCGAATCCCGGATGGTGCTATGGTTGAAAAAACCGTGAATACGGGTTTTGACCTGGGGAATACTATTACCTTAAACCTAAAAAACTCCGACTTTACTACTGCAACCAATATGGTGAACTCAATCAATGAGTTATTGGGTGAAGGAACGGCGAGTGCTCTTGATGCAGAATCGATAGAAGTGATGGCACCTCGTTTGCCAAATCAGCGTGTTGCATTTTTGTCAGTCTTGGAAAATATTCAAGTGACACCTGGACAAGATGCAGCCAAGGTGATTGTGAACTCTCGAACAGGAACCGTGGTGATTGGCCAACATGTTAAAGTTAAGCCCGCTGCGGTGACACATGGTGGATTAATTGTCAAAATTGGTCAAAAATATGATGTGTCGCAACCGAATCCATTTGCCGGTGGTGAAACGGCGGTGGTGCCAGAAACCACTGTTGATGTCACGAACTCTGGTAACGGACGTATGTTTGAGTTCCCGGAAGGGGTTTCATTAAATGATATTGTTCAAGCGGTCAATAAGGTTGGTGCTGCACCAGGTGATTTAGTCGCTATATTGGAAGCGTTAAAGCAGTCGGGTTCTTTAAAAGCGGATTTAATGATTATTTAGGTATCAAGTATGAGTGCTATGAGTCCATTACAAAACCAAACCGCATCGCCGCAAAGTTATCATAATTATGCCGATGTTAATGCGTTAAATGATTTAAAAAAGCAGGCAAGAGATGACCAGCGTGCGGCTTTAAAGCCTGTTGCAGAACAGTTTGAAGCTTTGTTTGTTCAGCAGGTGCTTAAAGAAGCACGTAAGGTAAGTTTTGATGATGGTTGGTTAGATGGTGACAGTGGTGACTTTTACAAAGATTGGTACGATAAACAGCTCTCGCAAGATTTATCAGCTAAAGGAACCTTAGGGTTTGCCGATAAAATAGTAGAGCAACTTGCACCTAAACATTTGAATTTAGATTTAAATGGTGAAAAAAGACCAACTGAAGAACATAATGATAATAAAACAACTTCTTCAAATAACGTGGCTGAACCGCAAGTGAGTTCAACTGAACAGGTACTCTTACTAAGGCAACTAAAGCCTTAAGTATAAGAACAGTGAGTGTCTGTATGTTTGACCAGAATAAGGAATAAATTATGGCTGATATGTTAACAATTGGTACTACGGCCGCCAATACATTCAAAACGGCCTTAGATGTCACTAGTCATAACGTTGCTAACGTGGGCACTGAAGGTTACAGTCGTCAGCGTGCCGAGATTTCTAGTAACACGCCCAATATTGTGGGAACGGCTTTTCTAGGCGGTGGGTCAGAAGTGGCTAATTTAATGCGTTTCCAGCAAGCTTATGAAAGCAGCGGCACAAATTATTATGATATCGCAATCACTGTTTCAGACGTTACTAGGCGCAGTAAGGGGGTAATATGATGAGAATTTCTACTAATATGTTTCATAACCAAGGTGTGACATCTATACAGAAACATCAGGGTGATGTGCTTGATATGCAGCTTAAAATGAGCACTGGAAAAAGCATCAATGCGCCGAGTGATGATCCCGTTGGATTCAGCCAAGTAAGTGGTTTAAGTCGTACGATTAACACTATTGACCAGTACGAAAAAAATGGTGAATATGCCAAATCATCTCTTGTTCAAGAGGAGACCGCTATTGCAGATACCATTGATAATCTTCAGCGTGCCCGTGAGTTGGGTATTCAGATGATGAATGGTACCTATACAGAAGAAAATCGCAAAGCAACTGCAGAAGAGATTGGTCAGATTATTAACCAAGTTCGTAATATGATGAATTACAGCAATTCAGAAGGTGAGAAGCTGTTTGCAGGGAATAACGTTAACGTTGACAATGCGTTTGTCGAAGATGTTAACAATCCAGGCTATTTTGCTTATATTGGCAGTACCAACGCAGATGATGAAACCGCTACAACCAATTATGATGAGTTAGCTAATTACGGTAGTCGTTTTGTGCAAATTGGTTTTGATTCTGATAATAAGCTTGAAGCAGATGATCTTGGGGATCCAAGTCGCGTGCGTGTGACTGATAATGGTGACGAGGTTTTCCAGATACCTGATCCGACAACCACTTATGCTTATAATGTGACGGGGACTGGAACACCTGATGACAATATTTTAAACGTATTAGTGGAGTTTCAACGCGCCCTTGAGGCTGGAGATCCCCCGCCTGATGAAGTGGTTGACGATATTACCAGCTCAATTAAAAATTTATCTTTAGTGCGTGCAGAGATTGGTGGCCGTCAAAATCGTATCGAAACTCAGTATGATTCGGGGCAGTCTTTTAAACTAGCTCTACAGGAACGTAGAATGGAGCTTGAAGAGATGGATATTGTGGAAGGGGTAACGGAGTTAACAAAAAGTGAGAATGCTTTGCAGATGGCTCAACAAGTCTTTACGCGAGTTCAAGAGCTCTCACTGTTTAACTATTTAAGATAACTGCTATTTGGCCTTTGAATTGCTAAACCTCCTTAACGGAGGTTTTTTTGTGTCAATTTCAAAGTCAGTTTTTTTTGCATTAGTGTCATCGTTCCTACTGATCTTGGTAGCGGGCAGTGCATTTTCTGGTTTTCAATCTTGGATTGAGGTGCAGTCACATTCACAAAAAACAACAAATAATCATAATGTTACCGTCTCTGGTATACGCTTGATTTCATCCGTTTCAACCACGAGTGTCCCTGTTATTCAATCTGACGTTGAGAGTGTCAAAAAATCATCAGACGCTACGGCATTACCTTCCGCAGAGACACAGAGCCAGTATTTAAGAGAGCCAGTTACTAGCCACATCTTAAACAGGCCTGTTGGAAGCCAATCTGAAGAAACTCAGCACAATTTGTTAGAACCAAGTTTAGTGGTGTTTTCCGATGAAATCGTTGTTGAGTTTCCACAAGCCATTGCCAATAAAAGTCAAATTAAACAAGCTTTGGCTCGCCTGTTATTGAGCCCAGATCCATTCAATGAAGCCTTATTGAGTTCTCAGTCTCTATCTTTTAAAAAGAATCCATACTTTTTTAAAAAAGTGATTGATCGAAATGGGCAGCCAATTCGTTATCCAGCCAGTGCCTTTTCTTATATTGATAGCCTACTAAAAAGTGATGCCTACCAAGAGATTGAAGACAGTGATGGTCAGTTTGTGGTAGTGCATATTCCTTTGGTTTCTCCTAACTACCCTAAGCCTATCGAACGCTATAAAGAGTGGGTGGACAGTTATTCTGAAGAGTTTTCAGTTTCTCCTGCATTGGTTTTTGCGATTATGGAAACAGAGAGTGCGTTCAACCCGGAAGCGGTAAGCCGTTCTAAAGCGATGGGGTTAATGCAACTTAAAGCCTCGGCAGCAGGAAAGGATGTGTTTCAGTATGTTGACTTTAAACAGGGTCAGCCTAGTCATAAACAGTTATTCGATGAACAAGAAAATATTCGCATGGGGACGGCGTATCTAGGACTGTTAAATCACGATTATTTTTCTAAGGTTCGTAATGATCGTAATAAAGAGATGTTGGCAATTGCATCTTACAATGGAGGGCTCTCAACCGTGTTAAAGTTATTTGGTGACTCTAATCATAAAGCCCTTGAACAGATTAATCGCTTGCACCCTCGGCAGGTTTATCGTAAGTTACGATTTGAACATCAGTCTAAAGAGACACGTGAATACTTAGATAAGGTATTAAAAGCAAAAACGAAATATCAAAATATCCTCAATACATAACAATATAAAACGGTTGAGAGCTTAATAAAAAGCGGTTTAAGCCGATAAAGTTTAGATTACACACTAAGAAGAATAAATATGAATGATTGGCAAGGGAAGCAAGTTTTAGTCACAGGCGCAGATGGCTTTATTGGATCGCATTTAGTGGAAGAACTGGTTAAAGCAGGCGCTCAAGTTCGTGCTTTAGCGATTTATAACTCCTTTAACAGTTGGGGCTGGTTAGACGGTTCTGAATTTATCGATCAAGTTGAAGTGGTCAATGGTGATGTTCGAGACCCTTTCCTATGTAAAAAAATAACCCAAGATTGTCACACCGTATTTCATTTGGCGGCACTGATTGCGATTCCTTACTCTTATGTTGCGCCTAACTCCTATGTCGAAACCAATGTTAACGGCACCTTAAATATGGCACAGGCCTGTTTAGAAAATGGGGTAACTCGTTTTATGCATACTTCTACTTCTGAAGTTTATGGTACTGCCCAGTATGTACCCATTGATGAGAAGCATCCAACTCAGCCTCAATCTCCTTATAGTGCTAGTAAAATCGGGGCGGATGCAATGGCGATGTCTTATTTCAATGCGTTTGAAATGCCGGTATCGATTGCACGTCCGTTTAATACCTATGGTCCAAGACAATCCGCTCGTGCGGTGATTCCAACTATTATCACGCAAATTGCCAATGGCAAAAAAGAGATTATGCTGGGCGATACCTCACCGACTCGTGATTTTAACTATGTAACGGATACTTGCCGTGGCATGATGGCGATTGCCTCTTCCGAAAAAACCATTGGGCGAACGGTCAATATTGGCTCTAACTTTGAGATTTCGGTACAAGATACTTTAGAGATGATTAAAGACATTATGGGTAGTGATGTAGTGTTTGTTCAAGACGAACAACGCTTACGCCCGAAAGATTCCGAAGTATTTAGACTGTGGTGTGATAACACTCTCATTAACGAACTCACCGGGTTTGAACCAAAGTTTGATATCCGCACAGGCTTGTCCGAAACCATTGATTGGTTTACTCAAACCGATAACCTAAAACGTTATAAAGCCGATATCTATAATGTCTAGCGAACCAGCTTTTAGCGTGATCGATACGCCCGCTTTTATTCAGGCGGTCAAGGATTATTATCAAACAGACGGTTTTATTCCTCTGCACGCCCCTTGTATCGGTGCGATTGAAAAACAAAAACTCAATGATTGCATTGATTCTACGTTTGTTTCCTCGGTAGGACAGTTCGTCAATGACTTTGAGCAGCAGTTTGTCGATTACACTAGAGCAAAGCATGCAACAGCGGTGGTTAACGGTACCATGGGACTGTTCTTAGCTCTTAAAGTGGTCGGGGTTGAAGCGAATGATTTAGTTTTAACGCAATCTCTAACCTTTGTGGCCACGCCCAATGCAATCAAAATGTTACAGGCTGATCCTGTTTTTTTTGATGTGGATGAAAATTCTTATGGGCTTTCTGCTGATGATTTAGAGAGCTTTTTGAATCAACAAACCGAACAACAAGACAATGTGTGCATTCATAAAGAGAGCGGTCGTCGAATCTCCGCTTGTGTGCCAATGCATACTTTAGGCTTCTCGGTTGAAATTGACCGTATTGTGAATGTGTGCCGAGAACATAATATTAAAATTGTGGAAGATTCGGCAGAGAGCCTAGGATCATTCTATAAAGAACAACACACTGGAACTTTTGGCGATATTGGTGTTTTTAGCTTTAACGGCAACAAAATCATCACTACCGGTGGGGGTGGCATGTTAGTGACCAACAACCCTGAATATGCTGAACGAGCAAAACATCTAAGTACCACGGCAAAGATTCCGCACGCTTGGTTATTTGAACATGATGAAATTGCTTATAACTTAAGGATGCCGAACCTGAATGCCTCTTTGGGTGTAGCTCAATTTGAGCAGTTACCAACGTTTCTTATCGAAAAGAGAGCTTTAGCTCATTTTTATCAAACGCTGTTTTCAAACCAACCAGGCCTAGTCAGTTTAAAAGCGCTTAAAAATAGTGAACCAAACTACTGGCTAAATGGCATCGTTTTCCCTAATCAAGTTCAGCGAGATCAGTTCCTAGCAGAAACGAATCAAAATGGTATTCAAACCCGCCCATTATGGACCCCGATGCATCAATTGGATATCTATAAAGATTGTTATCGAACCGCGCTACCGAATACAGAATTCCTAGCAGAGAGAGTGGTTAATATTCCGAGTGGAGTGCCTTGTTTATGAGTCAGACATTCACTAAAACGCCTTTACTGCTTATAGGTGGTGGAGGCCATTGTGCCTCGGTAATTGATGTCATTGAAAGCAGTCGTTCATATGAAGTAGCAGGGATTGTTGAAGCACCAGGTAATACTCAAAATGAATTTATGGGCTATCCAATTTTAGGCACAGATGAAGATTTGGAAAGTCTGATTACTCAGATTCCGAATTGTGTGATCACTGTTGGCCAGCTAAAGTGTTCAACTACTCGAAAAAAACTTTTTAAAAAAGTAAAAGGCTTGGGTGGGCAATTACCGGTGATTATTTCCACCCGTGCTCGAGTCGCTTCTCATGCAAAAATTGCTGATGGAACCATTGTGATGCATTATGCGTTGGTGAATAATTTGGCACAAGTTAGCGAAAACTGCATTGTAAATAGTTATGCTTTAATTGAGCATGGAGCAAATATCGGTTCGCATTGTCACATCGCCACACGTGCAACTGTGAATGGTGATTGTCAGATTGGAGGTAGCTGTTTTATAGGTTCAAATGCAACCCTTATTCAAGGAGTATCGGTTGCAGCAGAGTCGGTTATTGGGGCAGGTTCTCTAGTCACGAAAAGTATCTTAGAAAAAGGCACTTATATCGGCTCTCCTGCCAAAAAGAGAATTGTAGAATGACAAAAGCGGTGTTTATTATTGCAGAAGCAGGTGTGAACCATAACGGTTCATTAGAAGTGGCAAAACAACTGGTGGATGCCGCTGTTGATGCAGGTGCTAATGCTGTTAAATTTCAGACCTTTAAAGCTGACGCCTTAGTAACTCAAGATGCACAGCAAGCAGATTATCAGACTGAAAATACCGGCGTAAAAGAGAGTCAGTATGCGATGCTTAAACGTCTAGAATTGGCCGAGTCGGATCATTTAGAGTTAGTTGCCTATTGCCAGAAAAAACAAATCGAATTTATGTCGACGGCCTTTGATGATGAGAGTATTGAACTTCTACATCGTTTGGGAATGCAACGCTGGAAAATTCCGTCTGGCGAACTGCTGTCCATCCCTTATCTTAGGCAAATAGCGAAGTTCAACCAGCAAACGATTCTTTCAACAGGGATGGGAAATCTAGAAGAGGTTGCGTTAGCGATTCAAACCCTATTATCAGCAGGGCTGTCTAAACAGAATTTGACGATTTTACACGCCAATACCGCTTACCCAACGCCTTATGCCGATGTGAACTTACGTGCGATGCAAACCCTTTCCGATGAATTTAAAGTTTCAACAGGCCTATCTGATCACTCTTTAGGCATTGAAGTGCCGATTGCAGCTGTAGCATTAGGTGCGGTTGTCATAGAGAAACACTTTACCTTGGATAAAACCCTACCTGGCCCAGAC
>JAYENR010000148.1:0-10973 GCA_034722175.1 Pseudomonadota bacterium | reverse complement strand
GTATATTGAGTATTACAATACAAAACGAATCAAGGTGAAACTAAAAGGCCTGACTCCGATAGAATATCGAAATCAGGCCTTAGGTGCCACTTAACTAAAATGTCCAACTTATTGGGGTCACTTCAAAACGGGGTTTACAATGACAATTTTTATTAAGGCTAAACTCTACGACGAGCAGCCATAAAACCAACCAAACCTAGACCACCCAACATTAAAGCGTAAGTTGAAGGTTCTGGAACTGCTGATACAGTTGAAATAACAATATCACTGCCGTCATATGCAACTGGAGTCAGTAGCCCATTGTTTGCATCAGGACTAGCAATAACTAAATTATTCACGTTATCTTTATATGTAGAAGATAAGACAAAAGGAAGGGTTTCTGGCGATAGCATCTCTATAAGGATTCCATCCACCTGCTCTTCGTTCCAAGCAAACCCGAGGTCATAAATGCCAGAACCCGGAATAACAGGAACTGCTTCACCATAATCGTCACTCAAGATCAGAGATGAACCGGGGGCAAATAACGTACCACTAAACTGTCCAGCTGATTGATCGTAATAACTATCAAAGATGAACCCTAGTGAAGCCAGTCCAGTCAACGTACTTCTATGAGCAAAGACTGTTAAAGCATCTTTTATTCCTGTGTCATGCCAATTAACACTGAAACTAGATCCAAAAACTGCATTCAAATAAAACTGTTCAGAGGTTTCATTCGTTTCAAACATATCAAATTTATAGCTATCACCACCATAATTCAACTCAAACGTTTCGGCCTGAGCTAAAGTGGCTAGACTAAACGACAATCCAACAACAAGTATTTTTAAAAATTTAGATTTCAATAGGGTATCTGCAGCTCAGCCATGCGTTGCACCTGAAACTTTCCGTAAGATAAGTCTTATTGGCTTTTCAAACCCCATAAATGATTTCATTCAAAATCAATTAGTTAATTATAGACCTGATTATTTAATAAGGTACTGTACTTACATACAATATTGACAGAAAAATTCTATGCAAGATAAGTATATTTTATCGCAAGCCATAAGAACCATTATATCTGGAGCTTGGCAAAATAAGGGTTTAGGACTTAGACTTGATACTTCAAATTGACAATAAAAAACCCCGTTTAATCTAAGACTAAACGGGGTTTCAAATCTGGTGCGCCCGAAGGGAGTTGAACCCCTAACCGCTCGGTTCGTAGCCGAGAAACTATTGATTAAATATCAATAGCTTAATTAAAATATTCCCTTATAAATTTCTTTCTTATGACCCCATTTTTTAAGGCTTTACACAATCCCTAAGGGAAAAATTTTCGTCATTTCAGTCTAAGTTAACCTGTTAGATGATCAATCTCGTTATTATCTCAACTCAATCTACAATCGTAGAAATTAATTAAGGCGACTGTTAATCCTAAAGTTATACTAATCCTTATTCTTGACTAATCATTCCTCGCTTCAAGTTACAAGTGGTCAAGTACCCTGAGTACATCCGTAAAGTGATTTATACCACCAATGCTATTGGGGCGGTGCATCGTCAGTTCCTTAAACTGACGAAAACCAAGGGCGGTTTTCCAAATGAGAATAGCTTGTTGAAGCTTCTGTATGCTGGCATACTGAATGCCTCTAAGAAATGGACCATGCCAGCCCAGAACTGGAACCTCTCCTTGTCACAACTCGCCATTCACTTCGAAGGCCGACTTGACGAGGTGCTAGATATTTTAAGGGCAAACTAGGTTGACACAGAATTCTGAACGCTCTCTCTCTTAAATTTAAATACGATTACCTGTGGTTTCCCCCTAACAAACATCTATTCTCATATTGTTTTTCTATTAAAAGAGTACTGTAAATAAATTTTAACAATCTCTTAACAATTCACAATATCACTTAAAAAGTGAAATTTTTTAGATGGTTGATTTTGTAAATTTGTAATAGCTACCCTGAAACAATACCCACCTTGTAATAAAAAACCTCAGTTGTTATACTCTGTCTCGAATTAATGACCACAAAAATTAATTATCTTAAATTTAATTGTAGTAATTACAATTTCTACTGCGTTTAGGCGCCCATCTTTAGACCACTTTTGGTCAAGTCTAATCCAGAGGATACGTCCCGAGGAATCAATCGTATGGTGCATGTTTTTCACTAGGCGTTTTAACACCCTAAGAAAACTCTGCAAAACCATAGTCTATTCTGCATCTGTAACAATGCATACTACGCTACCCCTTGCGCGATTGGTTGATTTAATCAACTTTTACACACAACAAAAGAACTTACTATGGAGTATGACAGTCAAAGCGTAATTTCGTTTCGTTTACCTAAAATTGAAGACGGTATTGCCATTTACAAGCTTATAAAGCAATCCCCGCCACTAGATTTGAATTCAAGCTACCTTTATTTTTTGCAAGCCACGCACTTTGCAGATACCTGTTTGCTTGCTGAAAAAGATGGAGAAATCGTCGGTTTTATCTCCGGCTACTTTCGTCCAGATGGAAATGACAGCCTATTTATTTGGCAAATAGCGGTCTCTGAAAAAGCTCGCGGGCAAGGTTTAGCAAAACGATTGGTATACCAACTCATTCGTAACCAAGCAAATAGACCCATTGTGCTGGAAGTGTGCTGCACTATAAGCCCATCCAATACGGTTTCACAAAACCTGTTTAAAAGTTTTGCTGAGCAACATGGTCTTATCATCGAAAAAGAGCCGTTTCTAGAGAGCCGTCATTTTGGTTCCGATAGTGCAGATTCCCATGATGCAGAGGATCTTTATCGTATTAGAGCGGCCTATAACGACAACCTCGTTAACACCTTATTTTAAAAACTTAATTAAGGAGACTAATAATGTCTTTATCAATTTTTAACGAATATGAATCAGAAGTACGTGGTTACGTACGTTCATTTCCAACCGTATTTAAAACCTCAAAAATGGCAGAAATTTGGGATGAAGCTGGTAAGCGTTACATTGATTTCTTTGCTGGAGCCGGAGCACTTAACTACGGACATAATAACGATGTAGTTAATAACGCTGTTATTGATTACCTCCAAAACAATGGAATTGGGCATGCTCTTGACATGGCAACCACCGCCAAGCGTGAATTTATGGAAGCTTTTGTTAACAATATTCTTAAGCCTCGTGGACTAGATTACAAACTGCAGTTTGTTGGCCCAACTGGAACCAATGCGATTGAAACCGCGCTTAAAATTGCTCGTAAAGTTAAAGGGCGTAAGCAGGTCATGTCATTTACCAATGGTTTCCACGGTATGTCGATGGGTTCACTGAGTATTACCGGTAACAGCTACTATCATGACGATAATTATGGGGTACCTGGCTATACCTATCAGGTTCCTTTCCACAACTACTTGGGGGACAAAGTCGATACTATGGCTTATCTTCGTAAGATTTTAGAGGATGACTCTTCAGGTACAGAACTACCTGCCGCCATCGTTTTAGAAACCATCCAAGCTGAAGGTGGAATTAACGTTGCCGGTGAAGAGTGGTTACAAGAATTAAGAAGAATTTGTGATGACTTTGACATCTTAATGGTGGTTGATGATATTCAGGTAGGAAATGGACGTTCAGGGGAATTCTTTAGTTTTGAACGCGCTGGCGTGGTACCGGATATTGTGACTCTATCCAAATCGATTGGTGCCGGTCATCCAATGTCACTGGTATTAATGAAACCAGAGCTTGATAAATGGAGTCCAGGTGAGCACTCAGGAACCTTCCGTGGAAATAACCTAGCCTTTGTAGCGCAAACAGCAGCACTCAATGAATACTGGAAAGATGACACCTTAGAAAAACAAACTAAGGCAAAGTCACAACTAGTGCGTCACCGCATGGAAAGCATTGCTCTAAAATTCCCTAACCTAATCCGAGAAATTCGTGGGCATGGTTTTATCTGGGGTGCGGAGTTTAAAAAACCAGAATTAACATCGCCAATTTGTGCGCAAGCTTTTGATGATGGCTTAGTGATTGAAACTGCAGGTGCAGAAGGCGAAGTAATCAAATTCTTAGGGCCGTTGGTGATTACTGAAGAATTAATCAATGAAGGCTTTGATATCTTAGAAAATGCCATTTTTAAGGTACTGCAGGCTGAAAAACAAACCAACAAAACAGGATCTTAATAATGATCGTTCGTAACCTATATGATGACATTATTGGCACTGATGCTGATGTTGACTGTCAACAATGGACAAGCCGTCGTCTGTTATGAGCCAAAGACGGCATGGGCTTTTCACTACACGACACCCTGATTAAAGCGAATGAAGATTTACACCTGTGGTACAAAAACCATCTTGAAGCGGTCTATTGCATTAAAGGTGAAGGCGAAATTTACGATAAAGTTACCGGTATTACCCACCCCATTCGTGAAGGTACGGTATACGCCCTAGATCAACACGATCAGCACATTTTAAGAGCCAATAAAGGCGTGCAAATGCGTATGGTCTGCGTTTTCAACCCGCCGGTGACTGGACGCGAAACACACGATAAAGATGGCTCTTATAACTTACCAAAAGAAAGCTAAAACCGGTTTACCCATTCATAGTTGACCCTGAATAACTAACATAATTTATCTTGGCTTTTCAGCGTCGACTACTTGAAGCGAACACTTTA
Organism: Pseudomonadota bacterium; assembly: GCA_034722175.1. Lineage (GTDB taxonomy): Bacteria > Pseudomonadota > Gammaproteobacteria > Thiomicrospirales > Thiomicrospiraceae > Thiomicrorhabdus. Next base: position 6,365 of record JAYENR010000148.1, on the reverse strand, counting down.
GGTTTTATCTATAGAACTAGTCATTGATATAAGTTGGACACCAGCAAAGTAAAGGTGTCCAAATCAATTAAATTTAGAAGGAATCATGGAAAATTCTATTACGCGTACTCTGAGCGTTGAAAAAATCGGAGGAACCTCTATGTCTCAATACCAATCGGTTCGAGACAATATCATCCTTTATCCTAACAATCCTTATAACCGAATCTTTGTGGTATCGGCTTATGGCGGTATTACCAACGATTTACTGGAACATAAAAAAACTGGGAGGCCTGGTATTTATGGTCTGTTTACCAAATATGATAACCAAACAGATTGGCTGGAAGCACTGCGTGAATTAGGCAAAAAGTTTCAACAACTCAATGCCGAGCTGTTTGAACCTAGCCACCAAGCAGATCAGCTTGAACAAGCTAATAAATTTATCTTAAAGCGCCTTGATCATACTGAACAACTGTTACGTTACCTGCGTGAACTTTGTAATCACGGCCACTTTTCTTTGCAAGACCACCTTCTCACTGTGCGTGAGCTACTTTCTAGTTTGGGAGAAGCACACAGTGCTTATAACTTAACAAAGTTATTGCAAAACGAAGGCGTTAATGCGCGCTTTATTGATTTAACAGGGTGGCAAAATGATCACCCAAAATCTTTAGATGAAATGATTACTAAACACTTTTCTGATGTGGACTTTACAACTGAACTCCCCATCGTTACCGGTTACAGCCACTGCTCAGAAAACCTCATGCAAACCTATGATAGAGGTTATAGTGAAATGACCTTTAGCCGAATCGCCGTGTTACTAAAAGCCACTGAAGCGGTGATTCATAAAGAGTTTCACCTTAGTAGTGCTGATCCTAGACTGGTTGGAGAAGAAAATGCCGTTCCAATTGGTAAAACCAACTATGACATTGCCGACCAACTTGCTAATTTAGGCATGGAAGCGATTCATCCCAGTGCGGCAAACGGTCTGCGTCAAAATAAAATTCCACTGCGAATTAAAAATACCTTTGAACCAGAACATCACGGCACCCTAATCACTGATGAATATACTAGCGACTCACCACAAGTCGAGATTATTGCCGGCATTCAAAAACTACTTGCGGTTGAAGTATTTGACCAAGATATGATGGAAAACCATCACCATTATGAACTTGAGCTTATCAAAGTGGTTGAACGCTTAAAGTGCAAGGTAATCAATAAAGACTACAATGCAAATACCATTACCCTATATATAGATGATTCTTTGAAAAAGGCTAACCGTCTGACAAAACAACTGCAAAATAAATTTAAAAATGCCACAATTCAAACAAGTAAAGTTTCTGTAGCATCCGCAATGGGTAGTGACATGCGGATTAAAGGTTTTCTTGCCAATGCCGTCAGTGCTTTATATGAACATGGTATTAATATTGAAGCTATTCACCAAAATACCCGTCAAGTTGAAATGCAATTTTATGTCAATGATACTGACTATGAGAAAACCGTAAAAGCTTTACACCGCAGTTTAATAGAAGTTCACAATCATGGGACTGCGATATGCGTTCATTAATAAAAACCTTGGTTATCTTGCTTATTCCCTTGTGGTTTATAAGTGCTCAAGCGAATACGGAACAGTCAACTGAAGACAAGGCTAACCAAGCTTTGTCTTCGGCAACGGCAGAACAGTTGAGCAATAAAATCAATCAACTCAAAGAGCCAATGTATAACCCATTTATTGAACGTTATCTGGTGGATGAAGTCAAAGCGCTGCGTGACGATATGCATGCTTTAGAAGTGTCATTAACTAAAGAAGTGGTGAACCGAGAAGTGCGTACGATTGATCGAGTCACAACGTATGCAACGGATACGGTCACCTATTTTTTTTATCTTATCGCGGGGGTCAGTTCGGTATTAGTTATGCTGGGCTGGACCTCAATGCGAGACATTAAAGATAAGATTCACTCTTTGGCAGACAACAAAGTCAATGAGATTGTCTCAACTTATGAAGAGCGCTTTGACAATATGGAAAAAGCGCTTAACAAAAAGACAGTGGGCATTCAGAATGCACAACAACAACTTGAACAACACCAAGATATTCATACCTTATGGTTAAAAGCTGCGCAAGAAAACTTAATCAATAATAAAATTTCGATTTATGATCAAATACTTGAAATTGACCCAAACAATACTGAAGCATTGACTTATAAAGCCGATGCGGCACTAGAACTCTCAGAACCAATTTGGGCTATTAATCTATGTCAAAATGCACTTCGATTAGATCCGGAAAATGCTCACGCGTTTTATCAGTTAGCAGGGGCTTATTCATTGCTTAACCAAATTCCTGAAGCACTTAGCCATCTTGAAAAAAACATTCAACTATCTGGAGGAGGAATAGACGAAATTAAAAATGACCTTGTCTTTAAAAATTTAATAAACCTAGATGAGTTTCAAGTGCTTATTCAGAAATACCAAACTAGCTGATTATTCTTTATCCAGTCCATCTACAATAATTGCACCCATGGCAGCAGGCATAGAAATAATTATGATTCTTTTTAGGGCTATGTCTGGTGCAGTGAATATTGGAAGTTTATTTAATGAGGCTAAAACTAAACCAACTACAACGATAGTAATCAGGTAGGCAATAAAAACCCTGAAAACAAAACTATACCCTCTGTTGGTTATATTGGCTTGAAATACGTTTTGGTAAGCATAAATTACCAAAAACAACATCGATATAAACATGATTAACATCAAGTTAACTAGCGGTAGCGTCTCAGCCATTTTCCAAGCTTCTTCGGAAAATGCTATCGGAATAGATAATGCAAAAGCACCAATTGCAATTTGTATAACGTCTTCTGTATTGAAACTTGAGGGCATGCTTGTTACTCCTAATTTATACTCTAGTGAAAAAAGGTCAATTGTATATATTTTCTGATTAATGTGAAAATCGTTATTAGAGACCTTTGCAAGACAACTCAAAAACTTAGCCAACTAATGAGTACTTTTACAAACAACAGTCAGTCACATGCTATTTGGGTAGATGCAAAAGGCAACAAAAGCATTAACAACCCTGCATTTTTAACCCAAATTCAAAAAAGAACTTCTTAAACGCGGACTGGTAAATACAGAGTATGACCTTAAAACAACCCAACATCAGCCAGCTAGATGAAGCAAAGCTCATAGAGCAAGCTAAACAAGAGCTCCCCCATGTCACGCTTGCTTTTGAAGAACTGGTTAGACGCCATGAAAAAATGGTTTATGCCATCTGTCTTCGTTATTTTGGAGATGTACAACAGGCCGAAGAAATTTCGCAAGAAACGTTTATCAAGGTGTTTCAACAAATTAATAAATTTAGAGGGGATGCCAAATTCTCAACCTGGCTGTACCGAGTCACAATTAATCTTTGCCATACAGCAGCACAAAAGAAAACCTCTCTTTTCGATGATCCAGTTGAAGACTATGCCGACGATCTAAGATTAAGTGAAGAGTTTGAATGCGATGATGAAGAACAGTGCATTCAATACTGTATTGACCAACAAAAAGAGCAAGAAAAAGCCATGATTAGCATGCGATTCAATACGGATTTAAGTCTTCAAGAAATTTCTGACGTCTTAAACATTAAATTAAGTGCCACCAAAATGCGTCTATACCGAGCAATGGAAAGCTTTAAAACCCTATATGAGAAGTACTGCACATGAGCGATAAAACACAAGAAGAAATAAAGCTTGAAGAACTGTTATCGATTGATGATACACATCACACATCAGAACAAAGAACATCGATAATTATTCAGGGTGTGAACTGGCTAACACTTCTCCAAGATGTGATGGTACTATTTTTCTATAAATTACCGTCTGCATTAATCAGTATGTTACAAACTACAACACAGAAAAAGGAATCCTAATGGACATAAATGAAGTAAAAGACCATATTGAGTTTACCTGGGGAGATTTTTATAACGATTTTTTAGCCCTGCTTCCAGATATTCTAGTCGCTTCTGCCTTACTTTTGACTGGATATATCATTGCCATTGTTATTCGAAAAATTGGTTACAAGTTATTTAAAAAACTCAAATTTGATTGTGCGGCGGAACGCATTAGTTTAGATAAAAAAATTACCGCTATCGGTATTAAACAAAGCCCTTCTCAACTATTAGCAGGCCTGTTTTTTTGGCTTATTATGCTCTTCACCTTTATTACCGCAGCTGACTATATTGGTTTGACAGGGTTTGTGGATACTTTAACGACCGTTGCTATGTACATACCAAACTTAATGGCCGCTCTAATCATTCTGGTTGTAGGTCTATTCGTGGCACACTTTCTACGTAACGGCTTACAAAACACCTTAAAATCGGTTGTTCCAGCGGTTGCAAAGTTGGTTGCTAACTTTGTCTATGGTCTACTCGTGGTTATTATTGTATTAACGGTATTAGAGCAGCTGTCGTTTGATACGCAACTGATTCAAACTTTAATATTGGTTGCATTTACAGGGTTTGCATTGGCTGTCGCTTTAGCAATGGGCATTGGTAGTGCACCTCAATTGAAAAAAATACTTTCCAGCTACTACCTTAAAGAGCACATTAATGTAAATGATAAAATTGAAGTTCAGGGGCAAGCAGGTGTCGTTGTAAAAATCAACAGTAGTAGCACTGAGATTCAAACTGAAACGGGGATTGTCGTGATTCCAAACGATCAATTACTCGACCAAATATACAGCAAACCGGAGTAGTGACTTTTGAATCAAACAGTAAAACGACTGGTATTCTTAGCAGGCCTGTTTGGTTTGATCGGATTAGTGTGGCTGGCGTTTATTCAAGATCACTCTCATGAAACACCTTCAACCCACTCAACAGAGCAACTAAATAATCAAGTGACCCCCTCTAAAGAGGTCCAATCCAATAACAGTCAATTAGTAGATGAATCCCCACCGCCATTGAAGACTGGTTCAGCGCCTGCATCCCCACCTAAAATTTTAGACTTAAGTATTTCTGAAATTCAGGAAAAGACGGCTGAACAAGAATCAAATATGGGCCCTAATCTGCCGTCAAACCATAGCGAAATTGAGACGCCTCCCGACTCAGAAAAACAATTACTAAACTTAGATCCCACCTCTGAAGATTCTAAACTGCTGTATAAATATAAAGGCAAGGAAGAGGAGCAATACAACTTAATGCTGGGTATTCAAAAAGATGACGTTACCATTAAAACAGATGTCAAAGCCAACACAGAAGGCCAAGACGTGCAATATATTGAAGTAGAAATTAAACTTCCAAAATAATTTAAAATTAATTGTGACTTTTTTATCCTTTTCATCGTCTGATTCATCAGGAGTGATTTTGAGGCACTCTCTTCATTAAAATAAGGATATATAAAAATGAAAACACGTTTACTCCCACTTGTAGCATTAATCTCTATGACTGCCTGTTCATCTGTCTTCGCAGCGAACCAAGGTTATGTCACGGACAGTGATGGGAACATTGTTAAAGACAACTACGGTAATTGTGTGCGTTCGATTGACTGGACACCAGAAATGGCTTTGAGCAGTTGTGAAGCAAAACCTGAAGCAGACGTTTCTAAAGTTGTTACGAGCAAAGCCAAGGCGCAGCCTGCACCAAGCCTATTACCTGCTGTATCTGCAGATATTGATGGCTCATCACAATCCGCTTATGTAGTGGATTCTTACGGAAGCATTGTCCGTGATGGTTACGGTTATTGTGTTCGTACAATAGATTGGACTAAAGAGACCGCTATCAACAAATGTGAAGGTTGGGAAGAGCCAAAACCAGTTGTCGTTAAAAAACCGGCACCTGTTATTATTGCAAAACCTGCGCCTAAACCAGTACCTAAGCCAGTTGTGGTAGAAGATGCACCTGCTGCTTTCTATGGTTTCTTTGGCAGTGATGAAGCTAAACTGACGGAAACAGCGACTCATAAGTTAGATATTTATTCTGACTATATGAAACGCCACTCAGCCAAAACAGTGAAAGTAACCGGTCATACCGACTCAACAGGAAGTGAAGCATATAACCAAGCACTTTCTGAAAAACGTGCTCAAGCGGTAAAAACCTATTTAGAGAGCAACGGCATTGAATCACAACGTATTCAAGCACAAGGTATGGGAGAATCTCAACCGATTGCATCTAATGATACTCAATCTGGTCGTGCGGAAAACCGTCGCGTAGAGCTAGAGATTATTAAATAATCTCTTTTTAATCAGATAAAAATATTCGATTTACAGCCGTTTTATGCGGCTGTTTTTGTTTCTAATCACGCCTTATTGTCAACTTCTATTCAACCTATCCAACCAGACTAGGTTAATCGCAAAAATAATTCGATATTTTCTAATTATATTTGTGACCTTTTGCTTTCATAGCTCGTCTTACTTTTCGAATTAAC
>JAYENR010000147.1:0-46794 GCA_034722175.1 Pseudomonadota bacterium | reverse complement strand
TATATTGAGTATTACAATACAAAACGAATCAAGGTGAAACTAAAAGGCCTGACTCCGATAGAATATCGAAATCAGGCCTTAGGTGCCACTTAACTAAAATGTCCAACTTATTGGGGTCACTTCACATGGCAGGGTTTTATAAAAGGGTAGGGTCAGATCGACATTAGCTGTCCTCATCCTCTACTTCTACTTCATCTTCTTCATCTTCTTCATCTTCTTCATCTTCTTCATCTTCTTCATCTTCTTTATCGCTCTCTTCTATTTCGACTTCAGTCGCTACGCCATTGCTGTCATATTCGATTTTAATTAGGGTTTCTTCTGCTATCGCAGTGTTTAGAAATTCAGTCATATCCGCTAAATCACCAAAGTCGGTGTTGTTATCCACAGTAAATCCCACATTGAGAATTTTGATGATATCTTCATCAATATTAGTACCTTGATAGACCCCTTGGAGTTCGTTTTCTTCACTGGAAGCATCTTCTACATCTACTTCTAAGGCGAAGAGAGTGTTTTCGTCAATTTGATAGCCATCGATTTCCACAAATTGACCACTACTCAGCTGACTAGAGCCATCTTCAAAATCGAACTTGGTTTCATAACCAGTTTGCACCACAATGCTTTGACCACCAATTGTGATACTGAAGCTGCCGTCGGTATTCACCTGATCAATGACGGCGTCGACTTCAATTTCGCCATCGCGCAATTCGATTTCATCGGCAATCAAAATGTTATTGGCATAGGTGCCTTCGACTTCGATCCATACATTATTACCTAAGGTGATATAGCTGGATGACAAAGATACGTTACTGGCGTCTACATTAATGCCGTTAACTTTAAAATTACTGTTGCTTACAAAGTCGGAAATAAAGCCTTCAATGTCGATTTCAGTATTTTCATCGTAACTGTCGTCATATACCTCTTCAATTTCAGAAGCAATTAATACTTCGGTGTCGATAGTGCCTTCCACCTTGACCCATAAGCCTTCAACTGGGGTTAGATTGTCATCCCATTGTGCGGTGCTGAAGTCTACAGTTTGACCATTGATAACAAAAGTGGTTGCTGTTAAGTTGGTAATGGCACCTTGAATCTTGATCTCATCTAGGTCATCATCACGGTCGATGTAAGTGGCGTTTAGAGTACCTGTGGCATCGAAGAAACCGCTGACCTCAAGCTTGATGTCGTTTGCCAAGGTATCAAAGCTGAAACCTTGAGCATCATTATCGTCAAACTCAGTTCGGCGACGATCAACCTTGACGTCGACACCGAGAATGCTGAATGTTTTGATGTCGGGGTTTGTGGCATCCTGCGTCAGGTTTAAAACTGGTCCTTGCAGTTCATCGTCAAATATAATGCGGGTTGCGGTTCCAGTAAGACCATCGTCGTTGACCGTACCTTCTACTTTTACTACCATGCCGATGGCAAGTTCGTTTTGGGTCGCACTGAAGCCTTCAACATTGAAGTCGGTACTGTCAGTTTCGTATTTGATGCCGTTGACGTAGACACTTCCGAATCCGGTCACGGTTCCAGTCGATGTGTATCCGGAGCCACCGATTCCAACGATTTCTCCACTAGTACCACCGCCACAAGCGGTTAGTGTGAGGGCGAATGCACTTGCCAGTGCGCTGAGCTTGAATTTATGATTCATTGATTTTTCCTTCCGTTTTGGGTTGGTAGTAATAGATACCTAAACTCACATATTGAGCCTCTTTGGGATTATCTGTTTCGTGTTCGCAAAGCCATTGATCGAGCTCCTCCAGTAAGGTTTGAGCTTGGTTTTCGCAATGTTGTTTGAAGAGTTGTAGCGAGTTTCGGTCGAGTTTATGGGTCGAGACCTTACGTTGAAAATGTTTTTCATTAGCCGTAGGTGTCATGTTGTGACTGATGGTTTCGATCAGTTCTGCTGTGTCGGTACCTAAGATCAAGGCGATTTCTGAAGAATCGTTGCTTGGTAAATAGGCGGTTTTGATCAGTCGCACTGTTTGTCCGTCGACTTTGACGGTGTTGGATTGTAATAGTAAATCTAACATTGCCTTGGCGGTAATGTCGCCACTGAAATGTTTGACTAGGTCGGCAAAGCTTGGAGTCGTATTCTTAGTATCGCCATTGATACTTAGCGGCATGGTCTGTCCTTGTTCATCAAGAAAATTCGGGTGATTGATCCAGCCGCTGATAACGCGTGTTGCTCGATTGTATTTTTGGTCGTTTTGACCGACGTCGATTTCATTTAGTTCTCTGAGGCGTTTGACCTCTTTGCGTGACAGTCCAGTCTGAGCAGATACACTTGAAATTGAAGTTTTAGTGTGAGGGTTCTGCTCTCCCATGCGGAAAGCTTCGTCGACATAGGCTTTGCGAACCAAGGCTTCGAAGTTACCACAGGAAACGCCGGAGCGAATCATGACCCTAGCCAGAGGGCGTAAAATCATTAGAGCAGTATGGTTTAGTGTTTCTAGTAATGTCTTATTCATGGTTTGGGATTATATTCCCAAAAAATAGAGTGTCAACTGTTTTTTAAGCTTTTTGATTAGTCATTTACGTATGTTGCATAGATGAATTTTTGTTTGATTGGGAGGGGGGATAAAGAAAGCAGTGTGGATTAGCCTATTGATTTTATTGAACTAGTAAAGACAGATTAGTCAGTTTTGATGGGCGAAAAAAAACCTCGCATTGCGAGGTTTTTAACTGAGTTTAATAAACTCGTTTCTTAAAAGTGTCGCGAGAGCAGCAAAGCCAAGGCGAAAGAGTCTTTAAAAAGAGCAGCTTACTGTAGTAAGTGAGCATTTTTAAATGGCGCTTTCAACGCAGTGGTTGCTGTTCGCAGTAGCTTTTATATTATTTAGCTGCGCTATATAGCTCTGAAACTTTATCCCAGTTAACCACATCCCACCAAGCTTGCATGTAAGCTGGGCGTAGGTTTTGGTAACGTAGGTAGTAAGCATGCTCCCAAACGTCTAGTCCAAGAATTGGAGTCCCTTGAACCTTAGCGCAATCCATTAGTGGGTTGTCTTGGTTTGGTGTAGATGAGATCTCTAGTTTTCCGTCTGCAGAAACCGTTAACCATGCCCAACCAGAACCGAACTGAGTGGCACCAGCGGTGTTAAACTTAGCTTTCATGTCATCGAAGCTACCGAATGTTGCAGTAATATCATCTGCAAGTGCACCCGTTGGTGTCCCCATGCTGTCTCCAGACATCACGTCCCAGAAGAATGAGTGGTTCCAGTGTCCACCACCGTTATTGCGAACAGCAGGAGGTAAGGTGCCGGCTTTGGCCATCATGTCTTCAAGTGACATATCCGCCATTTCAGTGTCAGCAATCGCGTTGTTCAAGTTAGTGATGTAAGCGTTGTGGTGCTTAGTGTGGTGAATTTCCATGGTGCGTGCATCGATAGAAACTTCTAATGCATCATAATCGTAAGCTAGGTCTGGAAGTGTAAATGCCATGACAGTGTCCTTATATGTTAATTTAAAGCTGTAAAACACTCTATTGTATTCACAATTATTCGATTGTAAATAGTTGAGTGTTTTAATCGGGTATTGAGATTGCCTTAAAGATCAGGATGAAATTTAGAAAATATTGTCTAAACGCTCTGGTGGTGGCGTAATGTCACTGAACTTTTCCAGTTCGTGCGGTGGCATCTGCATAAAGAAGCCTTTAGTCGTTAAGGCTTCTAATACGGTAGCGCTGTCTTCGCGAGCCAGTTTTTTCTCGGCGGACAGTTCAAAATCAATGACGTGTTTAGGTTCTCCAAAGATGACTAACACCTCATTAGGAATGCTTTCTAGCCCACCTTCTTGTGGGACGTATAGATAAAGTTCTTCTTTTTTAGGGCTTTTGTAAACCGATACATTCATGGTGCTCATAAGTTTCTCTCAAAAAAATGTCTTGATAAATTTTGTTTATTGTAACAAAAACAATGCCTGAAAACCTTGACCTTAAATCAGTGTTTCCTTATGCTTGTAAGGTTTTGAATAAAAAAATTGGATCAGACATGATGTTAGGGAACAGAGTTACTGTCTTTAGTGGTACAGGTTATATTGGGCGTGAAGTCGTCAATGCTCTATCTAAAGAGGGCTATGAAGTAAAGTTATGTGTTCGCCGTCCAGAGCGTTACCGTGATTTTGCACTTTATAACAACACTAAAGTGGTGGCCTTAACCTCATATGACGATGCTCAGCAATTAGATTCTGTTTTGGCAGGGGCTGATATTGTGGTTAACCTGACGGCTGATCGCACTAACGGTACAGAGATGGTTGAGTTGGGTGATTTGGTGCATGTAAACCAAAAAATCAAACAAGCTGCCGAGCATGCTGGCGTAAAACGTGTATTAAGTTTGTCGCAAATTGGCGCGTCAGCAAACCAAGAAGCGAATGAGTTTCTATGTAAGCTAGGTGAGAGTGATGCCTTGATGCATTCTACAGCGAGTGCGGATGTCACTATCTTTAAGCCAAGCCTAGTAATTGGTGAAAACGACGATACAACACAACGTTTTGTAAAACAGTTAAATCGTATGGATCTGTTAATGGTTGCGAATGGCGATACGGTTGTTCAGCCTATCTGGGTTAAAGATTTTGCGGAAGCGATGGTTAACAGTATTAAGAATGCTGAGACGTTTGGTGAAAAACTGGATGTGGCAGGTGAAGAGCGTCTGACTTTAAAAGAGTTGGGTGATTTGGTTGCGGAAATGATGCAGAAAGACGTGATCGTTTTCCCAATGTGTAGCCTAAACGCTAAAATTATGGCGATGTTTGGTGCTTTTGCTCCAGTTGTATCTGTGTCTCGTACGCAGTTGAAAATGTTAAAAGAAGATATGATAACCGATACAGATTTCGATACTCAGTTCGGTTTTGTGCCGAGTAGTTTGGAGTGGGTAGTTTCTAATTATGCTGCGCCTCACCATATTCGTGAGCGTTATAATTATTTCCGTAAAGAAGCGAATCGCAATGCGGATGAATTAGTGTAAAGTATATTTATACTAGCGTTTAAAAGAGCCGTCATTTTGACGGCTTTTTTGTTGGTGAAGATTGTTAAATATGAGTTGGATTAAAGGTTAAAGATGAGTAAACAAATCTATTTAGTCGGTGGTGCGGTGCGTGATGCTTTATTGGGTATTCCCGTCTATGATCATGACTGGGTGGTGGTAGGCGGTACGGCTGAAGAGATGTTGGCGGATGGGTTTGAGCAAGTGGGGAAAGACTTTCCGGTATTTCTGCACCCTAAAACCAAAGAAGAGTACGCCTTAGCTCGCACTGAACGTAAAGCGGGCTTGGGTTACCACGGTTTTGACATTAGTGCTGCAAGTGATGTGACTTTGGAAGAGGATCTGTTACGTCGTGACTTAACCATTAACGCAATGGCACGGTCTGACCAAGGTGAGATTATTGATCCTTATAACGGTCAACAGGATTTAAAAAATCGTCTATTACGTCATGTATCACCTGCTTTTGAAGAAGATCCATTAAGGGTGTTAAGGGTGGCTCGTTTTGCGGCCAAGTTAGCACCATTTAGATTTACTTTGCATGCCGATACTGAAAGGCTGATGTCAGAGATGGTGGCGAGTGGTGAGTTAGCAGAGTTAACCCCTGAGCGTGTTTGGCAAGAGGTGGTTAAGGTTTTAAATACCGACCAACCAAGCGTGTTTTTTAAAGTATTGAAACAGGTGGGCGCTTTAGAGGTGCTGTTTCCTGAGTTGGATCGTTTATTTTTAGTGCCACAATCTGCCAAACATCACCCAGAAGGCGATGTGGGGGAGCACACCTTAATGGTTTTAGATGCAGCGGCTAAATTGACCAAAGATATAGATATTCGTTTTGCGGCTTTAGTACATGATTTAGGTAAGGGGGTGACGCCGGAAGCGTTGTGGCCAAGTCACCCTGGACATGAATCAGCAGGCCTGCCTATTTTAAAGGCACTGTGTAAACGCTATAAGTTGCCTAAAAAGGTTCAGCACATTGCTGAGAAAGTGACTCAGTGGCATGGTTGGATTCATAAAGGTTTAAATAGCCAATCTCAGCCAGGTTTGGAGGCTGAACAATATTTACAGGTTTTGCAGAGTTGTCAGGCATTTAAAACGACGGCTACCTTAGAGAAGGTCTTACTGGCTTGTGAGGCAGACTTTAAAGGGCGTTTAGGTTTTGAAACGCAGGCCTATCCACAAAAAGAGTTTTGGTTAAACCTAGCAGAAGTGGCAAGTAGAGTGGATAACCAAGCGATTATTGCTCAAGGTTTTCAAGGATCAGAAATTGCTACGGCTATAGAGCAAGAGCGTTTGAAGTTAATACGTGATTTTCTGAATTCTAGTTCTGTTTAAAGAGCGTAGAATTAAAAGATTATCCGTATTAAAAAAGGCTGTTCACTTAATGCATTTTCCGAGTGTTTTAGAAATCTGTTCTATGGAGGTGTTAACCATCTCTAACCAATGCACCTTGAAAGAGGCGTTGGATAAAATGATTGTTGCTTCACACCGTAATGTGGTGGTGCTCGGTGGTCATTTTCCGCATATTTTGCGTGCCCAAGATATTCTAAATTTTAATCTTCAAAAGGTGCCTGTTAATCAACAGTTGAGTGGGCTGGAGTTAAAGCCTTTACCGATGGCTAAAGACACCGAGAATGTGTTAGATAGTGTGCGCTTTTTGAAACAAGAGATTGAATATATCGGTGTTGAAGATGATGCGGGAGAGTTGCGTGGTTTACTCACCCATACCGATATCGTGAATAGTATTGAGCCTGAAGTTTTGATGGAAAATTACTCAATCAGTGATGTGCTAAATCAGCATAGACAAGACTTGTGGGTCAACCAAGCTGAATTGACTGAGGCGGTGATTGCTCAGATGGTATTGCACGATACCGATTGTGTGATTGCGCTAAATGATTCTGGTGGTTTGGAGGGGGTGTTCACCACTAAGGATGTAATGCGTTTGTATGAAAGTGATGCTGATTTGCAGTTGGCACTATCGAACTATATGTCTTTTCCAGTGCAGACTATTTGTAGTGATGCTTCGGTTAAAGAGGCTTTAAGGTTTGTCAAAACTAAGCACTTTAAACGTGTCGTGGTGGTTGATGAAAATGAACGTTTGCAAGGTATGATTTTACAAAGTGAACTGATCGCTCTTAGCTACAGTAAGTGGGCGTTGATTATGCGCCAGTTTCAAAGTGAGTTACAAGAACTGAATTCGTTATTGGAACAGAAAAGTAAGCACTATGAAGATTTGGCTGGCCAAGATCCATTAACGGGGTTATATAACCGTTATAAATTTACCGAGATATTTACCACTGAGTTTTTGACGATGCAAAGGCGGGAAAATTCGATGGCTTTGTTAATGTTAGATTTAGATCACTTTAAAGAGGTTAATGATAGCTACGGTCATAATGTGGGGGATGAGGTGTTGATTGCGCTCTCTAAAATGCTTCTTTCAGTTCAGAGGCAGACGGATGTGGTGTGTCGTTGGGGTGGAGAAGAGTTTATGGTTCTATTGCCTTCCGCTAATCGTGAACAGGCCTGTTTAATTGCTGAAAACTTACGAGAGAGAGTAAAAGCATTAAACGTTTTAGAAGGGTTAAGTTTGTCCGCTAGCTTTGGTGTGACCTTGGTGGAAGGTAATGATACGCTTGAAGGATTAGTGGGTCGTGCCGATTCCGCTTTGTATGAAGCTAAAAAGTCCGGTAGGGATTGTGTGATGAGTTTGTAATTAACCACTTGTGATTTAAGAGTAGAAAACAGCCGCTGTTTCTATAGAGGACAGCGGCTTTTTTGTTTCTAGCGTGTGATTAAAATTATTTAACGGCCTGCTGAAAACTGAATGCGCCACGAACCTGGCCTTTTTGGTATCCTGTCGCTGTGTCGTGAGGGTAAAACTCACCAATTTTTGCAGTCACTGGTTTCGCTACAGCTTCACCATGACAGGTTAAGCAGACACCACCTGCTGGGATCGCTTTCATATAACGGATGGTATCTTGTCCCGCTACTTTTACAACCTCAAACTTCTCTAGTTTTTTAATGTCTTTACCGGCGGCAGCTTGTTGATCAAACCACTTTAAGGTTTCGGTTTCCCAACTGTCAGCATAGGCCGTTTTTGCACGAGGTTTTAAGCTAACACGGTTGACATTCCAGCCACTTTTTTCAGTCAGGTCTTGTGCAATTTTAGGCGCTTTACTGTGGCACATTTCAACCGCGTGAACCGGGCCGCCGCTTTTCATCGCTTTGCCTAGTTCTGGTTTTAATTGGCCTAAAAACTCTTTAGCCAGTAGGCGAGCTTCTTGATGTTTTCCAGATATTTCTGTGGTTGCTATAGCGGTCATTGGAAGAGCGATTAATAAAGCGCTAATAAGTTGTTTTTTCATGTTTTAAACCTTGTAGATGTCTTGTTTTAGTAATTGTGCGGAATATAGCAGGCCTGTTGGGGCTTATCAACCTAAAAATTATTATATTTTTTATATGCTGTTAACGCTTTATGGGCTCATATTTCTGGTGTGTCGGTACTTATTTCATTTAGAATGATTGTTATCTCTTATTTGTAAATGGACTTAAATGCAATGAGCATTCAAACGATCAAAAAAAGCTTAATTCCTCTGTTGATTATTGTTGTGGCAGTGGCGGTCTTTATGTATATGAAGTCCACTAAACCTGAACAGGCTCCGGTTGAGATTCAGGAAAAGGTTTGGATGGTTGACTCTATCACGGTGAAGCATGAATCTTTAGCGCCTGTTCAGCGGTTATATGGCCAAGTAGAATCGAATTCAGCGGTCTCAATGTCGGCACCGATTAGCGGCGTGGTTGGTGATGTTTGGGTTAAGGAAGGTCAGGCTGTGAAAGCAGGTGATCCGATAGTACGTATGACCCTGGAAGATTTAGAGATTCCTTTGCAGCAAGCAAAAGCGGATTACGCAGAAGCGGTTGCTCAATTGAAGTTGGAGAAGTTGGCCTATCGTGCTAATCAACAGCGTTTGGATCATGAGAAAGGTATTTTGGCGTTTAAACAAGCTGATGTGGTTCGTGTTGAACAGCTTTTACAAAAGGACCTAACCTCTATACAGGCGTTAGAGCAATCGAAAGAAGCATTGGCCAAACAAGAATATGTGGTCATTGGTGCCGAGCTTTCGGTTGAAGAGCATCAGTTAAAAGCACAGCAAAATGAGGCGCGTGTTGCTAAAGCAGCGGCGGCACTCGCGCAGGCGGAGTTAAACCGGCAGCGTGGTGATGTGAAAGCGCCGCATGATGGTCGTATTGCCAAGGTGATGGTTAGCCAGGGTGAGCGCATTAATGCCGGAACCAACATGGTTGAATTTTATGCGTTAGATTCACTTGAGTTACGAACAAAGTTACCGGTACGTGATTTCTCTCAGATTGACCAACGTTTACAAGAGGGGAAAGAAATCTTCGCATATTTAACCGTTTCTGAACAAGTGACGACGGCTTTAAAGCTCGACCGTATGGCGGGTGAGGCTTCGAGTAGTGGGGTGGATCTTTTTTTCCAGATTCCACAAGCGCTGCAGTATCTGCGTCCTGGTGATTTGTTAGAAGTTGAATTACAGGGTGCAGCTTATGATCAAGCGATTGCATTACCTTACAGTGCTATCTACGGTAATGATCGAATCTATTTAATTGAAGACGAACGTTTAAAAGCGATGCAGGTCACGGTATTGGGTGACCTGATGGTGGATGGTAGTTTATGGGCATTGATTAAAGCAGATATTTCCCAAGGCAGTCAGGTAAGTATCACCCATTTACCTAATGCAGTGACAGGGCTAAAGGTCTCTGGAGTGGCTAAATGAGTCAGTTAGAAAATACTTCATCAACGCAAGTCGCATCCAGCGATATTGATCACGACTACCAGCTTAAAGAGAAACGCTTTAAATCTCACGGCATTATTGGGATGTTTGCTCGTCATAAAGTGGCCCCTAATCTGTTAATGATAGTGATGTTGTTGATGGGGGTGCTTGCCCTAATGAAACTCAATGTTCAGTTTTTCCCCTCTTTTGATTTGGATTATGCTTCTGTACGAGTAGTGTGGCCGGGTGCGAATGCCGAAGATGTCGAAACCAGTATTACCGATCCAGTTGAGCGTGTTTTAAGAAACTTGGATGGCTTAGATGAAATGACCTCAACTTCTGCGTTGGGTATGGCATCAATCTCTTTGAAGTTTGAAGAAGGCACCAATATGATTGAGGCTTTAGATCAAATTAACCAGCGGATCAGTGAGCTCAGGAACTTGCCTCAAGACTCAGAAAAACCAGTGGTTGAACGGGTGATTCGCTATGAATCGATTGCCCGAATACTTTTAATTTCTGATGAAGGTTCGGTTGATGAGTTAAGGCCGATGGTGCGCCAGTTTGAACGAGAGTTACTAGATCGTGGTATCGATAAAATTAACTTCAAAGGTCTGCCGCTAGAAGAGATGGCGATTGAAGTGCCTCAGCAAGCATTAGAGCATTATGGTCTATCATTAGAGGCAGTAGGTAATCAAGTCACAGGTATGAGTCGTGACTATCCGGCGGGATCGGTGGGTGACAGTGATAGTGTGCGAGATTTACGTGCTTTAGAGCAAAAGCGAACGGCGACCGAATTTGAACAGATACCATTGGTTGTCAGCGGTTCTGAGAATGTGTCTTTAGGTGAAGTAGGTCAGGTAGAACGCCGTCCAATTAAACACGCCTCTTATATAGAAGTTGAAGGTAAGGCTGCGGTTGAGTTGCAGTTAATGCGAGCTGAAAGCGGCGACACCTTAGTTTCATCTAAGATTATGGCGGATTGGTTGGCTGAAACCCAGCCACAGATGCCACAAGGCATAGAGTTGCGGGTTTATGATGAAACTTGGTCTCTGGTCAATCAGCGTATTATGTTGTTGGTAAATAACGGAATCAGTGGTTTGATTTTAGTGGTGTTGATCTTGTACATCTTCTTGAATGGACGTGTTGCATTTTGGGTTGCTGTGGGAATCCCTGTTTCGTTTGCAGCGACCTTAATGATTGTTTATCTGGCCGGTGGTTCGATCAATATGGTCAGTATGTTTGGTCTGATTATGGCGCTGGGGATTATTGTTGATGATGCCATTGTGGTCGGAGAAGATGCGTTGGCACACCATGAAGCTGGGGAGCCTCCTTTGCAGTCAGCAGAAGGAGGTGCGCACCGTATGTTGGGGCCAGTAACTGCGTCGTCATTGACGACGGTAGCTGCCTTTATTCCTCTGATGATGATTGGTGGTGAAATGGGGAATATCCTGTTTGCTATCCCATTAGTGATTATTGCGGTGATTTTTGCTTCATTAATCGAGAGTTTTACCATTTTACCAGGCCACCTTAATCATGCTTTGAAAGGAGTAAAGGTTCCTCAGCCAGGATCTATTCGTTATCGATTGGAAAGAGGGATTGATTATTTAAGGCATCATCAATTTAGAAGTGTCATTCGTTGGGTGTTAAATCACCGAGGTGCGACATTGGCAACCACGTTGGCATTAATGATTTTTGTCGTGGGCTTGTTAATGGGAGGGCGTTTAGGCTTTGTGTTTTTCCCGTCGCCAGAATCCACCAAAATTAATGCGGATGCAGTCTTTGTGGCAGGTACGCCATCAGAAGTCTCCAGTGAGTTTGCCGAGCATATGTATCAGGCCTTGTTGGAAACTGAGCAAGAGTTAGAGCCAGGCATCTTGCAAACGGCAGTGGTGCAATTCAATGCGACCAGTCGTCAGAGTGGAGCCAATTTCAGTGGAATTAATATCGAGTTAGTTGAGCCAGATCAACGAGTGACTCGTAACGCCGAATTTACACGCGTATGGCGTGAGAAGATTGGTATGGTTTCCGGTTTGGATACTTTAACGCTGGAATCGCCTCGTGCAGGACCACCTGGTAGTGATGTTGATATTCGTTTACTTGGTGCAGAGCCAGCAAAGTTGAAACAGGCCTCTTTAGATTTGCAGGAAGTGTTGTTGCAGATTTCAGGTGTGAGTGGGGTACGTGATGACTTACCATACGGTCGTGACCAGTTAGTCTATCAGTTGACCCCGCAAGGTGAAGCTTTAGGGTTTACCTATGTTTCTTTGGGACGCCAGTTGGCAGATGCTTTTTCAGGTCGTCTGGTGCAAATTTTTACCGATGGTGCTGATGAGATTGAAGTGCGTGTGCAATACCCACGTAAAGAGCAATTCACCTTGGCTTCAATTAACCGCATGCAAGTGGTAACTCCGTTGGGTGAGCGCGTTGCTTTAAATTCTGTGGCCTCATGGCACACTCAGCGTGGTTTTGATGTGATGCGTCATGTTGATGGTCAGTTGGCGGTGACGGTCGTAGGTGAAGTGGATAAAAATGCCAACAATGCCAATCTTATTCTTGCCAGTTTGCAATCCAGTACCTTGGTAGAGTTGGAGCAAAAGTACGGGGTCCGTTATTCAGTGGAAGGGCAGAGTGCACGGCAGGCGGAAACCATGGCAGATATGAAAATTGGTTTGTTGATTGGTCTGTCGATGATTTATATCGTATTGGCTTGGGTGTTTGCTTCTTATGGTTGGCCTCTGGTCGTGATGATGGGGATCCCATTTGGTCTGGTTGGTGCGATTATGGGTCACTGGTGGATGGGATTGGATATGACGATTCTTTCTCTGTTTGGATTCTTTGGTCTGTCCGGAATTGTGGTCAATGATTCGATCATTTTAGTGAGTTTCTATAAACGATTACGCGAGTCTGGATTAGGAGTGAATGAAGCGTTGGAAGAAGCGGCCGTTCAAAGGGTGCGTGCGGTTATGTTAACGTCTTTAACAACCATCGCCGGTTTAACCCCATTGTTGTTCGAAACCTCTCTGCAGGCACAGTTTTTGATTCCCATGGCAACGGCAATTGCGTTTGGATTGTTATTCTCAACTTTCTTGATTCTATTGGTGATTCCGGCCATGCTTTCAATTTATGAACATGGCTATGAAAAAATAACTCAGAAACGTTCGATTGCTGTCATAAAACCTTCATAGAATCCAATAGGCCTGTTGGTTTAAATGATGTGGGAAGGCTGACTGATCAGTTTGTCTATCATTCTTTTAAATCGCATAAGGGGGCTATAGGAAATAAAAAACCTTTACTTATCAAGACGGTTCTAATATTTCATGTATGGCTGGTATGAGCATAAATCATTAATTAATCGATAAGAAAACTTGATGATTTTGTTGTTTTGAGAGAGAATAATCGTCCAAATTTATATTGTGGTCAAAGAGTCCTTGGTGATTCGCGGCATCGTTTGTGCCTAAAAAGACATCACAAATACCGAATTTTTTAAAAATGTTGAGGAAGTTGTATGGCAACTCGTAGAGATCTAGCAAACGCGATCCGTGCTCTAAGTATGGATGCAGTTCAAAAAGCAAACTCTGGTCACCCAGGTGCGCCAATGGGTATGGCGGATATCGCTGAAGTATTGTGGAACAGCCACATGAAGTATAACCCTACTAACGCTAAGTGGTCAGATCGCGATCGTTTTGTTCTTTCGAACGGTCACGGTTCTATGCTTATGTATTCTCTATTGCACCTAACAGGTTTCGACCTAAGCATGGAAGATATCAAACAGTTTCGCCAGTTACACGCTAAAACAGCGGGTCACCCAGAGTACGGTTATGCAGAAGGTATCGAAACAACAACAGGTCCTCTAGGGCAAGGTATCACTAACGCAGTAGGTATGGCAATCGCTGAACGTACACTTGCGGCACAGTTCAATAAGCCTGGTCACGATATCGTTGATCACCATACTTATGTATTTATGGGTGACGGTTGTTTAATGGAAGGTCTTTCTCACGAAGCAGCAGCAATGGCTGGGACTTTAGGTCTAGGTAAATTGATTGCATTCTGGGATGATAACGATATCTCTATCGATGGTAACATCGGAGATTGGATGGAAAAAGGTGTTCCAGGTCGTTTCAACTCTTATGACTGGCACGTTATTCCGAGTGTTGATGGGCATGATGCAGCAGCGGTTGATGCGGCGATCACATTGGCGAAGTCGGTAACAGACCGTCCTACATTGATTTGTACTAAGACAGTTATCGGTCACGGTTCTCCTAATAAGTGTGGTACTTACTCTTGTCACGGTGCACCTTTAGGTGATGAAGAAATTGATCTAGTTCGTAAAGAGCTTAACTGGACAGCACCTCCGTTTGAAATTCCAGATGATATCTATGCTGGTTGGGATCATAAAGAACAAGGTGCTACAGATGAAGCGGCTTGGAATGCTAAGTTTGAAGCATACCGTGCAGAATACCCGGCTGAAGCAGCAGAGTATGAGCGCCGTATTGCAGGTGATCTTCCGGCTAACTTCGAAGTTGAAATGGATACGTTCATTGCTAAGACTCAAGAAGAGTCTCCAAAAATCGCTTCTCGTCAAGCTTCACAGAAAACAATTGAAAAATTAGGTGATTTATTACCTGAAATGTTCGGTGGTTCTGCTGACTTAACTGGTTCTAACCTGACTAACTGGTCAAAAATGGACAAAGTTAACGCACAGAATGCTGGTGGTAACTACCTGTCATGGGGTGTTCGTGAATTCGGTATGGCACACATGATGAACGGTATGGTTCTTCACGGTGGTTTCAAAGTCTTCGGTGGAACATTCTTCATGTTTATGGAGTTCATGCGTAATGCTTTACGTATGTCAGCTTTAATGAAAATCGGTACGATCTATGTTTACACTCATGACTCTATCGGTCTAGGTGAAGATGGTCCGACTCACCAGCCTGTTGAGCAGTTAGCGACAATGCGCGTTATCCCTAACTTCCAAACTTGGCGTGGTTGTGATGCGGTTGAATCTGCAGTTTCTTGGAAGGTTGCAATGATGCGTGGTGATGCGCCAACTGCATTAGTATTCTCTCGTCAGGCATTAAACCCTAATGAGCGTACAGCTGAGCAAGTTAAAAACATCGAGAAAGGTGGTTACGTACTTAAAGATTGCGCTGGTACGCCAGACATTATCTTTATAGCGACTGGTTCTGAAGTGGGTCTAGCGGTTGAGTCTGCTGAAGCAATGGATGCAAACGTACGTGTTGTTTCTATGCCTTGTACTGATGCTTATGATGAGCAAGATCAGGCGTATAAAGATTCTGTACTTATCCCAGGTGTTAAGCGTGTTGCAATTGAAGCCGGTGTTGCTGATGGTTGGTATAAATACGTTGGTCTTGAAGGTGGAACAGTTTGTATGTCTACTTTCGGTGAATCAGCACCAGCAGACCAGCTTTTCAAAGAGTTCGGTTTCACTGTTGAGAACGTTGTAGCGACAGCTAACAAGGTTTTAGGTAAGTAATGAATAGGCCGTCTTAATGACGGCTTAATTGTTTACAGTAAGAATTTAAGATTTTTTATAAAGTTAGGTCTGGTTAATTTAGATTAGACAGGCCTGGTATAAATTGGAGTAAAACTCAATGACTATTAAAGTTGGTATTAACGGTTTTGGCCGTATCGGTCGTATGGCTTTCCGTGCAGCGGCAAAAGATTTTCAAAACATCGAAGTAGTAGCGATTAACGATCTACTAGATCCAGAATATCTAGCATACATGCTTAAGTATGACTCAGTACACGGTCGTTTCGACGGGACTGTTGATGTTGTAGACGGTAACCTAGTGGTTAACGGTAAGACTATCCGTATCACAGCTGAGCGTAACCCTGCTGACCTAGCATGGTCTGATGTAGGTGCTGACCTAGTTATCGAATGTACTGGTTTCTTCCTAACTGAAGAATCTTGTCAAGCGCACATCGATGCGGGTGCTAAGAAAGTTGTTCAATCAGCACCTTCTAAAGATCACACTCCAATGTTCGTATATGGTGTTAACCACAACGAATACGCTGGTCAAGCAATCGTTTCTGCAGCTTCTTGTACAACTAATGGTCTTGCGCCAGTTGCTAAAGTACTTAACGATAGCTTCGGTATCAAACGTGGTCTTATGACAACTGTTCACGCTGCTACAGCGACTCAGAAAACGGTTGATGGTCCTTCAATGAAAGACTGGCGTGGTGGTCGTGGTATTCTTGAGAATATCATCCCATCTTCAACTGGTGCGGCTAAAGCGGTAGGTAAAGTACTTCCTGCTCTTAACGGTAAACTAACTGGTATGGCTTTCCGTGTACCTACTTCTGACGTTTCAGTTGTTGACTTAACTGTTGAACTAAACAACGAAGCGACTTACGAAGAAATTTGTGCAGCAATGAAAGCAGCATCTGAAGGTGAAATGGCGGGAGTTCTTGGGTATAACGAAGAAGCGACCGTTTCTACTGACTACCGTGGTGACTCTCACCCATCTATCTTCGACGCTAAAGCGGGTATCGCTCTAGACTCTACTTTCGTTAAAGTAGTTGCTTGGTACGATAACGAGTATGGTTACACATGTAACATGATGCGCGTAGTAGAGCACGTAGGAAAATAATTGCTGATTCATTTCATTAGTGGCTGATTTTTTCGTTGGGTTTTGGTCGTGTACTATTTGTACACTCTCTTAACCCGCCTTGAAATCAACTCACTACTGAACGGATCAACTAATTATTCTTTAGTTTGGGGGAGGGATGATCTCCTTCCTTGAATTAAACTTTCTTGTTTGTATTTAGGGTTCCTAAGTATAAAAAAGTAAGTTTAATTATTAATCCAAATACTGTTTTCATTTCTGATTTCAGTTTTTAAACCTTAAGAAAGAGGGCTCAACATGTCTGTAATTAAGATGTCTGATCTAGATTTAGCTGGTAAGCGCGTATTGATTCGTGAAGACCTTAACGTTCCAGTTAAAGACGGTAAAGTTACTTCTGATGCACGTATCCGTGCTTCATTACCAACAATCAAAATGGCTGCCGATGCAGGTGCTAAGGTAATGCTAATGTCTCACCTTGGTCGTCCAACTGAAGGTGAGTATGCTGAAGAGTTCTCTCTGGCACCTGTTGCAGCTGATTTAACAGCTAAATTAGGTAAAGAAGTTCGTCTTGTTAAAGATTATCTGGATGGTAGTGTTGAAGTTGCAGATGGTGAAGTCGTTCTATTAGAGAACGTTCGTTTCAACGTTGGTGAAAAGAAAAATACAGAAGAGCTTTCTAAAAAATACGCTGCTCTATGTGACGTATATGTAATGGATGCATTCGGTACAGCTCACCGTGCACAAGCTTCAACTCACGGCGCAGGTGCATTTGCGGATACAGCATGTGCAGGTCCTCTTTTAGCGGCTGAATTAGATGCTCTAGGTAAAGCTCTTAATAACCCAGCTCGTCCAATGGTTGCGATCGTTGGTGGTTCTAAAGTTTCTACTAAGTTAACAGTACTTGAGTCTCTATCTGAGAAAGTTGATCAGTTAGTTGTTGGTGGTGGTATTGCGAATACTTTCATCGAAGCGGCTGGTCACAATGTTGGTAAGTCACTTTCTGAGTCTGATTTGGTTCCAACTTGTAACAAATTAAACAAAATCATGGAAGATCGTGGAGCAGCAATTCCTCTAGCTTCAGATGTTGTTTGTGGTAAAGAGTTCTCTGAAACTGCCGTTGCAACAACAATGAATGTTTCTGAAGTTTCTGATGATGACATGATCTTTGATATCGGTCCTGATTCAGCTGCAGAGCTTGCTGAAATTATTAAGAACGCTGGAACTGTTGTTTGGAATGGTCCAGTGGGTGTTTTCGAATTTGATCAGTTCGGTGAAGGAACTAAAGCGATCTCTATAGCGATTGCTGAATCTTCAGCATTCTCTATCGCAGGTGGGGGTGATACTTTAGCGGCTATCGACAAGTACGATATTGCTGATAAAGTATCTTACATCTCTACTGGTGGTGGTGCTTTCCTTGAGTTTTTAGAAGGTAAAGAACTTCCTGCAGTAACTATGTTAGAAGCTGCAGCAAAATAATTAGTTAAAACGAAATATGAACCAGGTCTGGTATTTGACCTGGCCTGGTTTAATTTATTTGTCATCTAAGTTTGTTAACGTAAGATCGTTCATAAGAGAGGGTGACTCGGTAAGTAAACACGTTTGTTGCCTCAGCCAAAGGTTGGCTGTGATTCAAAGTAGAGTTTATTTCGCGAGACATCTTTTTTGGACAATAACAAACTCCAAATATATAAAAGGTTAAAAAATATATGTCATCAAATTTAAGAAGAACAAAGATTGTTGCTACATTAGGTCCTGCTACGGATCGTGAAGGCGAACTAGAGAAAATGATTAAAGCGGGTGTTGATGTTGTTCGTATCAATATGTCACACGGTAATCCTGAAGAGCACAAAGGGCGTGCACAAGCAGTTCGTGATCTGGCTGAAAAGTATGATCATGAGGTGGGTGTTCTAGTTGACCTGCAGGGTCCTAAGATTCGTATAGCTCGTTTTGAAGATGACAAAATTGATCTTGAAGCGGGTGATATTTTTGCATTAGATAATAATGTTGATGGAAACTCAGGTAGCCAGCATGAAGTAGGCTTGACATATAAGAACCTTCCTTACGATGTTAAAACAGGTGATAAATTGTTGCTTGATGACGGTCGTTTGGTTTTTGAAGTTATCGATGTAGTTGGTGAGCGAGTTAATTGTAAAGTTGTTGTAGGTGGAACGCTTTCAAATAATAAGGGTATTAACCTACAGGGTGGTGGGCTATCGGCTGCTGCGTTAACAGATAAAGATAAAGAAGATATTCTTACTGCAGCAGAAATTGATGCAGATTATCTAGCGCTTTCTTTTCCTCGTTCTGCAGAGGATGTTGAGTATTGCCGTTCATTAGCTTCAAAAGCAGGCTTGAACTGTAGTATCGTCTCTAAAGTTGAACGTGCTGAAGCGGTCGCTGATGATGAGACATTAGATGGAATTATCTTAGCATCTGATGTAATTATGATCGCTCGTGGTGACTTAGGTGTAGAAGTGGGTGATGCACAATTACCAGCTTTACAGAAGAAAATGATCAAGCGTTCGCGTCAACTAAATCGTGTAACGATCACTGCTACGCAGATGATGGAAACAATGATCGATAACGCAATTCCGACACGTGCAGAAGTATTTGATGTTGCGAATGCGGTTATGGATGGTTCTGATGCAGTGATGCTGTCCGGTGAAACCGCGACTGGTAAATCACCTAGCTTAGTAATCGAGACAATGGGTAAGATCTGTCATGAAGCTGAGAAGTCACGTACTTCACGTGAGTCTACACACCGTATCGATGAATCATTTACTGCGATTGATGAAACCGTTGCAATGTCGACGATGTATGCAGCAAACCACTTTGGTGTGAAGTGTATTGCAGCATTAACTGAGTCAGGTAATACGCCATTGTTGATGTCACGTATTAGCTCAGGTATGCCGATTATCGCGTTAACACCGCATCTCGCAACACGTCGTAAAGTGACAATGTTCCGTGGTGTATATCCTTCTTCAGTAGACTATACAGGTTTGAATGATGATGAAGTACAGGCGATGATTTTAGAAAGAATTAAAGCTTTTGGTGTTGCACAATCAGGTGATCTAGTAATTTTAACTCGTGGTGTTACAAAGGGCACAATGGGTGGTACTAACCGTATGGAAATCGTTAAACTTCCATAAGACTTAATTAATTAAGGTGCTAAATAAGCGCCTTAGAAACAAAAATTATTATTTGGTGAGCTTTTAAAAGCTTGTTAGAATGGTAAAACTTTTTTTGAAAACCAACTAGAGGAGTCTCGCACATGGCGATGATTACACTTCGTGAATTAATGGACTACGCAGCAGAAAACAGTTTTGGTATGCCTGCGTTTAACGTAAACAACATGGAACAAGTTCGTGCAATCATGCGCGCAGCTGACGCTTGTGACTCTCCAGTAATCCTTCAGGGTTCTGCTGGTGCACGTAAGTATGCTGGTGAGCCAATGCTACGTCACATGGTTGCTGCTGCGGTTGAAATGTACCCACACATTCCTGTTGTTATGCACCAGGATCACGGTTCTGATGTTGGCGTATGTCTACGTGCAATCCAGTCTGGTTTCACATCTGTAATGATGGATGGTTCTCTTGAAGCAGATATGAAAACTCCAGCTTCTTATGAGTACAACGCTGGAATCACTGCTGAAGTGGTTAACATTGCTCACGCTGGTGGTGTTTCTGTTGAGGGTGAGCTAGGTTGCCTAGGTTCACTTGAAACTGGAATGATGGGTGAAGAAGATGGTCACGGTTCTGATGAGAAGCTTGACATGGATAGCCTATTAACAGATCCAGAAGAAGCAGCACAGTTCGTTAAAGATACAAACGTTGACTGTTTAGCAGTTGCGGTTGGTACTTCTCACGGTGCATACAAATTTACTTCTAAACCTTCTGATGACGTTCTTAAGATCGATCAGATCGCTAAGATCCACGCACGTATCCCTGATACTCACATCGTAATGCACGGTTCATCTTCTGTTCCTGAAGAGTGGTTGGAAACAATCAATAACTACGGTGGTGATATGGGTCAAACTTACGGTGTACCTGTTGAAGCAATCGTTGAAGGTATCAAGTACGGTGTTCGTAAAGTAAACATCGATACAGATCTACGTATGGCATCTACTGGTGCAATCCGTAAGCACCTAAACGATAACCCTGCTAACTTCGACCCTCGTAAGTTCTTCAACGCTGCTGAAAATGCAATGATGGAGATCTGTAAGGCTCGTTTCGAAGCGTTTGGTTGTGCTGGTCATGCGTCTAAAATCAAGGCTGTTGGTCTTGAAGAGATGCAAGCTCGTTATGCTTCAGGTTCATTAAATCAAACTGTAAAATAATTCACAGTTGCGTTTTAATGTAAAGCCCGCTAAGAAGCGGGCTTTTTTGTTTTAAAGACATGCATAAAATTGTGAAACTTATGTGTAAGTAGGGAATTCGGAAATGGGTGATAAACAAGTATTAAATTTTGAAGTGTCACATAGTAGCTTCAATTCTGTTGTGCTTATGAACTCGTACAAAATACCTGTCGTAACTCTATTTATGAGTTCGAGTGATGTGACCAGTATCGAGATGGAAAATATGTTGTCACGTTATGCGGCAGAGTTTGCAGGGCAATTTCTATTGGCTCGTGTTGATATTGATATGGATGCAGATTTAAAAGAGCAGTATCAAATTACGAGTGCTCCAATGATAAAGATATTCAAAGATGCAAATATGGTGCATCAAGAAGTCGGTATTGTGGATGCTGATGATATGGCGGCCGTATTGAAGTCATTTGGAATCTCTAGAGCAGGTGATGGTTTGCGTGAAGAAGCGAGCAGACTTAATACTCAGGGTGATACAGAAGGGGCAATTAAAAAGTTAACGGAAGCCATTCAGCTTGATCCTGGTAATGTTCGTGTTGCTTTAGATATGACCCAGCTTTTATTGGATATCAATATGGTTGAAGAGGCTGTAAAGCTCTTTAATCGTTTACCAGATTCAGCAAAAAACTCTGATCAAGGTAAGTTGATCATCGGGCAAGTTACATTCAAAAACCTAGCCGCTAAGACGCCTGGTGTTGAAAGTTTATTGAAAGCAGTTGAAGAAGATAGTACTGATATAGATTCTAAGTTCTATCTAGCGATCTGTTATATTGCAGAACGACAATTTGATCAAGCCTTAGAGTATGCGTTTGATGTGTTAACTTTAGAACCTAATTATAAGGAAGGTGCCGCGCAAGAAATAATCGTAACTGTCATCGAAATGCTCGACCTTTTTGATACAGAAGCCGCAACTAAAGCGAGGCGATCCCTGGCTAATATTGTGAGTAGTTAAAGCATATCTGATTTATCTCCAGCAGGATTCTCCTGTTGGAATTTCTAATAATTTCCAGTCATTATGACAGCTATTTTGTAGTTGAAGGTCTACAGATTTTTCAAAATCCCTAGAGCCTTTTTAATATTTTCATAGTATGTTTAGATTTATTGTTAACCAGTGTGTTGTTTGTCATCAACAAATGTAATGAGCAGCTTTTCTAAAATAATTTCTAACTGAATACTATAAAAAATAACTCTATTTAAGAGAAGGTCTATGAGGCCTGTCTGCTAATGCTTTGATTAAGTTTGAAATTTAAATTGGTTTACGTTAAAGTGTGTGCTCCATTGACCTAGTCATGATAAGTGAAGCTAGATATATAGATAACTATCAATGTTTCTTATCAGTTATTTTGATTGGTCAATGAAAAGGAATTTTTCTATAATTCAGAGCGAATTCAACCCACTCCCAAATTAAGGAGAGCACTTATGGCTAAGACTTTTGATGCTGGTGTCCAGGATTACAAATTAACGTATTGGACCCCGGATTATGTACCGTTAGATACAGATCTACTAGCTTGTTTTAAAGTAGTTACACAGGAAGGTGTACCTCGTGAAGAAGCTGCTGCTGCAGTAGCTGCTGAATCTTCAACTGGTACTTGGACAACAGTATGGACTGACCTGTTGACTGACATGGAATTTTATAAAGGTAAATGTTACCGCATTGAAGACGTTCCTGGTGATCCATCAGCATTCTACGCATTCATCGCTTACCCATTAGACCTATTTGAAGAAGGTTCTGTTGTAAACGTACTTACATCTCTTGTTGGTAACGTATTCGGTTTTAAAGCTGTACGTTCACTACGTTTAGAAGATCTACGTTTCCCAATCGCATTCATTAAAACTTGTGGTGGTCCACCAAGTGGTATCCAGGTTGAACGTGATAAGTTAAACAAATATGGTCGTCCAATGTTAGGTTGTACTATCAAGCCTAAGCTAGGTCTATCTGCTAAGAACTACGGTCGTGCAGTATATGAGTGCCTACGTGGTGGTCTAGATTTAACTAAAGATGATGAGAACATTAACTCACAGCCATTCCAGCGTTGGAGAGATCGTTTTGAGTTTGTAGCAGAAGCTGTTAATAAAGCAGAAGCACAAACTGGTGAAGTAAAAGGTCACTACCTAAACGTTACTGCTGGTACTGTTGAAGAAATGATGAAACGTGCTGAGTTCGCTAAAGAACTAGGTCAGCCAATCATCATGCACGATTTCTTAACTGCTGGTTTCACAGCTAACACTACACTAGCTAACTGGTGTCGTGATAATGGTATGTTGTTACACATTCACCGTGCAATGCACGCTGTAATTGACCGTAACCCACACCACGGTATTCACTTCCGCGTACTAGCTAAGTGTCTACGTCTATCTGGTGGTGATCACTTACACACTGGTACTGTTGTTGGTAAGCTTGAAGGTGACCGTGCGTCAACTCTAGGTTTTGTTGATCAGTTACGTGAAGCATTTGTTCCTGAAGATCGTTCACGTGGTATCTTCTTCGACCAAGACTGGGGATCAATGCCAGGTGTTATGGCTGTTGCTTCTGGTGGTATCCACGTATGGCACATGCCTGCACTAGTAAACATCTTCGGTGATGATTCTGTACTTCAGTTCGGTGGTGGTACTCAGGGTCACCCAGGTGGTAACGCAGCGGGTGCAGCAGCAAACCGTGTTGCTCTAGAAGCTTGTGTTAAAGCGCGTAACGAAGGTCGTGATTTAGAAAGAGAAGGTGGTGACATCCTACGTGATGCAGCACGTAACAGTAAAGAACTAGCAGTTGCTCTTGATACTTGGAAAGAGATCGTGTTTGAGTTCGATACAGTTGATAAGTTAGACGCTTAATCGTCAGCTACAACAATCTAATTTTAAGTATTAAGGAGAAATGTTATGAGTACTGAATACGGTATTGCATTAGGAATGATCGAAACACGTGGTCTAGTACCAGCTATCGAAGCTGCGGATGCTATGACTAAGGCGGCAGAAGTTCGTCTTGTAAGTCGTGAGTTTGTTGGTGGTGGTTACGTAACTGTATTGGTTCGTGGTGAAACTGGTGCGGTAAACGCTGCAGTTCGCGCTGGTGCTGATGCTTGTGAACGTGTTGGTGACGGCCTTGTAGCTGCACACATTATTGCACGTCCTCACAAAGAAGTTGAGCCAGTATTAACAGCTGCAGCTAAGTAATATAAGGAGACAGAAATATGTCAACAATGATGCAATATGATGACTATCAGACTAAGTCTACTTTAGAAACTTTCGGTTTCATTCCTGAGTTGACATCTGATGAGATCTACGACCAGATCGTATATATTATCAACCAAGGTTGGACTCCTGCTCTTGAGCATGAAGAACCAGCATTGGCTTCAGATATTTACTGGGGTATGTGGAAGCTACCATTCTTTGGTATGCGTGATCCAAACGAAGTTCTAGCTGAAATCGACCAGTGTCGTTCTACTTATCCTAACCACATTATTCGTATTGTTGGTTATGATAACTACACTCAGTGTCAAGGTCACAACTTTGTGGTTTACCGTCCAAGAGGCATGTAATCCAATTTTCTGGAATTTTAAGGAGGCTTTAGCATGAGTGCAAATTCTACGCTAAGCGGTCGCGAGCAAGCTCGAGCACATCGTCAAGGACAAAAAAGTGGGAAAAAAGGGAAGGCGACTTCACCTGTAGCTCCAGTTTCTCGTCCTACGGCAAAAGTGGCTCCAGCTAAAGCTGCACCAGTAGCTGCTGCTAAGTCACCTGCCAGACGTCCTGTTGCCCCAGCACCTACTGCACCTGTTGCAGTAGCTGGTGGTCGCGCGGCGGCTAAGCAGGCTAGACATCAGCAAAAATCCGGAAAAGTGTCACAGCAAATGCAAAGTACCCCTGATCCAAGACGTGGTGCAAAACAACGTAAAAAGCCTGAAAACATGATTGAACAAAAATCAAGTTCTCAAGCTGTACCGAGTCAAGCACCTAAGCGTCGTACGACTGATCGTAAGATTATAGCTAAGGCTGAGCCTATTGCTCAATCTGGTGGTCGTAACGTAGCTAAGGCATGGCGTCAAGCCGGTGCTCAAGGTCGTGTTGGTCAGGATGCTTACAAATCTAAAGGTTCACAATCTGGTGCTTTAGCTAAAATGGCTAACCCAGGTGCTTCTACTCGTGATATTGCAAAAAAGATCCGAGCAGCTAAGTGTACCCGCGGAAGTTCTGGTTGTGCACCAGTAGAAACTGCTAGCGCAAAACGTGTTCGTCAGTCTAAAGATCGAGGAACATCCTCGTTACAGGCGGGTGAGTCCAAAACGCTTAGTGGAGAGACCGTTTCAGGTACAACGATTGGCCAAGGTAAAAAGGTCATGACGGGTGCAGAAACAGGTGCATGCAAAGTAGTAAGTGGTACTGAGTATCTAGGTGCAGAAGAATTTTCAATGCATTGTGATACAACCCCAGATGCCAAGCCTGCAAAAATTACAATGACTCAAACTACTCGTGGTCAAACCATTAGTGGTAATGAAGTGGGTAGCTCTAAGAGTGTAACCGGTGATGCTGCAGGTCAGTGTTCATCAATTACAGGAACAGAGTATATTCCTGCTGATCAGTCTGCGTTATTTTGTGGTGCTGACACACCAGCTAACCCAACTGTAAAAGCTTTTTCTGTTATGAGTCCTGCAACGCAGGCAACAGGTGGTTCTACAGTTACAGGTGGTGAAGGATATAAATCACAATCTACTACAATTCGTCCAACTAATGCTCCACAGAAAGTTGTTATGTCGCAAACTGCGATGGGCAACATGACTTCTGGAACACAGGTAGGTCGTTTAGAAGATGTGACTGGTACAGAAGCAGGTTCATGTAAATCTGTAACTGGAACAGGCTATCAGAGCGTTGAAGAAGCTGAAACATTATGTGATGCTCCTGCCGCTCCAACAGCAAGAAAAGTAATTGTTTCTGGAACTCAGGGCGGTCAATTCGTTACGGGTGACCGTAGCGGGGGAAACGTTGATATGACAGGAGCCGAAGCTGGTTCTTGTCAGTCTGTTAGCGGTACAGCCTATATGGGTACAGAGTCGTTAGCAATGTGTTCTGCTGATCAACAAGCAGCGATTGAAAAACGTCAACGTATGGGAGCTAATCACGCGGTATCAGGCGTTCAGCCAGGTCCGATTGGTTTAACAGGTGCTCAAAAGGGTGCATGTTCATTAGTTTCTGGTACACATTATCAAGGTGATGATCAAACATCTATGGTTTGCAATACTTCAAACGTAGCGCAGCCTGGTGAGTCTGATTTTCCACAGATGATGGGTTCAATTATGTCGACTCCATCTACGGTTGCAGCTCCACAAGTAGCTATGCCAGTAACGCCTGCTCCTGAGCAGGAAACTGGTTCTAGAATTACTGGTGATGGCTGGGATCGCGGAACAAAAGTAACTGGTACTGAAGGTCCATGGGCAGCGCAGAGAAACGCGTCTATCCGTGGTGCACAAGTACAAGCTCCTATGGGTGCAAGTCAATTTAGACCTGCGGCTATGGAAGAAGTTCCACAAAGTCCTATTACTGGTTCTGCCGGTAATACACAGGTTGGTGCTAAAGTTACACTTTCTGGTGGTTCAAGAGCTTAATTGCTTGAATTGATATGCTCAGTAGAAGAAAAAGAATACAGTCAAGACTTAAGAAAAGAGCTCCTAGTCGAGCTCCCTTCAATAAAGTAACAATCACTGATTTGAGCGGCAGTAATTCCGTTTTAGAACAGTCTGACTCTTTGGACTCTCAGCATATCAATCATCCTCTTGTTGATTCAGCGTCAAATATCAGATTGCATGATTACGAAACTCAAACTAAATCTCGATTCGATGATATTGAGTCGGTATTAAAAGAGATTCTAAATCATCAATTACGTACTGATTTTGCACGTTGGGCTAACTCACAGTTGTTTTTACACTTAGGTGTAACGCTGGATGATAACGAATGGGAGTTGAGCAAAAACTCACATTCCCATCGTTTATTTCAAGATCTATTTTCTAAAATAGTTTTTGAACAATTTTTAAAAATGTCTGATGACTTCTTTAATAATGATCCTTTATTAGGGCAGAATATAGAAGATTCTGAAGAGGTTTTTTGTGAAGCCGGAATTCACGCAGTTGGTGTTGCACCATGCGCAGATGGAAGGTTAGCACATTTTGTTAGTTATATTCTTAGATTACCTTATGCACTAACAAGAAGAAAAGCACACGCTGGCGCCTTATTTGACGTGAGTGAAAGTGTTAGAAATTGGGTGTTCGTTGAACACAGCCGTTTTCGTGAAGGGTTGCCAAATAATTCGGCAGAACCTACTCGTTATTTAAAAATGGCCGTCTATCATTTTTCTAAAGTAGATCCTTCTCATCAAGGTTGTGCTGCACATGGAAGTGATGACAAAAAAGCAGCTGAAGCCGCTATGGCAAAGCTCCAAGATTTTAGACAAGCAATTGAAAATAGATTTCATTGTGGTTCTACTGTGGAAACCATGTTGATTGGTGTCAATACGGATAACGATAGTTTGAAGTTTCACATTCCAGATCAATACGGACAAATTAAGCTAGATCGTTATATAGATACCGATAATCTTTATAATAGAACATTAGGATTAAAGTCATCTGAAGCCATGAGTTTGGTCGAGGCTGCTATTGATCAATGTAATTTAGTCAAACGTTCCAGTAAAGCATTACCACAAATTAAACGTTTAATTGCTTGGCTTACTATTAAAAACTTTTCCCAAATCGAATATGTGAAAAGTTATGAGCAGGGTCTGTATCAAGATATTGGCCATGCAGAAAGATTTATAGGAATCGGTAACGGATTTGAAGAGGTCCAGTTACGTAATTTAAGTTATTACAGTTTCTTAGATACCGTCGAAGAAGGTGTAAATGATGTGGATGTTGGAATCAAAATCTTCAAAGGCTTAAATGTAAAACGTGGACTACCAATTCCTATTATAATTCGTTGTGATTATGACGGTAGAGTACCAGGCTCTAAAACAAGAGCCGTTGAAAAAGCAATTAGATTGGAAAAAGCTGTTCATAATCGTTACCAAGAGTTATCATCTTCTGGTTT
Organism: Pseudomonadota bacterium; assembly: GCA_034722175.1. Lineage (GTDB taxonomy): Bacteria > Pseudomonadota > Gammaproteobacteria > Thiomicrospirales > Thiomicrospiraceae > Thiomicrorhabdus. Next base: position 19,016 of record JAYENR010000147.1, on the reverse strand, counting down.
GTTACAAACCATGGCGACTCTAAGAGATAACACAGGTAATAAACCAGCTGAAAAGTTGGTTAAGCAAAAATTGTGACCCTATACAACGGAGTTGAAAATGAAAATATATAAAGTCGACAGTGCGCTCGTTTCTACCAATCGTATTGCGATGATGGAACACAAGCCTCTTTTGGTTCTCCGTGAAAAAGAGGGTGGCACACCGATGGTAGCTGTAGACCCGATTGGTTGTAAGCCTGGAGACTGGGTTCTATGTTGCGGTAGTTCAGCTGCTCGTGATGCAACGGGTGTTAAAGGTTACCCTAGTGATTTAACTATTGTTGGTATTATCGATAAGTGGGAAATAGCACAAGATGGAAATACATCAAGTTAAAGCACAGTTAATATTGACCAGTCGTTTAGATGACATGGGGCATTTACCTATCAAAGTATTAAAAAGTAGCTCAGGTAGCACTTTAGCCGCGATGGATCCTATTGGTGTCAAGGCTGGTGATTATGTTTTTACTATCGCTAACTCTGCTGCACGTGATGCGGCAGGTAACAAAAGATATTTAACAGATTTAACGGTTGCCGGCATTATTGATGGTTGGAAACCTTAATTTTATTTAAACTTTAAAAGTAACAAACTCTGAAGGAGAGAAATATGAGCACTGAATACGGTATCGCTCTTGGAATGATTGAAACACGTGGTTTAGTTCCTGCGATTGAAGCAGCTGATGCTATGACTAAAGCTGCTGAAGTACGTCTAGTTAGTCGTGAATTTGTTGGTGGTGGTTATGTAACTGTTTTAGTACGTGGTGAAACTGGTGCGGTAAACGCTGCGGTTCGTGCAGGTGCTGATGCTTGTGAACGTGTAGGTGACGGTCTTGTTGCTGCTCACATCATTGCACGTCCTCACAATGAAGTTGAGTCTGTAATTACAAAATAATTCTGAATTAGGAGTAACATTATGAGTACTGAATACGGTATTGCTTTAGGGATGATTGAAACACGTGGTCTGGTACCAGCTATTGAAGCTGCAGATGCAATGACTAAGGCAGCTGAAGTTCGTCTTGTAAGTCGTGAATTTGTTGGTGGTGGTTACGTAACTGTATTGGTACGTGGTGAAACTGGTGCGGTAAACGCAGCAGTTCGCGCAGGTGCTGACGCTTGTGAACGTGTTGGTGACGGACTTGTTGCTGCACACATTATTGCTCGACCTCACAATGAAGTTGAGTCAGTAATCAGCGCTAAATAAGTTACTTTTTTATAGGGTTTTATAAACTCTAGATGTTAGGAGATTTAAATGCAATATTCATCAGGAATACCGGGTAGTGTGCTTCCAGGTGCTGGTGCATACCCACATATGGCTAATGTTCAATCGACAGTAGCCAATAGCCAGGTTCTTGGTTATTTAGGGCGTGCATTGAGCTTGGAGTTCTCTGCTGCTCAGCATTATCTCGCACAAGCTTCGTTAGCTAAAACAAGAAATGAAATGACTTATGCTGAAGCTTTCGTTGCTCTAGCAAACGAAGAGTTACAGCATGCTAATCTGCTTACAGACCGTATGGTGTCACAGGGTGCATTACCTTCTGGTAGTGTTCTACGTCCAGCTTCTGCTTCTTCAAACATCATTGATGCATTAAGAAGCTGTGAAGAGCGTGAAATTGCCTTAATCCAGCTTTATACAGAAGCTAGTCAGCTATGTGCAAACCTGGGTGCAAAGGAAGACCATGCGCTGTTTAGTAAACTACTTGAAGAAGAGCAATCTCAATTAATGAGAGTACATGCTTGGATGCAAGAATACTATCAGTCACTTGCAGCTGCTCAGCAACCTAACGGGAGCTTTGTGTGAACGAACGATGGAAACAAAAGAAACGTCCAGTTAGCTTAGATACACGTTTTGAGTTTGATGACTATGAAACACTACGTGATTTCCTAGACGATCTTGCTGATGTTTCAGAAAAACTGGATCATCATGCCAATATTAGTTTTGGTAGAACTCATGCTTCTGTCATCATCTATTCCTCAAGTGAAGAGTTAGATGACAAAGATATTGCGTTAGCTAATGGTATTGATGAATGTTTCCAGCGTGTTACAACAAAATCATAATGGAGAAAATCTGATGGCTACTACAAAGACAGCTGCTACAGCAGCAAAGAAAACAACGGCTACACAGTCTGCACCTACTAAACCTGCAGCTAAGACGGCAACTAAGCCTGCTGCTACAAAAGCAGCTACGACAAAATCAGTAACGACTAAAGCGACTCCAAAGGCACCAGCCAAAGAGACGCATATTGCTGATCAAATCAAGGTGTTTTCGTCAAGACGAGTTTGGCCTGATTGATAAATACTATTATTGATTGAAATGAGGGGTTTAAAAACCCCTTTTTTTTCATCTATTGATTTATATCTATGGATAGCAGTGAAAATAATGACTTACAAAGGCAGTTAAAAACCGTTAGTATGTTTTTGCTATTTTGTAAATCAGATAAGCTCATTCTAAAATGAGTCGTTAAATTAAATAATCGAAACATAAATAGGGAGATATCTAGAAGAAATTCTAGTATTTTTTCAAACTATGGAAACAAAAAACTTAGAAACTAATCAAACCGGTTCAGCCGCTTTCCGTAAGGAATATGCACTGCGTGATGTACAGGCTGGTGTTATTACCGCAACCATGGCGATTCCGCTATCCATTGGTATTGCATTAATGTCGGATTATCCAATTCAGGTTGGTTTAGCGACGGTTGCATTCGCCTCTTTTATTGGATTTTTATTTGCTTGGTTTAGACCAGGTAACTTCATCGGTGCACCTGGTATTGCCGCTGGACTTGCACCTATCCTGGCGATGGGAGTTGCCACCTTCGGTATTGAGAATATGGCTTTTATTATATTCTTGACTGCTACCTTCCAAGCATTGATTTGGAAGTTTAACTGGCAACGTTATCTATTGATGGCCGTGCCGACTTACTTAGTAGAAGGTCTCCTAGCGGGTATTGGTCTTAAGATCGCTATGAAGTTTATCCCTTTCCTTTGGATGCTTCCTGTCGGTTTGGCTGCTCCAGCAGAGTTCTGGAATGATGATAGGATTACTGTTGTAGTATTATCTGTAATCGGTATCGTTCTTTTCTTAGCCTTATTCCAGAAGTTTAAAGACACTAAGCCAGCTATGCCTTATTTTGTATTGATTATTTTTGGTATTGTGGCTTCGCAGATGTTTAATGTAAACATGCTTAAAGTAGAAGATGTTCAGTTCAATTTAGCGTTTCCGGTACCGGACTTTGACAGTGCTTACATGTGGATTTACGCTATCTTCTTCGCTTTAATGTTAGCTGTTGTAGATGTAATTGAACAGGTCATGAGTAATGCGGCGATTGAGAAAATCGACCCACTTAAGCGTCCTTGTAATAGTAATAACAGTTTACTATCTATCTGGGTATCTAATATGGGTGCGAGTTTTTTTGGTGGTATGACAAACCTTGATGGTTTAGCTAAGAGTTCAACTAACCGTTTAGCAGGTGCTTATACAAAGTTCTCAGTACTTATAATAGGTCTAATGATTACGTTCTTTGTATTCAATAGTCAGTATTTAGATAACCTCCCTTATTTTGCATTGGCAATCATCATGGCGTTTGTTGGTATTCGTATGGTAATGGGATTATTGCATGTTGCTCATCATGGTCCATATGCATTACTTCTAGGAACCTTTTGTGGCCTATTAGTATTTAAGGTTGGTATTTTTGAAGGATTGATCATTACCCTTGTTGTTCATGCTGTCATTAACTTTGTTATTTTCAAGCAGATTGATGAAATGAAAACAGGTTCGATTATTCGTAAATACTTCGATCGTTTTAAAAATGATGATGGTGTTAACTAAATCTTAATATCCTAATTTCACCAATTTATTACTGTCCCGTTCTAGGCGGGCAGTAATGAATTGTGAATTCATTAGCGTTTTCTTATTTAGAACTCTAATGAATTCATAAATACGTTATAATATTTTTTTTTGAGGTTTTTCAATGAGCGTCGTTGTTCTTGCAACTGGTAACCCACATAAGGTAAAAGAGATTGCGCCTTTGTTAAAAGCTGCGGGTTATGATGCTAAACTTCAAACTGAATTTTTCTCAGAAGAAGTTGAGGAAGACGGCTTAAGTTTTGTTGAAAATGCAATTAAAAAAGCACGGTTTGCCAGTAAAAAAACAGGCCTGCCTGCTATTGCAGATGATTCAGGGCTTGAAGTCGATGCGCTAGGTGGTCAACCGGGTATTTATTCGGCTAGATACGCCAATGATCATAATGGCGACACGACTGAAGATCAAAACCTGCAAAAGGTTTTGGACGAGTTGGGTGATCTTCCTTTTAAGGATAGAACAGCTCGCTATTCATGTGTTGTGGTTTATGTTGATCATGCTGACGATCCAATGCCTATTATTGGATTTGGTCATTGGTATGGTGAGATCCTCAAAGAACGTAGAACTAACTACGGAATAGGTTACGATCCTATATTTTGGGTACCAAAGCTGGTAAAAACATTATCAGAAGTACCGCTTGAAGTTAAAAATGAGATTAGTCATCGTGCTAAAGCTATTAAGCAAATGCTTACGACTTTGGAGCATAGGAACAGTAAATGATTGAGTTAAGAACATACGTCTTTTTAGATTCGCTACAACCCCAGCTTGCATCCTATATGGGTACGGCTTCTATGGGGTTTCTGCCTGTACCTGGCGACTCTTGTCTATGGATGGAAGTTGCACCTGGGATGGCTGTTCATCGCCTATCTAATATTGCTTTACAGGGAACCAATGTTCGTTTGACTCAGCAAGTGGTTGAACGTTCTTATGGCTCTATGGTTTTTAACCACCGTGACCAAAGCGATGTACTTGAAGCGGGCAATAAAATTTTAGGTCACCTTAATACAGAAGAGTACGATCGTCATCCATGTATTATTATGTGGAGTGAGGTTATTACCAGTATTACTGCTGACCACGCTACGCTTATTAACCGTGACAATCGTCGCGGTTCAATGATCATGCCTGGGCAGAGCATCTTTATCTTAGAAACAGACCCTGCTGGTTACATTGTCTATGCGGCTAATGAAGCAGAAAAAGCAGCTAATGTTACATTGATTGAAGCTCGTGCGGTTGGGGCGTATGGACGTTTGTTAATGGCGGGTTCTGAAGCAGATGTGCTTGAAGCTCAACGTGCTGCCAAGAATGCTCTTGAACGCTTAACTTGTCGTCGTGGCGAAGTTTAATTAATAATCTTCTGAAAGTTCGTTAACTCCCTATCGTTTCGCTATAATCCTCTTATCAGTTTAGATTTCGAATTCATCCCAAGTGAATTCGTTCTAGTGTCAACTTGAGAGGAGCCAATGACTACCACTACACATTCCACATCGGGTCAATTCCTGATTCGTCATGCGTCTCTTCGTCAAATACAGGTATTTGAATCTGTAGCACGTAACTTAAGCTTTACTCGTGCAGCGGAAGAGTTGCATCTAACGCAACCAACAGTATCGGCTCAAGTAAAGAGTTTGGCGGAGGCGGTTGGTCTACCTTTGTATGAGCAGTTGGGTCGAAATATCTTTCTTACCGAAGTAGGTGAGCTGGTAGCTGCGAGTTGTCGTGAGATCATCAATACCTTTTCTAACCTTGAAATTAAATTAGATAACCTCAGAGGCATGAAGCGTGGACGATTGCGTGTAGCGGTGGTATCTACTGCTAAATACTTCATACCGCTTGCTTTAGGTGAGTTTTGTAAAAAGTATCCAGATATTGAACTCTCTTTGCATATTGGCAATCGTGAAACGCTCCTAAAACGCATCAATCAGAATCTTGATGATCTCTATATTCTGGGTCAAATCCCTTCTACCAGCTATGAATTAACGGTTGTACCATTTACCTCTAATAAATTAGTGATTATTTCTAATAGAGATCATGAATTAGTTGGTCAAAAAGTATCACTTGAACGTCTTGCAGAAGAACCATTTATCATGCGAGAAGAGGGGTCTGGGATTCGTTCAGCCGTTGAAAATGCCTTTGCTTCTAAAAAATTGACGGTTAATGAGCGTCTAACAATGCATACCAATGAAGCCATTAAACATTGTGTGGTTGGTGGATTGGGTATGGCTTGTGTTTCTGAGCATACCCTGTATCTCGAAGATAAAAATGGTCCTTTAGTAGAGCTTGATGTCGAAGGTTTTCCAATTAAGAAAAGTTGGAATATCGTTTTCCCTTCAGGTAAAGAATTGTCCCTCATTGCCAATGAGTTTTTAGAGTTTCTGAAGGAACGTGATAAAGAATATACCAAGCTTTAAATCAATTATAAGGCTGACTCTGTTCGTTCATGTTGCTTGATTTATTTTATTGGTGTTTTATTTTAGCACTGCACTTTATCTCAATATCGGTGTATTAAACCGTCTTACTGTTCCCCTTTAATTTACTGATTCATTGCCTTATTCCAACAATTTTGTTGTTGGTATGGGGTTTTGTCTATGTATTGTATTGGAATTTAAAATTGTTAGAATTCCTTTAAATCGACTAATCTATTGGTACTTAAATAAATTATTGAGGTAAATGTTATGGGTTTAGATAGTTTACTCATTCCAGCGGTACTATTTTTTGCACTTGGTGTCTTTGCCAAGTTAATCAATTCCGATTTGAAGTTTCCAGAGGGTATGACAAAAGGGATTGGAATCTATCTTCTATTGGCCATTGGTCTTAAGGGTGGTATCGCTTTAAGTGGCGCTGACTTTGGTTTAGCAATCTCAAGTATTATTTGGGGTATTATTCTTGGGTTTGGTTTGCCACTTATTGGTTACTTTATTCTGCGTTTCCGTAATAAGATTAGCAAGTTTGATGCGGCCGCAATTGCGGCTCATTATGGTTCGGTAAGTGCCGCGACATTCCTAACCGCAGTTGCGTTCCTTGAAGTGTCAGGTGTGACCTATGAGAGTTACCCAATCATTATGATGGTGATCATGGAGTCACCAGCCATTATTTTCGGTTTGGTGATTGCGGCGATGGTGCGTAAGCAAATGGCGGCAGGTGATGCTAACGCAGCAGAAGTTAAGACCGAATGGGGACCATTGCTAAAAGAAGCCTTTACCAACGGTAGTGTGGTTGTATTAATCGGTGCCATGATTATCGGGACGATTGCTTCACCTGAAGCGTTGGAGAAAGTTATGCCATTTACCCAAGAGATCTTTATGGGTGTGTTGTGTCTGTTCTTGCTCGATATGGGTATGGAAGCAGCTAAAAAAGCGCACACCCTTAAAAGTGCAGGCGTTACTTTAGTGTCTTTCGGTATTATCATGCCGTTAGTTGGTGGAACGGTTGGAATCATCGTTGGTATCTCGGCTCTTGGCTTCTCAGTCGGTGGTGCGTTCTTATTAGCGATTCTGTCAGCCAGTGCTTCCTATATTGCCGTTCCTCCTGTTATGCGTTATGGTGTACCCGAAGCGAATTCTTCGTACTATTTAACATTGTCACTTGGTATTACTTTCCCATTCAACGTGGTGGTCGGTATTCCGCTGTTCTACCAGATGACAACCATGTATGCCGCACTATAAAAGGAGTTAACTCATGTCCGTAGAAATGACGAAAGGGAAAGCGGTTCACATCGTGGTGAATGCCACGTTTGAACGTCAGCTTATCAAACTGTTAAAACAGGCTGAAGTAACCGGTTACACTCAGTTAGATGCACGTGGTTTTGGCTATTCGGGTGAGCAAGATGGTCACTCGGAAGGGGAGACCAATGTGTTGTTTATTGTATTGGTTACCACTGAAAAGGCTCAACAGATAGAAGAAAGTTTGGTGAGCTATATTAATCGCGGTTATCCGATTGTCTCTTATATGACGGATGCAGATGTTTTGACTACCAATAAATATAGAAAACCAACCATTTAATTTATTCGTTGTTTTTCAATCACATTTACAGGTCACTCAATTTTCTTTAAGGCTTTCGGTGGTTAGCTATCGAGAGCAGATTTGACCTGATATGAGGAGTGGCCCTATCTGTATTCTTATTCTTGCTATTATGGCAATTCTGCTTTTCTATGCTGCGGGTTTTATCGGATATTATCAGTTAAATGAGACCATTGATGGTTTGACTATTCCGGTTGGGCAAGGCTGGGAGTTACTTTTCAGCTTATGGCCGATCCTTCTCTTTATGTTTTTTGCCGGCATCTTTACCGTCTTAATCATCAGTAAGTTTTTCAAACCCTCAGAAAGTCCATAGGCCATCGCATACGCTGTTTTCAAACATTTTATTATCAGTGTTTTTAAAGTCATTGAGGATTGTGGCTGGTTTAAATAAGATCAATAAAACCAGGTATGACCGTAGTTTGTTGGGTTGGGCTTTCAGGAAGTGTAAAGATGGGCAGGCCTGTCCAGTTCTCTAGACCGTTAGCAAAATTAGTATCACCAGTGAAATTAAGCACAATGCACAATGTCTTTAGGCCCGCTTGTTTTATAGCATTCAGAGTTAATAAAGTGTGATTAATGCAGCCCAGTTCATTTTTAACCACCAGAATCACAGGTAGCTCAAGTGCTTTTGCTAGGTCTTCATTCAGGCCATCAGAACAAAGTGGGGAGTAAAATCCTCCTGCTCCTTCAACTAAGTAAACCTCTTTTTCTTTTGCTTGCTTAGGTGGTTGGCAAACCTCTATCAAATCTTGAGTTGAAATGAATAGGCCTGCTTGTTCTATTGCCGTTTGCGGTGAGATGGGTGGCTCAAACTGATTTGGACAAATTTTATCTAATGAGTCAGGGCTTTGACAGGCCTGTTGTAAAAATAGGGCGTCTTCACTCAACAAAGAGCCATCAGACTGTTTAATGCAACCAGATGCGATGGGTTTGCGAGGAATGACTGTAACTCCACTTTCAATAAGTGTATGTGCGATACAGCCAGAGACATAGGTTTTACCTACGTCCGTGTCGGTTCCGGTAATAAAAAAACCAGCAGGCCTGCTGGTTTTTGATGTTGCTTTAGTCATTACTTAAACCGTTTATAGATTTTCAGTTAAGCGAGATTGCGCTTCTTGATATTTTTCATAGGTTTTTAGTACAACTTCATCAGGTAACTCAGGTGCTGTATCGGGGTTTTTATCCCAGTCTAAGCCATCTAAATAGTCACGAATATATTGTTTATCAAAACTCTCTGGGTTTTTACCTACTGTATAGCTGGTTGCTGGCCAGAAACGTGAACTATCAGGGGTTAAGGCTTCATCGATTAGGTGGATAACGCCATTTTCATCTTCACCAAACTCAAACTTAGTGTCCCCAATGATGATACCGCGCTCTAACGCAAACTCAGCTGCAAAATTATATAACGCTAAACTTAATTCACGTACCTTGTTTGACTTCTCTTCCCCCATAATTTCAATTAGCTGTTCGAAGCTGATGTTTTCATCATGATCGCCTTGTTCAGCCTTGGTGGACGGCGTGAAAAGTGGTTCAGGAAGTTTCTGTGCCTTTTTAAGGCCTTTTTCTAAAGGGATTCCGCAAACACTTTTGGTTTTTTTATACTCTTTCCAGCCAGAGCCCACAATATAGCCACGTACAATCGCTTCTACCGGTAGAGGTTTTAACTTACGTACAATCATGCCACGACCATCAAGCTGTTTTAACTCTTCAGGGGTCAGGTAGTCAGCTAGGCTTAAATCACTCACCAATTGGTTGGGAACAATGTGGGTCGTTTTATTCATCCAAAATTGTGCAGTTTGGGTGAGGATGCGGCCTTTTCCTGGGATTGGAGTTGGTAAAACGGCATCGTAAGCTGAGATGCGATCCGTGGTTACGATCAATAAGTGTTGGTCGTCAATGTCATAAATATCCCGAACCTTACCTTTGCTAATTAAAGGTAAGCTAGTTAGATTCGATTCATATAGTGGTTGCATTGAGAAATTCCTATGTCTCTAAGTTCGGTTTTAGTAAGTCTGTTTTGCAGCTAGTCAGTCGCACGACGTCTTTTATTATATGGGTATTTAATATGGCCGTAGCGTAAGAACAAGGTGGCAATGGTAATTAAGGTGATAGTAGCACCAACGGCGATCATTTCCCATTCGCTCATCTCTTTCATGTCCAAAATTAACAGTCTTGCTAAGGCAACAATGGCGATGTACAGAGGGAGTCGAATGGGTAATTTACCAGACTCAAGGTAGATCGCGACCATGGCCAATACTTCTAAGTATAGAAATAATAGCAGTAAGTCACCTAGCGTCACCTTTCCTGCATCGATCATGTGCATGACTTCACCGTAGCCTGCATAAATGGTTGCCAAAGCGATAACGACTAACCCAATGTACTCAGCGTAGTGAATGGCTTTTGAAAGAATAACTTCACGCTTGGGTTTAACGCTGACCTTTCTAAACTGTTGGTAATCCGTGGTGTTTCGACGTTCTACCTGTTGTTCTTCGCTCATTGTTATTCCTTTAGATTTGAGTAGCTTTCATGCCGCTGTAATAAAGTTTCGCTATAACAGTAGATAACTGACAGTTATCCTATGCAATTTTTTGCCCATTTTAAAGGATACTGTTAAAATGCACGAATTAATTTTTCAAAAAAATTCAATAAGGAACATTAGCATGGCTAAGAAAGAAAACTGGATTGCACCTTCGATTTTATCAGCAGATTTTGCTCAACTAGGTACTGACGTTAAAGACGTCATTGCTTCAGGTGCAGATGTGGTTCACTTTGATGTAATGGATAATCATTATGTTCCTAACTTAACCATTGGTCCTTTAGTGTGTGAATCACTTAAGAACTTCATGGTTAAAGAAGGGGTTGAAGCGCCTATCGATGCACACCTTATGGTTAAACCTGTAAGTCGTATTATTGGTGACTTTGCTTCTGCTGGTGCAGACATTATTACTTTCCACCCTGAAGCATCAGAGCACATTGATGGTGATTTAGGTCTAATCAAAAACGCAGGTCTTAAAGCTGGTTTAGTATTTAACCCTGCAACGTCTTTAGACTATCTTGAGCACGTAATGGATAAAATTGACATGATCCTGATTATGTCAGTAAACCCTGGTTTTGGTGGGCAGTCATTTATTCCTCAAGCATTAGAGAAACTAAAAATGGCACGTAAGCTAATCGATGATTCTGGTCGTGACATCCGTTTGGAAATTGATGGTGGTGTTAAGGTTGAGAACATCGCTGAAGTCGCGGCGGCTGGTTGTGATACGTTTGTATCTGGTTCAGGTATCTTCGGTAAAGCAAATGCATCTGACGCAAACCGTTACGACACTGTTATTAAACAGATGCGTGATGAGTTAGCTAAAGCTAAATAAATAAAATTAAAAATCCGTTTATATGAAACGCTGGTGCAAGGTTGCTCCGGCGTTTTGTTGTATATGGGAATGTATAAAATTAATAAAAAAGATTGAGAATGGAAAAGTTTAAACCGGGATTTGTTCTATTTGATTTAGATGGAACCCTTATCGACAGTGTGCCAGATTTAGCATACTGTGTTGATGAGATGATGAAGCAGTTGGATATGCCTGTTCGTGGTGAAGATGCAGTACGTAACTGGGTGGGTAACGGGGTACAGCGCTTAACTGAACGTGCATTAATCAACTCTGTTGACGGGATGCCTGATCAAGTTTTAATGGACCGAGCTTATCCAATCTTCCTAGAGCTTTATAAGCACAACTATTCTCAACGTAGTCGAATCTATGAGGGCGTGGTTGAAGGGATTGAGTGGATAATGGCTCAAGGTTACCGTGTTGCTTGCGTTACTAATAAGGCGGAAGCCTTTACTATTCCTTTACTTAAAGATAAGGGGCTGCATGATTATTTTGAAGTGATTGTTTCAGGTGATACTTGTGCAGAGAAGAAGCCGCACCCAATGCCTTTACTTTATGCAGCAGAGAGATTAGGGGTTGAGCCTGAAAACGCATTGATGATCGGTGATTCACGTTCTGACGTTAAAGCGGCTCGTGCGGCTGGATTCCATATTTTCTGTATGACTTATGGCTACAATCACGGTGAAGATATTCGTGACTACAAACCAGATGTGATTGCAGATTCGTTTGTAGAATTTAAAGACTACCTAGTCTCAAAGTAAAATGTGTTGAAACCGGCTGCAAAACGTTTATGCGTTGTTGAAAATTGATGAAAAATGCTCACTTACTTCATGTAGGCTCCGCTTTTTAATCAACTTTTGCCTAGCCTAAACGATTTTCGCTCGGTTTCAATCACATTTTAGAATGGTTATTTTGGCAATTTGTCAGCTTGGACACTTTTGTGTTGGAGAACGGTCACTTACAGTTGTAAGCTCCCTTATCTCCGCCTTGAATTGATCCAAGCTTCAAGTCAATCTGACTGTGATTTAAGGCTATAAGGGTCTGTTGAAAATTTGAGTTTTTTAGATTCTCACCAGGCCTGTTCACTTTAATTTTGAGAAGTTTGTATTAACAATTAGGATACAGATATGGCTTTTTTAAAAGCATTGTTACTAGAAATTTTTCGTCCTCTAATCTGTTCCATTGCCGGCATTCGTCGTGCAATTTTGTTTAAACGATTAGAGAAGCAACCACTGACTAAGGCAGAAAACCACCATGAGTAATGCTCATTTTGCCAAATTGGCAAATCAAGGTTATAACCGTGCGCCGTTAATGCGCACCGTGTTATCAGATTACGATACTCCATTGAGTGTTTACCATAAACTGGCAAAAGGTTCGTATTCGTACCTGTTTGAGTCAGTTCAGGGTGGAGACAAGTGGGGTCGTTATTCAATCATTGGTTTACCTTGTCAGCGTCGCTTATTAATTCGCGGTAATCAAATCCAAGAGTTAGTGGGGGATGAAGTTGTTCAGCAACAAGTTGCGGATGACCCTCTTGCGTGGGTTGAAGCGTTTCAGCAGCAATTTTCAGTTTTTGACCAACCAGGCCTGCCCGCTTTTAGCGGCGGTTTAGTTGGCTATTTTGGTTATGACACCATTCGTTTTGTCGAAGAGCGTTTGAAAGCCTCTGTGCCGGAGCAAGATGATATTCAAGCGCCGGACATTGAGTTAATGGTATCTGAAGAGTTGGTGGTGTTTGATAATCTGAGTGGTCAAGTGCATGTGATTGTGCATGCCGATCTGACTCAAGAAAACGCTTATGATAAAGCGTCTGCACGTTTGGATGAGTTACAAGCTCAGTTAAGTCAGCCAATGCCCACTCCTAAAGATCTTTCACAGAATAGGGTCTTGACTGAATCAGACTTTATTTCCAGTTTTGGTGAAGAGGAATTTAAAACGGCGGTCAGCAAAATCAAAGAGTACATTCTGGCTGGTGATGCAATGCAAGTGGTTATCTCCCAGCAGATGTCCGTCGAATTTGATGCCGCACCGATTGATCTATATCGTGCCTTACGTTATCTGAATCCATCACCTTATATGTTTTTTGTGGATATGGGAGATTTGCAAATTGTCGGCTCTTCACCAGAGATCTTGGTACGTTTAGAAGATCAACAAGTCACGGTGCGTCCCATTGCGGGAACTCGTCGTCGTGGCTTAACGCCTGAAAAAGATGTGGCTTTAGAAAAAGACCTATTGAGTGATCCAAAAGAGTTGGCCGAACACCTGATGTTGATTGACTTAGGACGTAATGATGTTGGGCGTATTGCACAGACAGGCTCGGTTGAGTTAACTGAAAAAATGATTGTTGAGCGCTATTCGCACGTGATGCATATTGTTTCTAACGTAAATGGACAGGTTAAGCCAGGCATGACAGCGATGGATGTATTGCGTGCTACCTTCCCAGCAGGAACGGTTTCTGGTGCGCCTAAAATTCGAGCGATGGAAATAGTCGATGAAATGGAACCCGTTAAGCGTGGTATATACGCTGGTGCGGTGGGGTATTTAGGGTGGCACGGTAATATGGATACCGCAATTGCGATTCGTACCGCTGTGATTAAAGATAAAAAATTATTTGTACAAGCCGGTGCGGGTATTGTCGCGGATTCTGACCCGCAGATGGAGTGGGATGAAACCATGAATAAAGGGCGAGCTATTTTCAAAGCCGCACAATTTGTGACCGAAGGTATGAACACTCAAAACCCAGATGCTGGGCACTGTTAAGGATTCTTTATTATGTTGTTAATGATTGATAACTACGACTCATTTACCTATAACATCGTCCAATATTTCGGCGAATTAGGTCAGCAGGTTGAGGTATATCGTAACGATCAGATTGACTTAGAAACGATTCAAACTTTGAATCCAGAGTTTCTGGTGATCTCTCCTGGGCCGTGTACACCAACAGAAGCGGGTGTTTCAGTAGAAGCGATTAAACACTTTGCCGGTAAGATTCCAATTATGGGAGTCTGTTTAGGGCATCAAAGTATTGGTCAGGCATTTGGTGGAAATATTGTGCGTGCTAAAGAAGTTATGCACGGTAAAACCTCTCCGGTTTATCACAAAGATGTGGGTATGTTTAGCGCCCTGCCAAATCCGGTACAAACCACACGTTACCACTCATTAGTGATTGAGCAGGCTTCCTTGCCAGATTGTTTAGAGGTAACGGCATGGACACAAAATGAAGATGGCAGTATGGATGAGATTATGGGTGTACGTCATAAAACGTTGCCGATTGAAGGGGTGCAGTTTCATCCCGAGTCGATCTTGACTGAGCAAGGCCACGAGATGTTAAAGAATTTCTTGGATCAGAAATAACCGTTTGTAATCGATATTTTCTTTGGAGTTAATATGGAACTGAAAGCCGCTTTAGAACAACTGTTAAATCGTCAAGAATTGCATGCAGAACAGATGGAGTCTGTGATGCACAAGTTGATGTCTGGTAAAGCCACGTCTGCACAAATTGGTGCGATTTTAACTGCCTTAAGAATGAAAGGTGAAACCTTAGAAGAGATTACGGCGGCGGTTCAGGTAATGCGTAGCTTAGCCACCCCTGTTCGTTTAGATGATAAATCTAAATTGGTTGATACTTGTGGAACAGGTGGTGATGGTGCCAATACCTTTAATATCTCAACTGCGAGTGCATTTGTGGTCGCGGCCGCAGGCGGTACGGTTGCTAAACACGGTAACCGTTCTATTTCAAGTAAATCGGGCAGTGCCGATGTGCTAGAAGCCGCAGGTGTTGATTTAACCTTAAGCCCTGAACAAGTTGCAGAATGCATCAGTGAAACAGGGGTAGGTTTCATGTTTGCTCAAGCACACCATAGTGCAATGAAACATGTGATTGGCCCGCGTAAGGAGATGGGGGTTCGTACCATCTTCAATATGTTGGGGCCATTGACCAATCCAGCAGGTGCGCCGTTCCAGGTTATTGGTGTTTATGACAAGGCCTTGACTATCTTGTTTGCAAAAGTATTACAGCGTTTAGGTTCAGGCCATGTCATGGTGGTTCATGCAGCGGATGGATTAGATGAAATTAGTATTGCCAGTCCGACCTATGTTGCAGAATTGAAGCATGGTGAAGTAACAGAGTGGACAATTGATCCGTCTGAACACGATATGGATCATCCAAATTTGAACGATTTATCGGTCGATTCTGCACAAGACAGTATTAATATTATTCGTGCAGTCTTTGCTAATAACGATTCCGCCGCCAAAGACATTGTTTGTTTGAATGCGGGTGCTTCATTGTATGTAGCTGGCCTAGCTAAAACTTATGCGGATGGAGTTTGTTTGGCACGTAAGATTATTGCCGATGGTTTGGCTCAGAAAAAACTCAATGAGTTTATCGCTAAAACCCAATCGTTTAACGCGTAGAAACTGGACAGGCCTGGTCAGAATAGATTTGTTATGACAAAAGCCATTAAACGACATCTGTATCTGTTTTGTGGTGGTGTGTTTTTTCTAACAGGCCTAATTGGTGTGGTATTACCTCTTTTACCGACCACCCCGTTTATGATTTTAGCCGCAGGTTGTTTTGCTAATAGTTCACCACGCTTTCATCAAGCTTTATTAAATAATCGCTGGATTGGCGACGAGCTACAGCGTTGGGAAAATTCTCATACCATGTTGCGTTCAACTAAAAAACGCGCAACTTGGATTATTGTGGTGATGTTCTCTATCTCCATTACGTTATTAATGGGTAAACCCTGGTTGCAGGCTATGTTAGTGAGTATTGCAGTTCTCTTGCTGTTCTTTTTGTGGCGAGTACCTGAACATATAAAGTCAAGCAGGCCTGTTCAAAAAGAGAAACAGAATCAACAAAATTAATTATTGAAACACATTACATCTCATTGAATTTGAGAGGCTGTAATCGCAAAAGGATAACACTATGAGTGGTACACCAACCATCTTGAAAAAAATCATTTTCCGTAAACTTGAAGAGATTCAAGAAGGGTGTGAGCGTATTCCGCTTAGAGAGATGAAGCAAAAAGCAATGATGGCTTCAACGACGCCAACTCGTGGTTTTGCAGATGCGATGCAAAAGAAATTAGATGCAGGTGAATCGGCTGTGATTGCCGAGATTAAAAAGGCTTCTCCCAGTAAAGGGGTATTGCGTGACCCGTTTGATCCGGTAGAAATTGCCAAAAGTTATGAGGCGAATGGCGCCGCTTGTCTGTCTGTGTTGACCGATAAAGACTTCTTTCAGGGTTCCAATGACTACCTAATGCAAGTACGTGAAGCGGTGGATCTGCCAATTATCCGTAAAGACTTTATTGTGGATGACTACCAAGTGTATGAAGCACGTGTCATTGGTGCAGATTGCATTCTATTGATTGCCGCCGCTATTGGTGACGCACAACTGTATGAACTGACTGAAACTGCTTTAACACTGGGTATGGATGTATTGGTTGAAGTTCACAATAAAGAAGAGTTAGAGCGAGCTTTGCGTTTGCCATTGCCTATGATCGGGATTAATAACCGTGATCTACACTCTTTTGATGTCTCACTTGAGACCACGATTGAAATGTTAGATATGATTCCAGATGATCGTATTGTGATTACTGAAAGTGGAATCTTGGGCAAAGAAGATGTCGCGAAAATGCGTGAACACGCAGTAAACAGTTTCTTAGTGGGTGAAGCTTTTATGCGTGCCGAAAACCCAGGTGAAAAACTGGCAGAACTGTTTAAATAACTATGCCGTAAAGCCTAAATTTATGTCGATACAGATCAATAACCGACTGCAATCTCTTAAACAAGTTCAACTGACCAGGCCTGGTCACTTCTTGTTTCGTAGTTGGGCGCATCTGTATCGCTCTCGTTTTCCATACCAGGAACTTGCCCCTTTACCATTGATTGAAACATCTCTATTAAGTGATGATGCTGTCATTCAAGGTCTGATAGACAGTCGTAGCAACCAGTGGGCAGCGTTTACGCTGCTTGAGTTTTATCAGTCGTCTGTTTTATTGGCCTATTTGGCGACCGATCCTGCATTTGAAAACCAAGGTTTGGCTAGAAAGCTAGTGAATGAGCAGCTTGAGCAAAACTTGACGGAGCAAACCCCTTATTTCTGGTTAGAAGCCAATCCTAAGCTTTGGCCTTTTTATCAAAAGTTGGGCTTTCAGCGTTTGCCTATCCCTTACTTTATTCCAGAGTTCTATGGAACGGGTACTGAATTTATGGGGTTGTTTGTCAAGGCCCATTCAAAAATCTCAACCATTCCTAAAGACGTAATTCAAAAGTTTGTTTCTGACCTGTTGTTATCCGGTTATGGGATTAAAGCCAACGATGTGCGTTACACCAATCAAATGGACATTATTCAAAACTATCCACAAGCGGAGTTTGACGTTGAAAACAGAGATTAATCAACTTGCGATTGAATTTGATGCAGACGAAGAGTTTGAAACAGGCCGTCAGGCTTTGGTTGAGGTTTTACAGTGTAAGTTACATTTTAAAGATACCTCGCAGTTTTCTGTCATGGCTGAGATTCTCAAGACGGATGAGCAAAAGTTGGCCGCCTTTTGGTTCGCTTACTTTACGGCTCGATTGAAGATAGAGCAGAGTTACGAATTTATTCTTGCTAACCAGTGTTTTGATTGGGGAGTAAAGCAGCTTGATGCGATGCAGGATCAAACGTTACGTCCCTCTAACTGTGTATTGTTAAAAACCCAAATAGCCGTGATGTTGGTTGATGAAGATCGGGGTATGCACAATAATCATTTTAGCCATACACAACAGTCTTGTGAAAAGGCGTTGGCTTTAATTGCAGCACAGCCGGAGTGTCAGGCTAAGCTTGAAAGTGAAATAACCTATATTCAAGCGGTATTAGCTCTAAGTACCTTGCTGGCTAAACGTGATACAGGCGTATTTATTGCAGAGAGTGAATGGATAGAGATTGAGCAAGTTTTACAATCAGCCTATGAGAAAACGAAATCACTCAAAATTTATGCATCGGTTCTAAAAGCTTATTTAGTTTCTCTCTCTTATCTTAAAGAAGTAACCGCAAGTAAATTGGTCGTCAGTGACGGGCGATTGGTGTCGAGTTATTACGCCACCATTAACTCGATGCAGGTTAATTGCTTAATCGGTTCACTTGAGAATCAAACTCTACGCGAAAAGCTGATGCTCAAAGTAAAGGCGAACAGTTTTTACGAGCCTGAACCGCCAGATGTGTTGTCTGATATGTCTGAAGGGGGGCAGTTCCATATCTGGCAATTTGATTTACCTGAGGTTAACCTGCCTGAATTTAGAGATTCGCCACTTAGCTATAATTTAAGTTTACGATTTAACAGCTTAGGGTTGGTTCAGTTACACTTTGAAACAGATTTGATGGGTGCTGATGTGAATCATATTCGCCATTTAACTAACTTACCGTTAGAGAATGCCTTGGACGAAAAGATTGAGTGGCAAGATCAAACAGGCCTGCTCTATTTAAGAGATTTAGCCGAGTACATTTTTTCACAAGTTGATGATTGGTTTGGTGATGAGTCTAGTCTGATTTACAGTGCCAGTGAACATGTAAGTACCGTGTTATTGCTTGAGACTTTAGAAGACGTTTTACAACCCGGTAAGATGTTAACTTTTACTGAAGCTCAGAATCATCCGGATTGGATTGGGATTAAAATTCCTCCTAGAGAAGTCCGTAGTACCTTTGAAAACTGGCGAGTACAAATACCCCATACAGGCATTCTCT
>JAYENR010000146.1:0-1906 GCA_034722175.1 Pseudomonadota bacterium | reverse complement strand
GAGAGTCATTTCATCTCTTTTTAAAGGAATGTGAATGGCGATTTAACAACAGTGACCCGAAAGAACAATTAAGACAATTGAATCAATGGGTTAAAGAAGAACTGAACTAGTTATCTAGGACAGCCCCAAAGTAATTAAAGATAAAAAAGCTATTTCTGTACTAGAGCTTGGACGTGCTGGTTTAGCCGTTCGTGGTATCACGCCCTTATTTAAAGAGGGACGTTACTTGGGTTCTCTAGAATTTATCCAAGGTATGGGAACTGTTGCTCGTAAGTACACGGACCGAGACATGAACTATCTATTATTACTTAATGATTATGCACTCTCTATCAGTACCAAAGCTAAAAAGAACACTAAAGTTGGCAACTATGTATTAGGAAGTGAAAAATGGTTCTCTGAAAATGCCATTACGATGGGACAAAACATTGATTGGTCAACGTTAAATAATAAAGGTTGGATTATTCAAGATAATCTATTAATTACCAAATCCATTGTCAAAGACATGCAAGGAAAAGAGATTGGGGTTCAGGTGATTGGTGCGCCACTAACCGAATTTAATGCAATGATGGCGGAGATCAAATCAGCCTCGATTACAGAGCAGATTATCTTAATCAGCATCATTATCTTAATGGGAATCGCCATTCTGATTGCACTTCGTAAAATGGTTTTGACCCCTGTTAACAACTTGCAAAAAACCATGGCGACCGTCACACAGAGTGGTGACTTCTCTGCACGCACCCAAACGACCTCAGCCAAAGATGAAATTTCCACTATGGCTAATAACTTCAACCACCTACTTGATAATACTCAACAAATTATCAAAGAGACCTCAGACACCATGCAGGCTGTGCGTAATGGTGAGTTATCACAACGTATTCAAGTCAATACCGTTGGAGATCTAGACAAGCTGAAACAAGCGGTAAACGGCACGGCAGACACCCTTGAACAAACCATGGGCACACTGGGTACAGCCCTACAAGAGCTTGGAAACGCTAACTTTAGTGCCCGAATTGATGTCGACGATAACGTCAAAGGGGCATTTAAAGACGCATTATGTAATGCTCAAACCACAATGAAAACCCTGAACTCAGCAGTCTCTGAAATCAATACCGTTGTCTCTGACATGGCCGATTCAGACTTCTCAAATCCAATCGATATACCTTTAAGTGGCGATCTAGATACCTTAAAACAAAATATCAACCAAGCATTAAGCAACTTGCAGTCTGGATTTGAGAGCTTTAACGGCAGTTTAACTAACCTAATTGATGGAGATTTAACCTCACATGTGGAAGGCGACTATAAAGGTGAACTGGCAACCTTGCAGACCACCATTAATACTGCTTTAAATAATATCGCAACCATCTTTATTGATATTAAACATACCTCTGAGTCGGCCATGGCCAATATCGAACAACTTGCATCAGGGAACGAAAACTTAAACGAACGTACTCAAAACCAGGCGGCCTCAATTGAAGAAACTGCCGCTTCAATGGAAGAGATCACCTCAACGGTTCAAAACTCATTGTCCAGCTCTAATGAAGCCAATGAACTGGCACAACTAGCTCGCAAAGATGCCAACCAAGGTGAAACGGTTATGAAACAGGCTCAAGATGCCATGCAAGGCATTCATACGGCTAGCGAAAAAATTGCCGATATCACCACATTAATTGATGGCATCGCTTTCCAAACAAACCTATTAGCACTCAATGCGGCAGTTGAAGCAGCAAGAGCAGGTGAACATGGTCGTGGATTTGCCGTGGTTGCAGGAGAGGTTCGTACCCTTGCACAACGTACTGCTGATGCGGCTAAAGAGATCAATAGCTTAGTGGCCGATACCACTAGCCAAATCAATCACGGAACCGAACTGGCTTCACAATCGGGTGAGATGCTGAAACAGATTAACCAG
>JAYENR010000145.1:0-1910 GCA_034722175.1 Pseudomonadota bacterium | reverse complement strand
CTTCTACAAAGTGAATGACACCTTTAACTTTACGACCATCGGCCGGTTTTTTACCGTGGGTATCTGGATCATAACTGCAGTAAACCGTGGTGACATTGCCATCTGCATCATAGTCAGCACGCAGCCCTTTAATCACATAGGCATTACGCAAACGCACCTCTTTATCTAAAGCCAAACGCATAAACTTACCGTTTGGTGCGACTTCGGTAAAGTCAGCACGGTCAATATACAGTTCAGAACCAAAGAAGATCTCTCTTTTACCCATCTCTTCATTTTGAGGGTGAATTGGTGCCATCAACACTTCTGGTTCACCCTCGTAATTTTCAATCACAAGTTTGATAGGGTCTAAAACGGCCATTGAGCGAGGTGCAACTTTATTTAAATCATCACGAACTGCCGCTTCCAAAATACCCATTTCGGTCATGCTATCTACTTTTGAGATACCAATACGTTCGGCAAAATCACGAATGGATGCTGGTGTATAACCACGACGACGCATACCTGAAATCGTTGGCATACGTGGGTCATCCCAACCCTCAACCAACTTATCGTCCACTAATTGATGCAACTTGCGTTTTGACATCACCGTGTACTCTAAGTTCAAACGAGAAAACTCATACTGATGTGGACGATCTGGCTTGGTGAAATCATCTAAATGATCCAATACCCAGTCATACAAACGACGGTTGTCTTGAAACTCTAAAGTACATAACGAATGGGTGATGTTCTCAATCGCATCAGAGACACAGTGGGCAAAATCGTACATTGGGTAAATGCACCATTTGTCACCCGTTTGATGATGTGTCTCAAAACGCACACGGTACAGCGTTGGATCACGCATACACATAAACGAAGAGGCCATATCAATCTTGGCACGCAAGACACACTCTCCCTCTTTGAGTTCACCATTTTTCATTTTGGCAAATAGAGCTAAGTTCTCTTCAACTGAGGTATCACGATAAGGGCTGTCTTTTCCCGGTTCTTTTAAAGTACCACGGTATTCACGCGTCTCCTCTGCGTTTAAGAAACAGACATACGCCAAACCTTTTTCAATCAACTCAACGGCATAGGCGTAAAACTGATCAAAGTAGTTTGATGAATAACAGATCTCACCCGCCCATTCAAAACCAAGCCAACTGACATCTTTTTTGATTGAGTTCACATACTCCATGTCCTCTTTTGCCGGGTTGGTGTCGTCAAAACGCAGGTTACACTCGCCTTGATAATCCTCAGCCAAACCGAAGTTTAAGCAGATCGATTTCGCGTGCCCAATATGCAAATAACCATTCGGTTCTGGCGGAAAACGGGTGTGCACCTGATCGTGCAAATGCGTGCTTAAATCATCATTAATAATATTGCGAATAAAATTAACTGGGCGTTCAACTGTCTCAGTTTTAGCGTTGTTACTCATCTACTAAAAAACCTGTCTAAATGCGGATGTGACCAGGCTGAAAACTCAACAGGCCTGGTAAGAATTAAATTCTGGGAATTATAGCACTGTTTGGCGGTTTTCTTTTAATCATAAACACCATAAAAATCTTAGATCAGACAAAAAAACAAACACTATAATAGGCCCTATCGAATGTTTCGATTTTATCCAAAGGAAGAATGCGATGGCCACCGCAAGTGCACGACATATTTTAGTCAAAACCAAACAAGAAGCAGAGAAGCTTAAGCAACAGCTAGCCAAAGGGGCGGATTTTGGTAGTTTGGCAAAAAAGCACTCTTTGTGTCTCTCAAAAAAACAGGGCGGAAACCTGGGCGAGTTTGGCCCTGGTAAGATGGTGAAAGCCTTTGATAACGTAGTGTTCAAACTCCCTGTCTTAACAGTACACGGACCTATCAAAACCAAATTTGGTTTTCATCTGATTGAAACGATTTACCGTACTTAAGTCCGTCAGAAACGAACT
>JAYENR010000144.1:0-1925 GCA_034722175.1 Pseudomonadota bacterium | reverse complement strand
CTTGTGATCGGTATTAAACCGTTCAACCACCTTATCCGAAAACTCGAACTCACTGCCCTTCTCTTCAGGCGCATCTTCAAAGCCGATTGAAAAGGTTTTGATATTTTCAACTCCGGCTTCATGAAGCAAGCCAACAATTAAACTGGAATCCAAGCCGCCTGAAAGCAATACACCTACTGGCACATCGGCAGCAGTCAAACGTTTATGAACAGCCTCTTTTAGAGAGGCATGAATCGCATCCACCCAGGCCTGCTCAGTTTGTGGAGCCGATTTTTCAAGCGAGCTATCTGGACGCTTGGCCTCTAAAAACCAGAAACGCTTTTTATACATTTGCCCATCCGGGTTCACAATCATCCAGTGACCAGGTTCAAGCTTACGGATGCCTTTTAAAATGGTATGCGGTGCAGGAATCACCGCGTGCAAGGTTAATTGATGATGCAATCCAACTGGGTCAATCGAGGTATCGATATCATCCGAGGTAAGCAATGCTTGCGTATTAGAAGCAAAACGCACTCCACCATTGACGGGGGCATAATAGAGCGGTTTGATTCCCATGCGATCACGTGCCAGTAACAACTGATGAGAATCATCATCCCAAATAGCAAACGCAAACATCCCTTCAAAGCGGGTTACACAATCCAACCCCCACTGACGATAGGACTTTAAAATAACTTCAGTATCGGAGTGCGACTTAAATTCGTGACCTAACTCTTCTAATTCGATTTTTAAAGCTTGATAGTTATAGATACAGCCGTTAAACACCAAGCTCAGTTCATGATCACGCATCGGTTGATGGCCGCCATCCGTCAGATCAATAATAGATAAACGACGATGACCTAAACCAATATGATCCTGAACCCAAGTTCCACCATCATCTGGCCCTCGTTTCTCCATCTCATCCAACATCGGTTTTAAACGAGTTTCGCTTGCTAATTGGCCATCCCAGTAAATCTCACCACAAATTCCGCACATAATTTCTTTGCCTAAATAACAAAATTAAATTGTCACTATTGTACCAATAATATTTAGATTCTATACCGAATCACCCACTTGTTAGCTGACTGAACGTCTTCTAAAAAACCAGTACCCTGTCTAATTAAGGCTAAATCTTATCCTGTCACTCATAATACTAATCCAAATCTTTAGTAATTAGTATTTACCCGCAGTGTCACATTTGATAACCTTATGGCACAGTCAGGATTATTAGCGGAATCAATGAGACATGCTTAACATTACAAAAACATTAAAAGCAATCTGTATCACTACCAGTATTAGCCTTGGAAGTTTAGGTATTCTATTTTCAAATATTGTATTGGCAGAAACCGTTACCCATAAAATTGCTCCTCTCAACCTCACTGCCGAAGCTGACTTTGTAAAAGGGGATACCGAAAAACCAGCCGTATTAATTCTTCATGGTTTTTTAACCACAAACCAGTTTCATACTGTTAAATCGATGTCGCAGGCATTTGAAGATGCAGGATATAGCGTGCTAACTCCGACCTTAACATTAGGCATTAACTTACGTAAGCAGTCGGTTAAATGTAACTCCATTCACACCCACACTTTAGAAAATGACATTATCGAAGTTGAAGAGTGGATTAAATGGCTAGAAATCGAACAAGGTAAAAAAGAAGTGGTGGTTATTGGTCACTCAAGTGGTAGCCAAGAACTTTTAGCGATGCTCAATAAAAAACAGCAACCAAAGGTAAAACTTGCCATCTTTACCAGCCTATTCTTTTTAAGCGGCTCAGAACTGGGTACTGACCCTAAAGAACTCGACTATGCAAAACAAGCCCTTATCTCTAAACAAGATCGCCCACATAAATACAGTTTTCTGTTTTGTAAAAACAACTATTATGCGACACCACAGAGCTTTCTTTCATACCAAAAGTTAACTCGACAGTATGTTCTTGACGAGTTAAAAA
>JAYENR010000143.1:0-11087 GCA_034722175.1 Pseudomonadota bacterium | reverse complement strand
GTTATCTTTTGTATATAACTGCTTTATATTTAATGAATATTAGATTTTAATGCTAACGAATGCAAATTAACACTATTATGCATTCGCTTCCTTTTCTGGAGTTGGTGTCAGTTTGCTAATAGCGGATTCTGCATCATACACCCATGGAAAATCCGGCAAACTTGCTCGAATGGTTGAACCGTATTGTTTAGTGCTTAATCGTGGGTCACATAGCATCAACACACCCGTATCGCTCACATCACGTATTAGTCGACCAGAACCCTGCTTCATGGCCATTACCGCTTCAGGCAGTTGAAAATGTGCAAAACCATTCAGACCTTTTTCTTTTAGATAGGCCTCTCTCGCTTGAACAATAGGATCATCGGGTGGTGCAAAAGGAATACGGTCAATAATAACCAACTGCAGATCATCCCCCTTAACATCGACCCCTTCCCAAAAACTGCTGGTACCCAATAAAATAACTTGTTTTTGCTCTTTGAACTGGGCCAACAGGGTTAACTTAGGCAGATCCCCTTGAACTAATAACTTACCCTGCCAATGCTGTTTTAATATCGCATAGGCCTCCTGTAACGCTCTATGACTAGTAAACAGCATAAAGGCTCGACCTTTACTCGCTTTAAGCAAAGGCCACGCAGCACGTAAGCAGATTTTGATGTAGTCAGGATTTCTAGGTTCAGGCAAACCAACAGGGTGGTAAATAACCCCCTGCTGTTGATAATCAAATGGACTCGGCCAGCAACTGGTTTTAGATTCTCCTAACCCAAGTCGATTAGCAAAATAATCAAAGTTATTACGCACACTCAAGGTAGCAGAGGTAAATAGCCAGGCTCCTCCTATCTCTTCTCGTTGACGACTAAAAGGGGCTGCAACACTTAATGGGGTTAAGTTAAATTTAAAACGAGCTTGAGAGGATTCAATCCAGCGAATTTTGTTTTCAGAGGTCTGATTCATCCACTCTTTTAGCTGGACTTCATAATCTTTAGCACGCTTATAAACGGCACTTAACTGTTTACCACGCTCAACGACTTCCTTAAGGCTTTCGACCAAAAAACTGAGTTGATTATTCAAGGCTTTGACAGCTTGATGAAATGGCTTATCAGACACTAATTGTTCCCAAGTCCAACGTTTATCCCATTTACCAAACACTTCGTTTAGGGCTTTAATTTGTTGTTCAAACTTAGTTGATAAATCTGAAATAGACTGACTGTCTGGCGACTCTTGCTTTTGAGCATGCCGGATATCGCGAGCTAACTCTTCTAGTTGACTGCGAGTAATGGTAAAACCTAAAAATTGAGCTGCAATATCGGGGAGTTGATGGGCTTCATCAAAAATATAAATATCAGAATCTGGTAACAGTTCACCAAAACCCTGTTCACGTAACGCTAGATCGGCACAAAAAAGATGATGGTTAACAACCAGAACTTGTGCATCTGCGGCTCGTTCTTTAACTACCGGATAAAAACAACCGGAATCAGGCTGACACTCCGCTGCCTGACAAAACTCTAAACGAGCACAAACCTTACGCCAAATCGGATCGTTTTCAGGCACAGTGGATAGTTCGGCACGATCCCCCTGTTTTGTCAATTCTGACCAATTGCGGATCTCTGCTAATTTTTTCCAATCTTCTCGGCTGTGTTGTTCGGTTGTTTCAGTCAGTTCCAGACGTTGAGAACAAAGATAGTTATCTCGGCCTTTTAATAATCTTGCTTTTCCCTTAACTTTGCACGCTTTAAGCAACATCGGTAAGTCTTTTTGAATCAATTGCTCTTGCAGGGTTTTTGTTGCCGTTGATACAATAATTTTTTTACCGGATAACAAGGCTGGAACTAAATAAGCAAAGGTTTTCCCCGTTCCCGTGCCCGCTTCAGCGAGTAAGGTAGACTCTTCTTCAATCAGCTGTTGAACTTCTTGTGCCATATCAAGCTGGGCTTGTCGTGGAGAGTACCCTTTTACATATTCAGATAAAGTTCCACTTTCACCCATGACTTGCTCAATCGTCAGTTTTTCTTGAGTTTTTTTTGCAGCTACCATGCAAATCGATCCTAAGGAAGTAGATTCATTTAAAGTGTTTGAATTATACTGAATCGATACAGGATATGGACTGATTATCATTCAAATAGACACCATATAGGGTGCTTCAGACGAGTAATTTTAAAGATATGCACAAAATATTGTATATTTAGGTTATTTAAGACAATTGAACTAGACAAAGCTTGGAATAAGCAGTATTATACGCCGCGTCAAATTTGAACTAAAACCAATCGATTATTTAGCGTAATCGACCGTAATTATGGAATTGAAAAATGAAAATTTTATCATCATTGAAATCTGCTAAAACACGTCATAAAGACTGTCAAGTTGTTAAGCGTCGCGGTAAAGTGTACGTAATCAACAAAACTAACCCTAGATTTAAAGCTCGTCAACGTTAATACTGACGAACTCTAGAGTTAAGAAAGGCGCACTGATCATGCGCCTTTTTTTATATCTAAAATTTAGGTAAGTTCTTTGTCTAAAGCTACTATTTCTTCAAACTTAAGTTGATATGTCGGTACCGTATAATTCATGGTCTACTTTTGAGACGGTATCCACAATTAGGTCTGTATCAACTTTACCTATAAAGTAATCAGCCCCCATATCTAACACTTGTCGACTATTATTCTCACTGGTCATTGATGTATGAACAATAATTGGCATTTTACGGGTACGACCATTTGATTTAAGCTCTTTGATAACCGTATGTCCAGATGCAACTGGCATCTCTAAATCGGTAAAGACCATTGAAACTTCATCTAGATTTTCTAAATCATTGACATAATCAAGCAATAAACGTCCATTATCAAACGCGATATATTTTAACTTTAATTGGTCAAACACCATGCCCATATACTTTTGAATGGCCATACTGTCTTCAGCAAATAAAATAGTGCGATTATAGATATCATCACTGAATACATGCTCCGACTGATCAACAGCTTTTGCAGAAGCAAAAATTTTCTCAGCCATGCTTGGCATCGCTTCAATCAGCAGCTTTTCAATATCAAGAATAAAGCAAAGTTCCTGGCTGTTTGATAGATAGGTATGGTTTACGATTTGATTGGTATTGACATCAACTTTATAGTTACCTGCAGGATGAATTTCTGCCCAGTCTTTCTCTTCCACACCGTGGATATAAGAGACACGTAGCCCCACGAAGTTATGACTGAAATCAGATACGATGATAATCGATTTTTCGCGTTCCTCATCCGTCATTTCAAATCCCATCCATTTAGGAAGATCGATAACAGGCAGGTAAACCCCACGAAGCTCGATCATTCCTTCAATTAACGGATTAGAGTCCGGCATTGGAGAAACATCATAAGCACGCGCTTCCAGGACTTCCCTTACCTTAAAAACATTCATTCCGTAATAAGGTGGTTTGGAATTATTACGTGAAAACTGAACTTGAAAAATCATCAAACTCATTTGGTTGTTTTTACTTAATTGTGCGGTTTTTTCAACTTGTTCTAAAGTGGTACTCATCGTGACGACCTAACCTACCGTTTATAGGAAATCCATTGGCGTAATACCAACGTTGTTACTAAATTCATTACAGAACATTAAATACCAGAAAAGCTGCTAAAACAAGCAGGCCACCTAGTTTTCGAGTTCCAATAAAGCTCTAATGGGTTTGAATGACTTTCTATAACCAGAAATCATGCCAAATTCTTTAATTGCTGCCAAATGCTTTACTGTTGGATAGCCTTTATGCTGTGCAAAGCCATATTCTGGGTATAACTGATCCAACTCTAACATCTGCTGATCTCGATAAACCTTAGCTAATATAGACGCTGCACTTATTTCGGCAACTTTTGCATCCCCTTTTACAATTGCTTCACATTCAAAAGGGATCTTAGGGCAACGGTTGCCATCTACCAAAACGTGTATACGGCCACTTACTTGTTCAGCTACTGCTTGAATAGCTCGTTGCATCGCAAGCATAGTAGCCTGCAAGATATTTAACTCATCAATTTCATCAGCAGTTGCATGACCGATTGCGTAGGCTACTGCCTGTTCTCTAATTTCCATAGATAGTTGCTGGCGCTTTTTTTCTGATAATTTCTTAGAGTCATTTAGTGGAAGCGTGCAGTCGACTGGCAAAATAACGGCAGCTGTAACCACCTCACCAATTAAAGGCCCTCTCCCCACTTCATCAACACCAATAATATAATCAAACTGAGGTTGTTCATCCATATCAAACAGTGTCGTCTGCTGAGCAATCATACCAGGCCTGCCCAGTCTTGAATTGCATCTGCAGCCAATTCGGAGGCATTTTGTTTTAAAGATTGGTATTGAAGTTCAAACGCCGCCACCTGTCTTGCTCTTTCAGCTTTATCGACAACTAAACGACCAAGGTTTAAAGCGATCTTTTCAGGGGTAGCCTCTTCCTGTATTAACTCCGTAACGATTGATTCACCAGCAAGAATATTAGGCAATCCAATCCATTGAGTTGTCGCAAGCTTTTTCATGATCCAGTATGAAATAGGGTGAATTTTAATTGCCAACACCATAGGACGTTTCATTAAAGCACACTCTAGTGTGGCTGTACCTGAAGTAACGATGACTTGATCACTGGCTTCTAAGACAATCCGTGATTGCTGTGCATACAAACGTATATCGACATGAGATGCAAACTGCTTAATCGCCTGCTCAATTCTATCTTTTGCCTTTTCATGTACACAGGGAACGGTGAAAATCATCTGCGGATAAATCTCATGCAACTTAGCCGCAGCTCGCATATAGACATCGGCCATGGCATTGACTTCGCTCATACGTGAACCAGGAAGAATAGCAGTAATTTGAGAATTAAGTGGTAAAGCTAACTGGGCACGAGCCGTGGCAGAATTTGGGAACTCAGGAAACTGATGTGCAAGTGGGTGCCCTACAAACTTAACCGGAATTTGATAACGGTCATAATAGACTGGTTCAAATGGAAACAGAACCAAAACGCCATCAACAGCCTGTTTAATTTTTTCTAAACGTTTTTCACGCCATGCCCAGACAGAAGGACCGACATAATGTATTGCTTTAATACCCTGTTTCTTTAAAACAGACTCAACTTTAAAGTTAAAATCAGGTGCATCAATACCAATAAATACATCTGGTTTTAAATCAAGCAACTGATTAATCAAGTTCTTACGGATTTTTAGTAATTCAGGCAGGTGTTTTAAAACCTCAAATAACCCCATAACTGAAAGCTTTTCCATTGGAACCCAACTTTCAAAGCCCTCTTTTTGCATTTTAGGGCCGCCGATTCCAACAAAACAAGCTTGAGGGTAACGTTTTTTTAGACTGATAATTAGATCTGAACCTAAAGTATCACCAGAGGCCTCACCAGCCACCATCGCGATAACTGGAGAGTGTTGATCCATTAATGTAGTAGATAAGATATTAACGGACGATTCCACGATCTGAATTCTGTAAAAACTGGATAAGAGAATCTAAGGTACCAAGATCGTCATTAAGTTCTTGCAAGCTCTCAATCGCCATAGATAATTTATTACCTGCGCGATAAAGAGTACGGTAAGCTTTTTTAACCACGTTAATTTGCTCAGTCGTGAAACCACGACGTTTTAAGCCCTCGAGGTTAATTCCACGTGGAATGGCTAAATTACCAGATACCACAACAAAGTTAGGTACGTCTTGATTAATCACACTTCCCATGCCACAAAAACTATGTTCACCAATATGGCAGAACTGGTGAACTAGGCTGTAGCCACCCAAAATAGCCCAATCGTCAATCGTCACATGCCCTGCCAACGCCGCCGCATTAGCAAGAATACAATGGTTTCCAATCGTACAGTCATGTGCAATATGTACACCAGCCATCACCCAGTTATCGTTACCTATAGAAGTTTTTCCTAGATCTTGAACCGTACCGCGGTTAATGGTTACATTTTCGCGAAATGTATTGCCATCACCAATCTGTAGGGTAGTTGGCTCACCTGCATACTTTTTATCCTGTGGTGCCGCACCGATTGATCCGAACTGGAAAAAATGATTATTTTCACCAATGGTAGTCGGGCCCTGAATTACGACATGGGCTTCAATTATGGTACCAGCACCTATGGTGACTGAACCTTCAATGACGCTGTAAGGACCAATTGTAACCCCTTCAGCAACCTGCGCTTTAGGGTCAATAATCGCCGTAGAATGAATCAAAGTTTATACCTTTCGCTCAGCACAAAGTAAGTCAGCACTCGCTATCACCTTACCATCCACCTTCGTGACACATTCAAACTTCCAGATTCCACGTTTATTACCGGTTGTGACCACTTCAAAATCTAAACGATCACCAGGAACAGCGGGTTGTCTAAAGCGACAGTTGTCTACAGCAGCCAGATAATACATAGTTTGTCCGTCTGGTTTAACGCCTTGACTTCTAAACGCAAGAATCCCTGTACATTGTGCCATAGCTTCAATAATCATTACGCCCGGCATAATTGGGTTATTTGGAAAGTGGCCTGTAAACTGTGGTTCATTAAAGGTGACATTTTTAAATGCTTTTAATGACTCACCAGACTCAAACTCGGTAACACGATCAACCAGTAAAAACGGGTAACGGTGAGGTAAATAATCAAAAATTTCTTTAACTTCCATATGTTCTTTATATCCGATAAAACTAAATTAAATTTATTAACGGCTAACAGCTCATTATGCTTGAGTGTTTTGCATTAACTGCAACTGTTTTTCTAATGCTTTTATCTGTTTTGCCATTTTGTCGAGCTGTCGAGCTCTAACACTGTTCTTTTGCCAGTCTGATGCATTCACGGCTGGGAAACCAGCATAGGCACCTGGCTTAGTAATATTATGAGTTATACCTGCCTTGGCTAAAATATGGACTTGATCAGTAACTTCAAGATGACCTGCAAAACCTGCCTGACCCGCAACTGTACATTGTTTGCCTAAAGAAGTACTGCCTGCAAAACCAACTTGGCCAGCAATAGCACACCCTTCTCCCAGCACTACATTATGAGCAATATGTACTAAATTATCGATAATACACCCATCTGCAATGACGGTATCGTCTATTGCACCTCGATCAATTGTACAGTTATTTCCTATTGATACTTTACTACCAATAATAACTCGACCGATTTGAGGAACCTTCTCCCAATAACCTTGATGGTTTGCCCAACCAAACCCATCACCACCAATTACTGTTCCAGCCTCAATCGTTGTATCATCGCCAATTGAGCAACCCTGCATAATGGTTACATTAGGTGCAATTCTACAGCGCTGACCAATCTTAACATCTCTACCAATTACAACCCCTTGTGTAATAACGGTATTTTCACCAATTTGAACACCATCACTAATGACAGCATTCTCTAACACAGAAACATTCTTAGATAAGTACGCTGAATCAGCAACAACAGCTGTCGAATGAATTCCGATTGCTTCAGGATGGGCTGGATTTAGTAACTGAGCTACCCTAGCATAGGCATAATAGGGGTCAATAACAACCAGCTTAGTCGCTGCTGTCAAGTGAACATGTTCTTTGCGAACAATAATTACACCCGCCAAGCTTGATTCAAGCTCAGAAAGACGTTTTTTATCAGCTAAAAAACTAATATTATCGGATTTAGATGCGAGCAAGCTCGAAATCTGCGTAATTTCTAAGTTACTGTCACCAATAAGCTCTACTTCAATACCGACAGATTCAAGATGTTCTATGATCGACTGTAATTGCATTTAAAAAATTACTTATTGAATTCAGAACGTTGTTTCTGAGCCATGGTTTGTAAATGCTTCAACACATCTTGTGTAACATCAACACGGTTATTGGTATAAGCAATCCCTTCATACAAAATAAGATCAAAACTCTGCTGCTTACCAATGGCTTTAATGGCATCGTTAACCACTGTTTGAAGTTTTGCTAACTCTTCATTGCGTCGAAGATTTAACAGCTCTTGAATATCATTACGACGACGCTGAATCTCTCTAGTCATCATGGTGATTTCTCTTTCTTTAGTCATTTTCTGACTATCACTCATAACTGACTTGTTTTTTTGATAGTCACTCTGTTTCTTTTCAAGTTTACTTGCCAGTGACTTCAACTCAGCTTGCTGAGGAGAAAATTCTTTCTCAAGGTTTGAGCTGGCATTTTTAGCCTGGGGGGCTTGCTCTAACAGTAACGCTACATTAACCACTCCTAGTTTTACAGGAGTTTCAGCATGAGCATTGACGTTCAGTGCTAATAGTGAAATTACAAAACAAAGTTTTAAAACATTAATCATTAATCTATCCTGATTATTATCATTTTTTATAAATCTAGAGTGGAACACCTAGATTAAACTGGAATCTCTGCAGATCATCATCTTCAGTGTAATTTAACGGTCTAGCCAAGCTAAATGACAGTGGTCCAACAGGTGTAATCCAAGATAATCCCACTCCTGTCGAAGTTCTTAACTCACTTAACTCTACAGTCTGACCTTTTGCAAATACATTTCCTGCATCAAAAAACCAACTTAAGCGTACATTACTTGAGTCATCTATAAATGGTACTGGGAAAACAAGTGCTGCTGAAGAAACAACTCGTGAAGACCCACCAATAGGACGATCGCTACCATCTATTGTAAAGTCATAGTTTTTACCTAATGAGTTAGGTTCGTACCCTCTAACAGAGCTGATTCCACCTGTGTAAAAACGCTCATAAAATGGTAACTCATCGGTTGAACCTAACCCATCTCCATATGCTAAACCTAGCTTAAGACTTAGGTTAAAATCGCTCGTTAAAGGATAATACCACTTTTCATCCATAAATAACTTGTAAAACGATACTTCTGAATCAATTGGTGTCACCACCTCACCCGATAGGGTAAATTTCTGACCTTTGGATGGAAAGTAAAAAGAGTTCTTTGTATCGTATGACCATCCCATGGAGACAATGGCTGAAGACTCTTCTTTATCATTTAACAACAGATAGTCATTACAAATATTAAAAGTATCTGAACATATCAAAGACTGATGGTTAAGTTTTAAACCATAATTAATCCGACTATGTTCACTAAGGGGGTACCCCAATGAAAAACGGAGTCCGTAGTTATTGGTTGTATAGTCTGATACACCTAGTTCTTCAGCATCAATTTCACTTAAATAAAATCCAGTACCAAAACTGACCCCATCAGCAGTGAAATATGGGTTGGTTAATCCAATATCCGCACTTTTTCTAGCTGCAGATGAACTCACTTTAAAGTCTAATTGATTACCGCTACCAATAAAGTTTCTCTCCGAAACACCAATATTAAAGCTCATCCCATCAATCTGAGAGAAACCTAATCCTGCTGTGAAGGATCCGGTAGACTGCTCCTCGACGTTAATGACTAGATCTATCTGATCTGCTGATACGCGCTGGGTATCGATATCAACACGAGTAAAATAACCCAATCGATTAAGACGAGCCGTTGATCGTCGCACTTGCTTTAAAGAGTATGGCGCACTCTCTAATTGACGCATTTCACGCCGAATAACGTAATCACGGGTTCGAGTATTACCTTCTATATTAATATTGCGAACATAAACACGCTCTTTAGGTTTAATATCAAATTTAACGTCAACCGTTCTGTCTTCTTTATTAATAACCGTATCAGGTTTAACTTCGGCAAACGCATACCCTTCTTCACTGAGACGATCACGAATTGCATTCATCGTCTGGATAACTTGTGTTCTCGAGAACATGTCTCCAACTGCTATCTTCTGAAGCTCAATAATTTCTTCTTCAGGAATGCGGGAATCACCCGTATATTTGACATTTGAGACAGTATACTGAGGACCTTCTGTCATATTAATGGTGATAAAAACCTTAGTTTTATCTAAAGACAGACTAACTTGAGATGAACGTATTTCAAATTCTGCAAAACCACGGTCTAAATAATAAGATTTGATCGTCTCAATATCTGCCTGCATTTTTGGTTTAGAGTATTCATCAGTTTCACCAATGATAGATTTATCAGAAAGTAATAATAAAGGCTTTAGGCGATCATCCGGATAGGTATCATTACCCACTAAATTAATAGCTCCGATAGTCGCAGGTTTTCCCTCTTCAACTTCGATCTTTAAATTCACACGATTTCTAGGCAACTCTTCAACCACAAAGGCGATTTCAGCAGCATAATAACCCTGACTCTGATAACGACGCTTTAAATCCAAAATTACACGATCTAACTGTATCTGATTATAGATACGACCCTGCTTAATTCCTAATGACCCCAAAGCTTCCATAAAATCATCGGTATCTATTAATGAATTACCATCAATAGCAACCTCAGTAATAGAGGGTCTTTCTACCACTTTAATAACCAAAACACCTGACTCTCGTTCAAAAAGAGAAACATCCTTAAAAAAACCAGTCTTATAAAGTTTCTGAATACTTTCTTGAACCAGCGCACCGCTAAGATCTTCACCAATCGAAACTGGAAGATAGCTATTAATGGTTTCAAATCCAATTCGTTGTGTACCCTCAACTTCAATTTTTTGAACGGTAAATGCTTGAGCTTGAGTGACACTCCCTACTAAACCAATTATAAGGCCGCCAATCACGCTGTATTTAAAGTATTTTGGTTTCATTTTATCCATTTGTAATTCTTATCAGATCGTTAGTTAACGCCAATACCGTTAAACTCAATATTAACAACAGGCCAATTTTTTGGCCAAAAACCATGGTTCCCTCGCTGACAGGAGAACCCTTTATCATTTCGATAATATAATAAACTAAGTGACCACCATCCAACACTGGAATCGGCAGTAAGTTTAATACACCCAAACTTAAACTCAACAGGCCTAGTAACATTAAAAAAGAGACTAAACCAGTTTGTAATGCTTGACCCGAAAATTGAGCAATACTTACTGGGCCAGATAGGTTATCTAACCCTACCTCGCCAAAAAGCATTTTTTTCATCATGACTAGACTCATATCAATAAAGTCTATATTCTTATTCCAACCTAATTGAATTGATTCTATAAGTCCATACTCTGCAGTGAACATATAAGGGGCTAATGTTTCCTGATCAAGGTAAACGCCAACCCCCATATAGCCCGTTAAATCATCA
>JAYENR010000142.1:0-1929 GCA_034722175.1 Pseudomonadota bacterium | reverse complement strand
AGAAGCCTTATTAGATGATATTGAGGCTAACCGCAGTAGCGAACTCACCCACCAGTTAGCCAGTTTTCGCTCCATGCTTATTCACGACCTAGAGCCCAAACAGTTTGCCGACCTCTACGCCCAAACCCTAGCTTACGGCATGTTTGCCGCGCGTTATCATGACCCTACTCTGCCCACTTTTGACCGTGACGAAGCCGCCCGCTTAATTCCGCAAAGTAACCCCTTATTGCGTAATCTGTTTCAATCCATTGCCGGTTACAACATTGACGAACGCATTAAAACCACGGTAGACAACTTGGCCGAAGTGTTTAGACATGCAGACGTAAAAAGTATTTTGGAAGGTTACGGCAAAAAGACCGCGCAAACCGATCCGATTATTCACTTTTACGAAACCTTTTTGGCCAAATACGATGCCAAACTCCGTAAAGCCCGTGGCGTTTGGTACACTCCGCAACCCGTGGTGAGTTTTATTGTGCGTGCGGTAGACGAAATTTTAAAAACCAAATTCGGTTTAAAAGACGGCTTGGCCGACAACAGCAAAACCACGATTGAAGTGGAAGCCACCGACCTGCAAACCCAAAGCAGTCAACTCAGCAAACGCAAAGGCAAACTCTACGGCACTAAAGAGATTCACAAGGTGCAAATCTTAGACCCAGCAACGGGTACCGGCACCTTCTTGGCTGAAGTGGTGAATTTTCTCTACCAAAGCAAATTTAAAAACCTGCAAGGCATTTGGCCAAGTTACGTTGAAAAAGACCTGATTCCCCGCCTAAACGGCTTTGAACTGCTGATGGCCAGTTACGCCATGGCACACTTAAAACTCGATATGCTGTTTGGCGA
This sequence comes from Pseudomonadota bacterium, assembly GCA_034722175.1. Lineage (GTDB taxonomy): Bacteria > Pseudomonadota > Gammaproteobacteria > Thiomicrospirales > Thiomicrospiraceae > Thiomicrorhabdus. The sequence goes on along the minus strand of JAYENR010000142.1, from coordinate 1,089 downwards.
AACCGGTTGCAACCAACGCGACCAAAATAATCGTCTGCGAGTTTTTTTAACCAACTCGCTTGAAGAGTATCACCCCGACACCCACAGCCTGTTTTCACAATGGCTCAGTAACGAAGCCAAAGAAGCCAATACCGTCAAAAAAGACACACCGGTGATGGTGGTGATGGGCAACCCGCCCTATTCGGTGAGCAGTACTAATAAAAGCGATTGGATTCAAAACCTTGTTCAAGACTATAAAAAAGACTTAAACGAACGCAATATCCAACCACTCTCAGACGACTACATTAAGTTCATTCGTTACGGTCAACACTTTATCGAAAAAAATGGCGAAGGCGTACTCGCCTTTATTACGAACAACTCATTTATAGATGGACTGATTCACCGTCAAATGCGTAAACATTTACTAGAAACCTTTGACGAAATTTACATTCTTGATCTGCACGGCAACAGCAAAAAGAAAGAGACCGCCCCCGATGGCTCTAAAGACGAAAATGTCTTTGATATTATGCAAGGCGTCTCGATTAACCTATTTATTAAAAATGGCTCAAATATCACCAGGCCTGGTGATTTAGGGAAAGTTTTTAAAGCCGACTTATATGGCAAACGAAAAGACAAATATGCAACGTTAGAACAAACGGACTTTAAAAACACCGCTTGGGAGCAGCTTGCTCCGCAAACCCCTGAATTTTTGTTTTTAGAGCAGGATTTTGAGAGTAAAAATATTTATAGCGAATTACCAAGCTTGCAAAGTATCTTTCATCAAAGTGCCAGCGGCATAAAAACCGAACGTGATGATTTAACGGTACAAATAGACCCTGATAAATTAAATCTTATTAAAGAAGACATTCTGAAATTAGATATTGAAGATTTTCGACAAATCCATACACCAAAAAAAGATGGAAGAGACTGGAAGATTTCTACAGCAAGAAAAGATATTCAGGAAAACTCACCCATAATGGTCGATGTTAATTACAGACCTTTTGATGTTAGAAAAACACTTTATACAGGGAAATCAAAAGGTTTCATGGCGTATCCAAGGCATGAAACTATGCAGCACTTACTTAAGACAAACATTTCGCTACTTACATG
>JAYENR010000141.1:0-11137 GCA_034722175.1 Pseudomonadota bacterium | reverse complement strand
ACCTTTCTTTTTAGGTGAGTTTCCAATCGCTACCAGTTGGGTGTGCCTAACCGATATGCAAGGAAATGAATTTGAGGGTGCCGCACAACTGATGGATGATGATGAAAATTTAGCCTCACTGATGGCGGTTGCCGATGCCATTTTAGCCAACAACCTTCAAGGTTACAGAAAACTGGCTGATTTAGTTCAAATGGGCGAATACAAGTTCCAACAGGAAGTGTCTACCCGTAAAGCGATGTTGGGATCTACCGCAGTCGATTTCTCATTACTGGGCGCGACGCAAGAGGAAGATAAAAGTGCTTAAACAAGATCAAATACAAGACGGACAAAAAGACATTCTTGGCGGACAGATTGATGCCATTTGGTTGGCCGATACTCAACAAACCTTGTTTAACAGTTTAATGCAAACCATGGCGCGTCCAGGCAGTTTAAGCAATTGGTCTGAATTCATTGAAGACAAACCGGTCTATCTTGCTGTATTAGCAACCTTACTTGATGGCGAAGTCTCTTTGGCCGATGCCGACAACCTATTGAACCCATCTGACTGGCCACTGCTGCAAGCACAATCTGCAACGGTTGAATTGGCGGATTACATTCTATGTGATGCCAGCAAGCCAGTTAGATTTGAACCTAAGTTAGGCACCTTACCCTCTCCAGATTATGCCGCCACTTTGATTTTTAAAGTGTCGAATCTAAGCACGGAACAAGGTGAGCTAGCACTTCAACTGTCTGGCCCAGGTGTCAATGGTCAAACCCAAGTTTATGTTTCTGGAATTGACCAGGCCTGGTTAGAAAATCGCAATGAGTGGTGCTCAGCGTTTCCATTAGGCATTGACTGTATTTTAGTGGACGACACCCAAATCATGGGTCTACCAAGAACCACGAAGTTGGAAATTACAGAGATGAATAATGGAGTACAACAGTAATGGGTTACGTTGCAATCAAAGGTGGCGGACAAGCCATTGCCGGTGCTGAAAAATTATTGGAGTTTATTCGTACACGCCAAGGTGAATCCGGTGAACCGTTAGATTTAGACACCATTGAAAATCAACTGTATTTTCTTCACAGTCGCATTATCTCTGAAGGTGGCCTGTTCCACCCGAAACTGGCCTCTTTGGCGATTAAACAGAGTTTGGGCGATACGCTTGAAGCGGCGTTTGCTTTACGTGCTTACCGCTCAACTAAACCACGTTTGGTCGAATCTCCAGTGATTGATACCAGTAATATGCGCGTCATTCGCCGTATTTCGGCCTCGTTTAAAGACATTCCTGGCGGTCAAATGCTGGGGGCTAGCACCGATTATGCTTTGCGCCTGATGCGTACCGAACTGCTGGATGAATCACCAGAAGCGTTTAAAGCGGTGGCTTCTAAATGGTTAGATGAAAACCGTCATGATGAGATTCCAGATACGTTTCCAAAGGTATTGGATGCATTGCGAGAAGAAGGCTTACTGCCACCCGTAGATGAAGCGGCGGCCGAAAAAGCGCCATTTGATATTACTCGTGAGCCACTGATTTTCCCAGTGCCTCGTTCTGCGGCCTTATCGACCATGGCGCGTGCAGAAACCGGATCCATCCTTGCCATAGCCTATTCTAATATGCGTGGTTATGGTGACATTCACCCTACCGTTGCTGAGTTGCGTGTGGGTTACTTACCGGTGATGTTGCCGCACCCAATTACGGGCGAGCCAATTGAAGTCGGTGAAGTGTTAATGACCGAATGTGAAGTGGTTGCCATGTACGAAGACGATGAAGAAGGCGGAAAACCGACCTTCAGTCTAGGTTACGGAGCCTGTTTTGGGCATAACGAAGTTAAAGCGATTTCCATGTCTGTTTTGGATAGAGCCTTACAATCTGGCATGAAAAACGGCCCGACTAACCCATCTGAAGATCCTGAATTTGTGTTGTTACACATTGACGGAATCGATTCAATGGGCTTCTGTACTCACTACAAAATGCCGCACTATGTGACCTTCCAATCCGACATGGATCGTTTAAGAACCACACAGGATAAACACCAAAATCAAGATACTCAGGGAGGATCTGAAAATGTCTAGTGAAGTCAAAACAACAGAAACACAATTCAGACAGGCCTCTGCTGAGTACAATTTTGGTTTCTTAGATGAATACGCCAAAAAAGAAGTGCGTCGCAGTGTGTTAAAAGCGATTGCTATCCCCGGTTATCAAGTGCCTTATTCCAGTCGTGAAATGCCGATGGGACGTGGGTTTGGAACCGGTGGACTGCAATTAACGCTGTCTTTAATTGGTAAACAAGACACCCTTAAAGTCATCGACCAAGGGTCAGATGATTCGGTGAATGCGGTCAACCTGCGTAGCTTTATTGAAATGACCTGCCCAGGTATTGATACGACCACCAAAGTCAGTGAAGCCAATTTGATTCAATCGCGTCACCGTATCCCAGAACAGCCTTTGCGTGAAGATCAGGTGATTGTGCTGCAAGTGCCTTACCCTGATGCATTAGTAGTGGTAGAGCCTTCGGAAGATAAACGCAAAATCATGCACGGTGAAGCAGACTACTCTCGCCTACTGGTTAAGTTGTACGAAGACATTGTTAAATTCAATGAAATTACCATTGCCCACCGTTACCCAACACGCATCAATGGACACTACGTACTGGATCCTTCGCCGATTCCACGCTGGGATGTGCCTAAAATGAATGACTCAAAGGCCTTAATTCTGTTTGGTGCAGGGCGTGAAAAGAAAATCTATGCCGTACCGCCTTACACACTTGCAGAGCCTTTAGAGTTTGATGATGTGCCTTTCCGAGTGGAAAATTTTAACGATGAGAACGGCCAGCGCCGTGTCTGTCATCGTTGCGGTTGTGATCACAGTTTCTTAGATGAATTTGTGGATGCCCGCAGTGGCGAGAAGCTCTACCAATGTTCGGATTCCGACTATTGTGACGAGCAATTGAAACTAAAAAACGGCGGAGAGCGATAAGATGTCCAATGAAAAAGTATTAGAAGTTCGCAACCTCTCCAAAGTGTATGGCAAAGGTTGTCCAAAATGTTTTGAGTCAACGGGCCCTGAACACAACACCAATATTTGCCCACACTGCGGTTCCGTGGTGGCGGCACATAATATTAGTTTTGACCTCTATAAAGGCGAAATTTTAGGCATTATGGGTGAGTCTGGTTCAGGTAAATCGACCTCGGTCAAAAACCTATTCTTTGATGAGAACCCGACTTCGGGTCAAGCTATTTTCTTCGATGAAGGTAAGCAGTATGACCTGTTTAATTTAAATGCCCAGCAAAAACGCCATTTGCGTAATCATCGTTTTGGCATGGTCTATCAAAACCCTGTATTAGGTCTGAACTTTAATGTGTCTGCCGGTGGAAACATCGCTGAACGTCTACTGATGAGCAATATATCGAACTACAGCGAAATTCGTGAACGTGCGATTGAACTATTACGCCGTACCGAAGTGCTGACCGAACGCATGGACGAAATGCCAAAAAACTTCTCGGGTGGTATGCAACAACGAGTGCAAATTGCCAAAGCGTTAGCGACCAACCCTCCGCTACTATTTCTAGATGAAGTCACAACTGGACTGGATTTATCAGTCCAGGCCGCCATTTTGGATTTGATTATGGAAATTCAACGTGAAAGCGATACCGCCATGATTGCGGTCACCCATGATTTAGGCGTTATCCGTTTGCTTGCTGGTCGTACCATTGTGATGAAGTACGGCCGCATTATCGAAACAGGATTAACCGACCAAATTTTAGAAGATCCACAAGATGCTTATACGCAACGCCTTGTGGCTTCAGCATTATAAAAAGAGCTCTGTACGAGATGGATGCACGAGTAAAAAAGGCTAAAATTCGCCCGATTTGCGTTGAAAAACTGGCCAATAGCATGCTATTAGCTGCACTTTTCGCCTTAATCGAACAATTTTTTTCTCTTTTTTCCTTCGCGCCCCACACGTGCAAAACTCTTTACAAGAGACTTTAACACTATGAGTATTCAACCTATTTTAGAAGTCGAAGACTTCTCAAAAACCTTTATGTTGCATGAGCAAGGCAAAGCTTTGCCTTCGTCACATAACGTGTTTTTAAAAGCTTATCCAGGGCGCTTAACCGCGTTAATTGGACCGACGGGTGCGGGTAAATCGACTGTTTTAAAAGGCATTTACCGTACTTATTTACCTTCCTCAGGTCGTATGATGTTTACCGCAGAAAACTGTCAGCAAGTCGACTTAGCTTCGGCGGATGAGCACCAAATTCTTGAGCTACGAAAAGACGAAATTGGCTTTGTTACCCAGTTTTTACATACCTTGCCACGTCAAACAACCGAAGATGTGGTTGCCATGCCGCTCATTAAAAAAGGCATTGAGCGCACTGTTGCGATTGAAAAAGCGCGTGATATTTTAGGTCAGTTAAATTTGCCTGAACGCCTATGGGGTGTCTCTCCGGCCACGTTTTCAGGGGGTGAAAAACAGCGTGTGAATTTAGCTCGTGGACTCTTGGCACAACCACGTTTGTTATTGCTGGATGAACCCACCGCGAGTTTAGACCCCAAAACCACAGATCGCGTGGTCGATCTGATTCAAAATTTAAAATCGACCGGCACAGCCATGATTGCCATTTTCCATGATATGGATTTGGTCGAACGTCTCGCTGATGAGGTGGTCGAACTAGAACCACCTGTTGGCACAGAAAACTTTTTTAACGATTCAAACGAGGTGGCATAACCATGAACACACAACCTTTACACATTACCAACGCTAACCTTGTGTTAGAAAACGACATCCTTGAACAAGCTAGCCTATTGATTGAAAATGGTGTGATTTCAGCCATTAATCCAGAGCAAGTTCCAGATAATGCACAGTCTATTAATGCACATGGCCAAACCCTTATGCCTGGTATGGTTGACCTGCATTGTGATGCCCTAGAGAAAGAAGTAGAGCCTCGACCAAATGTGCATTTTCCATTGGATTTTGCTTGTGCTCAAGCAGATAAACGCAATGCGGCGGCGGGGATTACCACCGTATTTCATGCGCTCTCTTTTGCTAATGAAGAGTTAGGCGTGCGTAATAACCAATTTGCCAAAGACATTGCTGAGTCGGTACACCAATTTCAACCACATGCATTAGTGGATAACCGCGTGCATTGTCGTTATGAAATTACCGATCCAACAGGCCTGCCTATTTTAATGGAGCTGATGGAAAAGCAGTCTATGCATCTAGTTTCATTAATGGACCACACTCCAGGCCAAGGGCAGTTCAAAGATTTAGCGGCTTACAAAGCTTACTTTGGTAAAAGCTATCAAAAATCAGAAGAAGAACTGGATGAACTGATCGCTAAAAAACAGCAACAAGCTGAAGGCGCAATGGAACGTGTTGAACTATTGGTTAAAAAAGCCCATGAAAACGGTATTTCAGTGGCTTCTCACGATGATGATTGTGTTGAACGTGTCGATACCATGACCGCTTTAGGGGTAGATATTTCTGAATTCCCAATCAATCTTGAAACCGCACAATACGCCCGTGAAAAAGGCATGAAAACCATTATGGGTGCGCCAAATATTTTACGCGGCAAAAGCCAATCGGGTTCAATGCGCGCTTTAGATGCGGTTAATGCCGGTGTTTGTGACTGCTTATGTGCCGATTACGCACCTGCGGCTTTGATTGTGGCGGTATTTAAATTGCCAACTATTTCAGCGTTGAGCCTGCCACAAGCGGTACAACTTGTCACCAAAAACCCAGCTGAAGCGGCTAAATTAAATGATCGTGGCGTGATTGAAGTTGGCAAGCGTGCCGATTTGATTAGTGTGGCAAACTTGGATGGATTGGTGCAAGTTTCTGAGGTGTTTGTCGCGGGTGTCTCTACTTTTAAAGCCAGTTATGACCATGCTTAGTATGACTAAGTCATCAAAAGGGACACTGTTTTATGTGATTGGGGCTTCAGGGGTCGGCAAAGACTCCCTGTTGCACTACGCACGGCAAAAACTCGCCAATGAACCGGTGGTGTTTGCGCACCGCTATATCACTAGACCCGTTGAGTTGAATGGTGAAAACCATGTTCACCTCTCCACCAAAGAGTTCTCCAACCGTTTAAATCGTGGTTGCTTCAAGTTTCATTGGCACTCTCATGAACTCGACTATGGGATTGGCACTGAAGTCGATACTTGGTTAAATCAAGGTTTAAATGTTGTCATGAATGGCTCACGAGCCTATCTTGAGACCGCGGTTGAAAAACACCCTGGAATTGTGCCCGTTTTGATTCAAGTAGATACTGGACTTTTAAAAGAGCGTTTAATCAATCGTGGCCGTGAAACCCTAGAACAAATTGAGAAACGTATTCAACGTGCTCAAGCTTTTACGGGTTTACAAGCACCCAATATGCAGGTCATTGAAAACAATTCTGAACTGGCTGTTGCTGGAGATGAATTGGTTAAACTCCTAACAACTCAATAAGTGCTAAAGGATAACCAGCATGAATATGAAATTCACCTTTTTGGGAACGGGCTCGGTCAAAGCCGCACCGGTGTATGGATGTGAATGCGTGGTTTGTCAACGCGCACTCGCCAATACCGACTATCGCCGGCATCCCGCTTGTGGGGTGCTAGAGGTCAATGGCGTGCGCCTGCTGATTGATGCGGGTTATCACAACCTTGAGCAAAAATTCCCACCGGGTTCACTCGATGCCGTGCTGCTCACCCACTTTCACATGGATCATGTGCAAGGTCTGTTTCCAATACGTTGGGGAATGGGTAAAACGATTCCCGTGTTTTCACCCGATGACCCCGCAGGTTGCGATGACCTGTTTAAATACCCCGGTATTTTCGATTTTTCACAAAAAGCCCAACCTTTTGAAACCTTTTCATTTCAAGGACTCAGCATTACGCCAGTGCCTTTAGTGCATTCCAAACTCACGATGGGTTATGTGATTGAAGTGGCTGGTAAACGTTTGGCGTATTTGTGCGATTCCGGTACCTTGCGTCGAGATGTTGAAAATTATCTGCAAACCCATCCGATTGATTTAATGATTTTAGATTGCGATCAACCACCGCTCGAAAATGCACCTCGTAATCACAACGACTTAACACGGGCCCTTGAAATATTTGAACAGGTCAAACCCAAGCAACTGTTACTGACCCACATCAGCCACAATTTGGATGAATACTTTATGCACAACCCTGACTGTTTACCTGAAAACGTGCACATTGGTTACGACAACCAGGCCTGGTCAATTTAATGTTGGAATCTTTATCGGCATTTGAACAGGCCTGGTTATTTATTGTGCTCTCGGTGGTGATGCACGTTAGCTGGAACTTAATGGCGCGCCACGTTGATCCAAAAGCCGATTTTTTATGGTGGGGACTGTTAGGGCATATCGTGTTGCTAGGAGGATACGGTCTGTATCATCTTGCTCAAGTGCAGTGGAGCTGGACTCTAGCGGGTCTAATCGGCATTACCGCTTTTGCAAACAGCTTGTACTTTTTATCATTACGCCAAGCCTATGCGCTCGCACCAGTGGCCTTTGTTTACCCGATTGCACGTAGCTCTCCAATATTGGTGGCTATCTGGGCTTGGTGGCTGTTTGATGAACATTTGTCCGTGGTCGCTATAACCGGTATTTTACTCAGTGTGATCGGTCTTTGGTTATTGGGTAATAGTGTCAAACACAATCCAAATCCCAAGGTGTTATTGTGGACACTTGCCGCGGCCTTTTTTACCAGTATTTACTCACTATCTGATAAAGCGATTAGTCAACAGATTACTAGCTTTTCGGCTTTAATCGGCGTGGTCACCATTGGCTACTTTTCAGCTTGGATTGGTTTAACGATTTACAGGAAAAGGCATTGCGAATCGATCATCCCGAAAGCACGACCTCATGCGGTGATTTGGCTTTTAGGGAGTCTGTTTATAGGAACGGCTTACGCCCTAATTATCTTAGCGATGCAAACACTGCCGACCGCTTATGTTGTTTCAATGAGCAACCTAGGCATCTTATTGGCCGTGATTATTTCAATTCTTTTCTTTAACGATAAAGAGCATTTAAGATTAAAAATGCTTTCTACATTCTTGATCGTAGCAGGACTAGCTATCCTTGGTGCATCTTGATCTCTTTTAACACCATTACTTGTTCCATGATTTCGACTTGGGTTATAGAGCCTTTCAATATAATCAAAAATCTGAGCTCCAGCTTCATCATGGATTCGATAGATTTTACGCCTTGCTCAATCTTTTTTAAGCCGTGAAAAGGGGGATTCTGCTTCGGCGTTATCATGACAGTTACCTTTTCGAATCATCAGAGATATATTGAACCCTTTGGTCAGAATAAATCAATACCATATTTGTTGGTCTTCTTCGCCAGATAGCCATCATTAAAGCAGCTGAAATTGTTGAACGAACTCAAAATTAAAACAACCAATGTCACTTTAGCTGATGTAGGGCTTTGAGGCCCAAATTCGATTCAAAAAAATCTCAGATCTATATTACTTTTATGAGCAAGCAGGACATACAACATTGATTTGATGCAGTAACGACCTTGCCTCTCACTAACTTAAGCCCATTGGTATTTGCCATGGGCTTTTTTCGTTTTTAGATTAAGGAGATTGTTATGCCTACAGCTAACCTTTCAAATCCAGTATCCATTCAAACCACTAAACCCCGTCACCACGCCCAAGCCGTGCGGATGATTTCTACCAATCAAATGGATCACTCTCTTTGGCTTAAATACCGTAATTTGGGTATTGGTGCCAGTGATGCCGCCACCGCTTGTGGTTTAAACCCTTACAAATCTCAATTAGAGCTGTGGATGGAAAAAACAGGGCGTATTCAACCGGAACAATCAGACATGCGAGAGGACAGCCCTTTAGTGTGGGGCACCATTCTTGAACCGATTGTGGCCGAGCATTATGCCAAACGTACAGGGCGTAGAGTGCGTCGTGTTAACTCTATTTTGCAACACGCTGAGCATCGTTGGATGTTAGCCAATCTTGACCGTGAGATTGTCGGTGACAGTGAGGTGCAAATTTTAGAATGCAAAACAGCAGGGACTTACTCAGCCAAGCATTGGGAAAATGGCGTGCCTGAGTACATTCAACTGCAAGTACAGCATCAACTTGCGGTAACCGGGCAAATGGCTGCGGATGTTGCCGTGTTAATCGGTGGTCAAAAGCTGGAGATTTTTCGACTTGAACGAGATGACGTTTTGATTGAGCAGTTAATCAAACTTGAAGAGGCGTTTTGGCACCGTGTTGAAAACAACATTCCACCACCTGCTGATGCAAGTCAGTCGGCTTCTAGTGCCTTACGTCAGCTTTACCAGCACGACAATACGGAAACCATTGACCTATCTGAAGATAGTTTAGCCAATGAGCAATTTGAAGCCCTGCTGGATGTTCGTGAACAGTTAACGGCTCTACAAGACAAAGAAGCGTTACTGAAAAACCAACTGCAACAACGTATCGGAGAGAACAGTGTCGCGGTATTGGCCAATGGCAAGGTCTCTTGGAAAGAGTCCAAGCCTTCTATGGTGCTGAATACCAAACGTTTAAAAAAGGAGCAAACGCAACTCTGTAACGACTATACAACGGTGCGCCAAGGAAGCCGTCGGTTTTTACTTCAACCTAATTAACTTAAAAACCAAGTAACCCAATAACCCATTAACGAAAACCAATAAGCAGCATAACCAGCCTCTAGTGCCTTCATGGCACTAGAGGCTTTTTTGTGTCTGTCATTTATAAGGAGAGAACCATGTTAAAAGGTTTAATGATCACCCCACCAGTCATTGGTCGCATTTCTATTGGCCAAGTGGTGGAGAAGAACGGTAAACGTCTGCCACAAAAAGACGATCAATTCACTTTAACCAGTCAAATCCAAACCGCAGATGGTTGGATTAAACACCCCTTTGATGAACAGCTACGTTCTAGCAACCAAAAGCTTCGTGAGATTCCAATCCAGCTGTTATTCAACGAACCTGACCTGAACCTACGAGCGGAATATTGTTTGTTTGACCGTCAAACGGCAAGGCCTATCTGTGTGGGCGATGGTAATCAGTGTTCTCGTTACACCCAGAACGGCTATGAGACCTTACCCTGTCCAACCCCTGATTTATGCGATCTCGCACAGTCTGGTTGCAAGCCTTATGGTCGATTGAATGTTGTAGTAAACCCAAATACAGAGGCGAGTGCAGTTGACCCAATAGGGAGTTTTATTTTCCGAACCTCTGGGTTTAATTCCATTCGCACTCTGGCTTCTCGACTGAGTTATTTCCAAGCATTATCGGGTAATCGCTTAGCTTGCCTTCCTCTTGCCTTAAAAGTACGGGGTAAGTCCACACGACAAAGCTACGGGCATCCCATCTATTACGTGGATTTAACGTTAAGAGAGGGGTTGAGCATTGAAGAAACGTTAGAGCAAGCCCAAGCACTCCAAAAACACCGTGATGCAATGGGTTTTAATCAAGTTGCACTCGATAAAGCTGCTAGCAGTGGCTTTTCCAATGGGCATTTTGAAGAAGACCAAGACAGTATCGATTCAGTTGTTGAAGAGTTCTTTCCTGAACAAACGAGCGGTAATCAAGATCAAACTTCTTCTCAACAGCTAAGCAATCGTCTCTCACAACAAGCGCAACAACTTAACCCCTCTCAACAATCTGTTCAACCCAATTAACAAACACTCAATCAAAACTAACCTAATTAAGGAGGCCTACCATGGCTATGAATATCTTAACCCCACAACAACTTTATAAAACTGTTCCCGCTGTCTTTGCTGAATCACCGGATAAAGCAGTGTCTGACCGCTATGGCTTTGTACCAACCATTGATGTCGTAAGTGCATTGCAAAACGAAGGATGGTATCCCGTTCGAGCACAACAAACCAATGTAAGAGACCCTAGCCGAAAGTCACTTGCAAGACACATGATTCGTTTTAGACAAGACCCTGACCGACAAATGACGGTTGGGGACTCTATTGCCGAACTCGTTCTCACTAACTCGCATGATCGAAGTTCAGCATATCAGCTGGATTTAGGTCTGTTTCGTTTGGTGTGTTCAAACGGTATGGTCGCACCCACCGCTGGCCTTGGCAGTGTCCGAGTAAAACACGGCAAGCAAATCGTAGAGAATATCATTGAAGGCTCTTTAAACTTATTAAATGAAGTTCC
>JAYENR010000140.1:0-11175 GCA_034722175.1 Pseudomonadota bacterium | reverse complement strand
TTGCAGCGGTGATGCGTAAATTACTTCATATTGTGTTTGCCATTTTAAAGAGTGGCAAACCTTTTGATCCAGAATATAAAATCCGTGCTTGACCTTGTGGTTTAAACACGGTATCTGTTCAGTTTGATAAAACTACTTTTTAATAAATATTCTTTGTTATATTAATAAGTAGTTTTACCGTAATTATCCTTGTGGCTGAATTCAAAACTCTCTCGACACATAAGGAAGATCGGTAACGGCCTTATCCATCAATACTTGGAGGCAAGTCATGAAATCGATGATATTTGTAGCAACTTTACTGCTTTCTACTCAAACGTTTGCGGCTGATAATCCGTGGGATATCAAACTGCCCTTTAAAGAAGCGGCTGTGCATTACGACATTTCTGGAAACATGAAGGGGAATAAGGTTGTTTACATTAAAAATTATGGCCGAACGTCCGCTGAATATACCGAAACCAGCATGACCATTTTTGGTATGACTCAAAAGCAAAAAGATTTGAACATTACCACGCCAGACTGGAATTACTCCATTAATCTATTGGAAAACAACGGTTCAAAACAGACCAATCCTACTAAATATTTTATTGAAGAGTTTAATAAGTTATCTAAAAGTGAACAGAAAAAAGTGGCGAGCAATGCAGAGAAGTTCGGTGTCAATACACTTGAAGGCATGCAGGGCAAAATTGAGAAAAACGCCACTGAAATCTTAGGTTATCGCTGTGATAAAACCGAAATGATGGGCACCACGGTTTACGGCATTCACGGTTCAGGGTTTCCATTAAAAATGGAGAGCAATATGATGGGAATGAAACACTCTGAAACCGCCACCAAAATAGACAAAGGCTCGGTTCCAAACAGCAAATTTGTACCACCTGAAAACATTCAATATCGTCACGATCAATATGCCGATCAGATGATGCAAAACTACGCTAAAAACGTCATTCAAAGTTTATTAAATGATCAGGCTCCAGCTCCAATGGGGGGCATGCAATCTGCCCCCGTTCAACAAGAAGCGGATAAACCAGATTCTGAACAACTGAAACCCGAACAGCAACAACAGATACAGCAACTCATGAAAATGTTTGGTGGATAAACCCAATGCAATACAAACTGGCTGGGGTGTTGAGATTCAGCCAGTCAGTTTGTTTATTAAATGAACTTAAAAGGTATTACGGATGAAACCTTGGATGGTAATCGGATTAATTCTACTCATTATGACGGTCAGCATAGCCAACGCTAGCTTCTAGAACGCAGCTGAGCAAGGTTACGCTGATGTAAAATTTTGGACATTATTCTGGCTTACCAACCATAATTGTGAGCATTTTTTCAGGCTCAATATGCTGATTCCAAGCTTTCAGAATCTCTTCTTTAGTGACCGCTTCAATCGCTTTTGGAAATTCATCCAAATAGTCTAAAGGTAGGTTATAAAAACCAATCATTGAAAGGTAGCCTAGAATTTTACTGTTGCTGTCCAAACGTAACGGGAAACCACCGACTAAATTATCTTTAATCGCTTGTAACTCTTCGCCCGAAAACCCAGCCATAAAGTCTTTTAACGTCTGCTGAACCACCTTCTCTGCTTCATAAGCGGAGGCGTTTTTAGTGGACAAACCTATAATATACGGCCCTGCTACTTTCATTGGCGCAAAATAACTGTAAACGCTGTACACCAAACCACGCTTTTCACGGACTTCTTGCATCAACATCGAACCAAAACCGTTGCCACCAAACAGGTGATTTCCCACAAATAGAGGCACATAATCCTCGTGCCCTCGTTCAATGCCTTGCTGAGTTAAATAATAATAGGTTTGAGTGGAATCAAACTCTGTTTTAGTAACCTTTCCCGCATTGATCTTAGTCGGTTTTACCAGGTCAGCTGGCTTTTCACCTTTAGGTAAATTCGCTGTTAATTGTTCGACAATCGCTTGTGCTTTAGCTTTATCAACATTGCCGACAATCGCAATCATCGCATTCTGAGCGACATAATATTTTTTATAAAATGCCTTCAATTTAGCGGGGGTTAATTTTTTAACCGTTTCGACCGTTCCAGACGTTGGGTGGGCATAAGGGTGATCGCCATACAGCTCTTTCCATAGGGCTTCAGAAGCGATTGTCTGTGGCTTGACTGACTTCTGTTTAATGCCAATCAACAGACGTTGAAGTTCACGATCAAAGATCGCTTGATCAAATTGTGAGTCACTAAGAATCGCTTCAAATGTCTGTAAAGCGGACTCCAAAATTTCTGGTCGAGTTAAGGTTCGTAATGACAAACTTGCATTATCACGACTACTATCGGATCCAACTTGAGCACCTAAATTATTAAAGGCTTCGGAAACTTGGTTTTCATCTAGTTGAGAGGTCGTGGTTCCAACTAAAGCAGACGTAAAGGAAGCTAATCCCCATTCATCACCTTCACGAACCGAACCTGCATCAAAGGTAACTTGAATATCCAACATCGGTAGCTGCGGGGCATGCACATACATGACCTTAGTGCCATTTTCAGTATGCCAACTCTGAATTTCTACCTGAGCCCAAGTGGTCGTACTGACAACCAACAATAAACCTGCAATAAGTAAACGCTTCATCAGTGTGCTCCTCCTGCATGGCCTGTACTTTTAGGAGATTGAATTTGTTTGCCATTTGGCAACAAAGTTGCAACGGTCACTTTGTCTTGATCTAGGTATTTGTTGGCCACCGCTTGAATCTGTTCTGGCGTCACTTGACGTAAGTTCTCGACCCACTTATCTAAGGTATCCGTCGGCAGGTCAACACTAATCAAAGAACCTAAAACATTGGCTTGTGATTGAATAGAGTCTTGATGATAGATGTACTGTGCTTCGGACTGGGCTAATACACGTTGTAGTTCTGAATCTGATACGGGACTCTTTTTCAGTTTTTCAATCTCTGCCCAAATTGCATCTTCAGCCTGCTGTGTGCTCACACCTTCCGAAGGTGTCGCTTCAAACAAAAACAAGGTAGTTAAACGATCTGTTCCGTCATAACCCGCGCCGGCTCCTGCCACCACTTTTTCGTGACGAACCAAGTTTTTAGTTAAACGTGCCGAGTCATCCCCATCAAGAATTGAATTCAATACTTCCAACGCATACACCTCTTGTTGTTCAGCTTCGGTTTTAGCGGTCACTAAAGTCGGGGCATGAAACCCCATTAATAAGCTTGGTGTTTTGGTCGCACCCTTTAACGTTATGCGGCGTTCCCCCTCTTGCTCAACTTCCACTTGCGGTTTTGGGGCAATGATTTTTTCGGGCTGATGTTTTCCATAATGCTGTTTTGCCAACGCATAGACTTCATCAGGATTGACATCACCGACTACCACTAAGGTTGCATTATTTGGGGCATACCACTGCTTATACCACTCACGAGCATCTTCTGCAGTCCAAGCTCGAATATCTTGCATCCAACCAATCACTGGGTGATGAGCTGGGCTACTGATAAACGCGGCGGCTTTGAACTGTTCATAGAGTTTTCCAGCAGGTTTATCTTCGGTACGCCAGCGACGCTCTTCGGTGACAACATCACGCTCTTTAATAAACTCTTCATCCGTTAACACGATATTGCGCATACGATCGCTCTCTAACGCCATCACTGAGGCCAAATATTGTTTACCAATCACTTGATAATAGGCAGTGAAATCGCTCGAAGTAAAGGCATTTTCCTTTCCACCCATTTGGGCTACTTTCTCCGAAAACTCACCCGGTTTAAGAATCTTTGTTCCTTTAAACATCATGTGTTCCAACATGTGAGAGATACCCGTTTTACCGCTGTGCTCAAAGTGTGAACCAACCCGATACCAAACTTGGTGTACAACCACTGGTGCACGGTGATCTTCTTTGACGACCACTTTCATTCCATTGTCTAACTGATACTGTGACAACTGTGCCGTAGCGACATGAGAAAAGGTGAATAAACAGGCAATTAAACCTAGGCGCTTCATCATATTTTACATTCTCTGTATTATTGAAGTTTTCTACGTGGGGATGTGACAACAACCCGTATGAATTGATTTATAATATCCCAATATTTTAATTCAAGTATTAAGAAATCTTGTAAATCAAGCAAGATTTCTCTGGTTAATGGCTTTATCTGCTCAACCACCCAATTAGGAATTGTAGGAACTGTAAATGTTTAGCTTTTTGCGTCGTAAGAAAAAAACAGATGAATCTCAAGTTGAAGAGAGTCAAATTGACCCGCAAATAGAAAACGGCGTTCAACCTAAGACAGAAGAGACCATTCAACCTTCAGTTGTAGAGTCAACGACCCTGCCAGAGAATAAACAGGCTAAAACTGTTTCTGTAGAAGCTGATGTTTCAGACGTTAAGCAACCAGAAGTTAAAACAGTTGTGGAAGAAAAGGAAATCTCTACTGAGGCAAGTGATTCAACAGAGACAGTAATCTTAGAAAAAGCTCCAGAGAAAACTTCAACAGAAACCGCTGAAGAAAAACCAGCCGAAGTGATCAAATCAACTCCAGAAGAAACTCCGATACTAGAAGTTGCATCACAAGTAGCAGAAGCAACGGTTGAAGAAATTAAAACGCATGAACCTATTGAAGTTACCCCTGAAATAGTCAAGCCCGATGTGACAGAACAGGTAGCTGTAGTTGAACTAGAACCTGTTAAAAAAGTCGGTTTCTTTACCCGTTTAAAACAAGGCTTAAGTAAAACTCGCCAAAGCTTTACCGAAAGCATTGCTAGCTTGGTTTTAGGCCGTAAAGAGATCGATGAAGATCTGCTTGATGATTTAGAGATGATTCTTTTGACCGCTGATGTCGGTGTAGATGCAACTGATCGTATTATCAGCAATCTAACCGATCAAGTTTCACGTAAAGAGTTAAAAGACCCAGAAGCATTATTGACCTCTCTCAAAAACCAGCTGCAAGAGATCATTGAGCCTATTAGCCAACCGTTGGATGTCGATACTCACCTGAACAATCAACAAGGCCCTTATGTCATTTTAATGGTCGGTATCAATGGCGTTGGAAAAACTACGACCATAGGTAAGTTGGCCAAAAAGTTCCAAAACGAAGGCAAGTCGGTGATGTTGGCTGCGGGTGATACCTTCCGTGCCGCCGCGGTTGAACAGTTACAGACGTGGGGAGAGCGTAACAACGTTCCTGTCATGGCGCAAAAAACGGGCGCGGACTCTGCGGCAGTTATTTTTGATGCGATCCAATCAGCTAAAGCGAAAAAAATCGACATTCTTATTGCCGATACTGCGGGACGTTTACACACTCAATCCAACTTAATGGAAGAGTTGAAAAAAGTGAAACGAGTTATGGCTAAGGTTGATGACAGCGCACCCCATGAAGTGATGCTAGTGATTGATGCAGGAACCGGACAAAATGCCTTAAACCAGGCTGAGCAATTCCAGCAAGCGGTCGATGTTTCTGGAATCACGCTAACCAAATTAGATGGGACCGCCAAAGGTGGGATTGTCTTTGCTTTAGCAGAACAGCTGGCAATTCCAGTACGTTATATTGGAGTAGGAGAATCGATTGATGATCTACGCCCTTTTAAAGCTAAAGAGTTTACCGAAGCGTTATTTGATCAAAGCCAATCGTAACTAACCACCAGGCCTGTTTGTTATGCACTTACCTGAAACTCAAAATGCGCACCATCTACACGCCTTTAAAAAGGGCTACCGGTTAGCACTAGAAAGTAAACCGCTAACTAATATGCCTAGTATGTTTCGTTATGACCGCACTTTGCGAGAATATTACGAACAAGGTTGGTCACAGGCTAATGAAGAGCTGGAAGCTGGCTACCAAGCCAGTCAACAAAAACCCTGGCGTGACCGTATTGCTTGGCTGATTGTGATTGTGATCGGCAGTATCGCAACAGCGGTAGGCTTAGTGACCAGCATTCAAGAGGATCAAGCTGAACAGCAAGCACGCATCTTAGGTTTGAACACCGCTGTTGAACAAGCCAACACTCAACCTGAAATCACTCCAGCACCCACAGTTAAAAGCCAATCTGCTACACAAGTATCAGAACTCAATAGTCCTGTGCTGGTTTCACCCTCAACCGAGCTATCTCTAATTGATACAGATGAGCCAATCATCAATAACAGTACGGAAGTTGAAACAGCTTTGATTAAACAAATGCCAGAAAACACATCTGTTACTAGAGAAGAGGCCGTACAGAAGAAAACGAATTCAATCTCAGAACTTTCAATCTTAACCCCACAACAACGCCAAGACTTGACCCTAAATCAGCAAGAGTTACAGCAAGCTGAACCTAAAACAGTTGAACTCAGCTCCTTAGTCGATTCAAACATCTTAATAGAGTCTGCAGTCCTAACACCACAGGTTAAAAATAAACAGGCAACTGAAATTCTGACAGACAAGATACCTAAACATATTCGTCAACTATATTTCTTTACCCAAGTTAAAGATGCTAAAGACAGTACGATTTATCACCGCTGGTTGTTCAAAAACCAGGTTATGGCATTGATTCCTCTTAAGATAAACAGTAATCTGTATCGAACTTGGTCAAGTAAACGCATGACCAGTGCATGGCAAGGTGAATGGATGGTGGAAGTATTAAATGATCAGCAAAAGGTTATTTACCGCCAAACTTTCCAATACGGCAACCGTTAACAGGATAAAAGGTCTCTTTTATGATTAAAAAAGCCATTGGTGTAAGTTTATTAGCCCTTTTGTTATTAACAGGCTGTAGCTCTAACCCACCCAAACATACCTACAATAATATCTGTAAAATCTATGATTTCGATGATGATTGGATGGATGCGGCACGCTCTTCAGAAAAACGTTGGGGCGTACCCAGCTATGTATTAATGGCATTTGTACATCAAGAATCACGTTTTAAACACGATGCACAACCTGCTCGACCATATTTCTTAGGCTTTATTCCATTACCAAGAAGCTCGTCCGCTTACGGTTATGCTCAAGCACAAGACCCTGCTTGGTATGACTATCAAAAGGCCACTAAACGTTGGAGTGCACGACGAACCAATGTGGATGATGCATTAGACTTTATTGGTTGGTATAACTACGTCTCTCACAAACGTTTAGGAATTTCTCGTAAAGACCCTTATAACCTATATTTGGCTTACCACGAGGGACGTGGAGGTTACTCTAAAAGAACTTATGAGAAGAAGCCTTGGTTAAAAAAGGTGGCAAATAAAGTCACCAAACAAGCTAAAAGATATCGCTCACAACTTAGAAAGTGCTCTTAAAACACTAAGCTCTATTTAACGGGCAATACCACTAAATTAGATATAAAAAAAGCCGCATTCATAATTATGAATGCGGCTTTTTTGTTAATTCAAACTTTATTAAACTGAGCAGGCCTGGTCAGTTTGAATTGACCTTAAATTAAGCTTTATAACGCTCAAAGACAACTGAAGCGTTTGTTCCACCGAAACCAAAGCTATTACTCATAATACGGTTAATACCGGCATTATCAATACGTTCAGTTACAATCGGCATACCTTCACACTGCTCATCTAAATTTTCAATATTTGCAGAAGCGCAGATGAAATCATTTTCTAACATCATCAAACTATAGATAAACTCGTGTACACCTGCGGCACCTAAAGAGTGACCAGATAGGGATTTAGTCGAACTGATTTTTGGTACATTCTCACCAAATACTTCACGAATCGCAGCCGCTTCTTTCGTATCACCCACTGGAGTCGAAGTTCCATGAGGGTTAATGTAATCAACATCGCCATCAACGGTATCCAAAGCCAGCTGCATACAACGAACTGCACCTTCTCCAGAAGGCGCAACCATGTCATAGCCATCAGAGTTTGCACCGTAACCCGTGATCTCAGCATAGATCTTAGCGCCACGAGCTAAAGCGTGCTCTAACTCTTCAACCACAACCATTCCGCCACCACCAGCGATAACAAAACCATCACGGTCCGCATCGTAAGCACGTGACGCTTTATCAGGTGTATCGTTGTACTTGGTAGACAATGCACCCATCGCATCAAACAGTACAGACATAGTCCAGTGTAGCTCTTCACCACCACCCGCAAAAACCACATCTTGTTTACCAAGCTGAATCTGTTCCACCGCAGCACCAATACAGTGTGCAGAAGTTGAACACGCAGAGCTGATTGAGTAGTTAAGACCTTTAATCTTAAAAGGTGTCGCTAAACAAGCAGAAACCGTTGAACCCATAGTACGTGTCACCATATAAGGCCCGACACGACGAACACCCTTAGTACGGGCGATTTCAACTGCCTGAGTTGAGTTAGAGTTTGACCCACCACCAGAACCGGCAACTAAACCAGTGCGAGGATTTGAAACTTGGTCTTCTGTTAAACCAGAATCTTCAACTGCCTGTTGCATTGCAATATAAGAGTAAGCTGCTGCATCCCCCATAAAACGCAGTTGTTTACGGTCAATGTGATCCTTAAATTCAAGGTTTTTAACCGCACCATGCACTTGCGAGCGCAGTCCGTTTTCTGTGTACTCTGGTGCAGCTACAATACCAGAACGGCCATTACGTAGAGAATCGGTTACGTCCTCTTTATTGTTTCCTAAACTCGAAACAATCCCAACACCTGTGATAACAACTCTTTTCATGATTAGAAACTATCCGTATTAGTAAATAAACCAACTTTTAAATCAGTTGCACTATAAATTTCACGACCATCAACGTACATTTTGGCGTCACCTAGACCCATATATAATTTTCGTTTGATAACACGTTTCATATCGATCACGTATTCGACTTTTTTAGCGGTAGGCAGCACCTGACCATAGAACTTGATTTCACCGGAACCTAGAGCACGTCCACGACCCGGCCCCCCTGTCCAACCTAAGAAGAAGCCGATCAACTGCCACATCGCATCTACACCTAAACAACCTGGCATAACCGGGTCTTCATTAAAGTGACACTCGAAAAACCATAAATCAGGATTAATATCGAATTCAGCTTTTATCAAACCTTTACCAAACTCACCACCCTCTTCAGAAATATGGGTAATACGATCCATCATTAACATCGGTGGTAAAGGTAATTGTGCGTTACCAGGACCAAATAGTTCGCCGCGTCCGCTCGATAAAAGTTCTTCTTTTGTGTAACTAGATTGTTGTTCCATCCGGATTCCGATTTCTCTTAACGTAAATGTGCCTGATATTATAACAGCTAGCGTTAACACATATCAATTAGGCGGGTATAAATACAGAAATAGAGAAACGACTGGTATCAACATTAGCAATACAACGAGGTCTGAGTATTAAGGATCGATTGAATAAAGGAGAAATGAGAGCAATAAAAAAGCCCGTATTCTTAATTAAGATACGGGCTTTAGAATATGGTGCCGACATGAAGACTTGAACTTCAAACCTACTGATTACAAATCAGTTGCACTACCAATTGTGCTATGTCGGCTTAACTTGGGGCGTATTATAAGCAGTTATAAAAACCTGTCAACTATTTTTTATATTTTCTTTGATATTTATCATACCTAGGAGAACTAAGTCTTCGATATACTCATTCCGAGTGTTAATAAGGCTAGATAACAACTGGCCATCCCCACCAGTAATATAAATATCGAAGTGATTAATATATTGACTTTGAATATCAAAAATAACGTTATTCACGAAAGCTGCAGCCATATACAAAGTTCCGCCACAAATAGCAGACTGTGTATCAATCGCTAAAGAGTTAGATGATTCATCATCATCGCTAGAAGCTATAGGCTCATGACAAGTTTGATCTAGATTAGCTGTCTCTTTCATCAATGAAGAACGCATCGTTTGGATACCAGGAACAATCAAACCACCCTTGTGTTCACAATCAAGGACCATATCAACCGTAATAGCGGTTCCTGCATCAATCACAATAAAAGAACCACTCGTCTGTGCTCTAGCCCCCATCAATGCCATCCATCTATCCACGCCCAACTGATGTGCTTTACTGTAGCCATTATGGATACCACAACAATAAGATTGTGTGGACATAAAGATAGGAAGCAGTTGCCAAGATTCAGCAATTAAGTCACGTAATAACATCTCAATTGATGCATCTGTAACAGATGAAATATAGATATGATCAGGCTTAAAATCTAATTGGCTAAAAAACTCAGTAGATATCTTATCTGACATTAGATTATCTACTGGAAAAGCACCTAGATATTCATAATTATCATTGTCTAGAAGCGCTAGTTTAATTCGGGAATTACCGACATCAATAAATAAATCAATCATATTATTTAATTCGTAGGTCTAATTGAGACACTGCCACTCCGATAAGTAAACAGTTTGCCATTAACTTCAACCAATAACTCTCCATGCTGGGTAAGGCCTCTATAGACCCCGGTTTTCGTGAAGCCGTTATCATACACGTTAACAGACTGTCCATTATCAAAATAATCCACTAAAGCATAATTAACCAAGTACTGCTGAAACATACCAGAATGAAAAGTTTGTGAAAGCATTAACAGTCGATCTATAACATTAATTAGAAAACTATTTCTATCATCATCATTTAGATCAATAGTTCCAGGCAATACAGACTGGTTAGTATGAATGTCTGAAATAGGCAGGGACAATCCATTATTAAGCCCGATACCAATCACCAGTCGGCAATTCATATCTGTGTATGAAACACACTCCACTAATATTCCACCCGCTTTACAACCTTCAACGTATAGATCGTTTGGCCATTTAATTTTGTATGCTTGATTTGAGTAATCAGAAAGACTTTGAATAATATTCAAAACAATCAGCTGTGTAAGCCCATCTAAATCGCCGACAGCTACACTAAAATCCAATAAAAGGCTAAATGTTAGTGAAGATTGATCAGATTTCCATACTCTCTCTTGCTGTCCATAACCAGACACTTGAGAATGAGAGAAACAAAACGCGGGGCTAATTGACGTTACAGCTTTGGACTTTAAATAACGACTAGTAGAATCTACTTCATTCAGACAAAATATATCTAATCCAGAGAAGTTCTGCTCTAGATCAGTCTGTAAATTGTCTAATAATTCATCCATTAATACTAAGATACTTAAATTCCAGGCAAAAAAAAACCCGACATCGTCAGATATCGGGTTTTAGGATATAAAGCTTGGCAATGACCTACTCTCACATGGGACCTCCCACACTACCATCGGCGCTAAGACGTTTCACTTCTGAGTTCGAAATGGGATCAGGTGGTTCCATCTTGCTATTGTC
>JAYENR010000139.1:0-1945 GCA_034722175.1 Pseudomonadota bacterium | reverse complement strand
ATCAAACTTGGTAAAACCAAGTTCGATGAAGCCGATGATGGTGCTACTGCTTGGCCATTGATTCAATCAGGAAAATACGATTTTATTGTTAGTGATTGGAATATGCCAGAAATGACGGGTATTGAATTACTACATCTTGTTCGAGCGGATGCCTATTTAAAAAGTCCCCCATTTTTATTGATCACTGCGGAAGCTAAGCGAAGTCAAATTTTAGAAGCGGCTCAGGCCGGTGTCGATGGATACATCGTCAAACCATTTACTGCGGCAACACTAAATGGAAAAATACAGAAGATATTTGAACGTGTTGCCGAAAGACAAAAGAGTTAATTATAAATAGTACGATTGATGAAAAGCTCCATGTCCGCAATGTAATTTGACGGCAAGGGGCTTTTTTTTTGACCAGAGGATATAGGATGACATTTGCCACTCAAATTGATAAACAGCTCGTTCAAGATTTATTGAATGCTATTGAAAATGATCAAACTGATCAGGCCCGTTCCTTGTTGGATGAACTGACTCAGTTAAGAGAGTCAGAGCTTTACCAGCAGCTTAATCAACTCACACAGAATCTGCATCACACCTTAGATGACTTGGATTGTGATGCGCCAGTTTTGTTGCATACCAAACATGACCTACCGGATGTGACAGAGCGATTGCAGTATGTGATTGAAGAGACACAAAAGGCCAGTGAGCAAACTTTAACCTCGACCGAAGCAGTGTTAGGCCTGTTAGATCAAGTCAGTCAAATATTGAGTAATGACTCAAGTACCGAAGCCCTTACTTTAGCCAAAACGACTATTGACCAGGCCTGTTCAGAACTAACCAATATTATGATGGCGCAGTCATTTCAGGACTTAACTGGCCAAGTATTAAACCGAGTCATTTATGTTATGACGGATTTAGAAGAGAGTCTTAAAGCACTGATTGAACGTTCAAAATTTGACTATCATGCAATACCTGAAAGAGTGCAAACTGACGAACAGCGTCGTGCTGAAGAAGCACGCGGTCTTGGCCCAAATGTGACGGATAAATCTAAACAAGATACAGTTTCTTCTCAAGACGATGTTGACGATCTATTAAGTGATTTAGGTATTTAGTGGCCGAGTGAGGGTGTTAACTTTCCAGTGGCATGGTGATTGCTAATACTTTTGGCAATAGCTCAGATGAGGAACAGGTTGTGGATGAAGATATTTTACAGGACTTTTTAGTCGAAGCCACAGAGTTGGTCGATCAGCTAAATGAACAGCTGGTTGATTTGGAGCAGTCGCCAAATGATCGTGACTTGCTAAATGCAGTATTTAGAGGCTTTCACACTGTTAAAGGTGGGGCAGGTTTTCTGGGAATTACGGCATTGATTGAAGTGTGTCATCGAGCTGAAAATGTTTTCGATAAAATTCGTAACGGTGATGTGGCATATGATGCCGCTGCTGCCGATGTAATCTTACGCGCCTATGATGTCATTAGTGACTCCATTGAATCCTTAAATAACGGCGTTATGGATCTTCCTGATAATGATCCAGCTTTACTTGCTGAATTAGATGCCTTAACAAAAGGTGGCCAAGCGCCAGAACCACAAGCCGCTGCTGTTTCTTCGGCTCCATCTTTACAGTTAGATAGTGGTGTTGATCCTGATGGCGATATGACGGATGAAGAGTTTGAAGCCTTACTTAATCAACGAGATATGATGGGGGATGAGCCTGATGACTCTGCTGAAGCAGGTTTACAGTTGGATGCCGGTGTAGATCCGGATGGGGATATGACGGATGATGAGTTTGAAGCTCTATTGAATCAGCGTGATATGTTGACCACAGAAGAAAGTCAAGCACCCGTAGAGGCAATAGCTGCCGTTGAAGTTCCAACACCATCATATCTCGTTGATTAAGTAAGGCTTCAAACTCTTCATCCGTCATATCGCCATCAGGATCAACACCACTATCTAACTGTA
>JAYENR010000138.1:0-11235 GCA_034722175.1 Pseudomonadota bacterium | reverse complement strand
TATATTGAGTATTACAATACAAAACGAATCAAGGTGAAACTAAAAGGCCTGACTCCGATAGAATATCGAAATCAGGCCTTAGGTGCCACTTAACTAAAATGTCCAACTTATTGGGGTCACTTCACATTTGAATTTAATGAGTGGTTTTTTATTACCTAGATAATACGCTTCGCTTTCAATAGACGCATCTGAATTGGAATCCCACTGTATGAGCCTCTCACTCCCCTTATCATTACAGGCCTGGCCACAAAAGGACTTTAAAACCACCTTTATCAAAGAGGTTGAAGCTTTAAACGGCTACGATCTGCCTCTGCAACAAGGTTTACGCTGGTCAAGCTACGCATTGGCCGATGGGTTTCGGGTTATGGTCTCAGCAACGGTTGAAACCGATCAAACCCTAGACGTTAAGACAGGTGTGTTCTATAAAGGCATTATTGCAGGTTGCAGTTGTTCCGATGATCCCTCGCCAACCGATGAACAAACAGAATACTGCCAGATGTGGTTTAAGATTGATAAACAGACTGCGGTAACCAAGGTGACCGTCATTCAAGAGGGTTGACTTGGCTTTTACTGACGCTGATAACTTGAATGCATTAAAACGCCTATTTTTCAATCTCATAAAACTAAAAAAGCCGCTTAATCAAAATCGATTAAGCGGCTTTCTAATGCAATAAAACGCAGTTACACGTCGTCTTTAAGCGTGCCATAAATAACCAAGCTGTGGCCAGAAAGGTCGTAACCATTCTCTTTGGCAATCTCTTGAATACGCTCTTCAATCACCGGATCCACAAACTCTTTAACCTTATTGGTTTTTAAACACACCAAGTGGTCATGGTTATCACCCGTATCCAGTTCAAAGATTGAGATATTGTTTTCGAAGTTCAAACGACGCACAATACCCGCTTGCTCAAACTGCGTTAAAACACGGTAAACTGTGGCTAAACCCACCTCTTCATCCTGCTCTAATAAGATTTTATAGACATCTTCTGCCGTCAGGTGATGGTCGTCCCCTGCACTTTCCAAAATCTCTAAAATCTTAAGTCTAGGTAAGGTAACTTTTAGACCTACTTTTTTTAGCTCCGCTCCACTCATTTGAACCTCAATGATATACTTCTGATTATTGCGATTGTGGTGCATCCACTTCAATCAATAGAGTGTATAATAAACCATTTTTAGGACAACTAGAATAGAAATGAGAATGATTCCAATCCTTAACACAAAATCCGCATCAAATACATCAGAAAGTAGCTTTTCAACAAACAAAAAAGTACATGTACTAGCGGCAATCGGACTGTCTATCGGCTTACTTGGTGGCATCAGTGGTTGTTCTATTTTAGAACCTTATAAAGCTCCTCTAACTCAAGGCACAATTATTTCTCAAGAAAATATTGGCTTGATTCAAGAAGGTTTAACCAAAGCTCAAACACGTCAGCTGTTTGGTCCACCATTGGGTCAAGATCCTTTTAATCCAAATCATTGGGATTACGTCTATTACAGCACAGACAAAACCTTACACCCAGATTCGGTAAAACGTTTATCAATCTATTTTGATGAAGATGAAATGATTAAATCGTGGGAGGTCTCAGACAAACCCGTGGAAATCATTCGTTAGAAATCAATCAAATTGGATTTGAACAGGCCTCATAGAAAGTAGCTGGCCTGTTGAGAATTATTTTGAACGATTTATTTGTGTTTTAAACGTATTCTTTACGCCTTCTTCTGCTCTTTTCGCTCTTTTTCAACGTCTTTACGACGACGATCTCGTGGATCCACTTTTAATGGGCGATAGACCTCAATTCGATCCCCTTCCCGCAACACCTGATCTTTATTGACCATTTTGCCAAAAATGCCAACCTTATCAATATTGATACCCGGATGCTCTTGCAACAATTTAGATTGCGCCAAAGCGGCTTCAACCGTACAGCCCTCTTCCACTTCTTCAACATATAAAAACTGTTCTTCTAATAACGCATAGGCCACTTCAATTTTCATACGCCTCTCCAATTAATAAACTTGTTTAGCACGTTCACAAAACGAATCAACCAACGTATTGGCAATCTGTTCAAAGATCGGGCCAATCGCAGCATTTAAAATGCCGCTGCTGACTTCAAACTCTACTTCAAACAGAATTTTACAAGCGTCGACATCCAACACTTTAAACTCCCACTCCCCACGTAGGCTTTTGAAAGGCCCATCCACCAAATGCATTTCAATACGTTGACCTTGAACCAGATGATTACGAGTTTCAAAGGTCTGTTTAATGCCCGCTTTCGCAATGGTCACCTTGGCGTTCATCTCTGAATCCGTTTCAGACAAGACTTCAGACCCGCCACACCAAGGTAAAAACTCTGGGTACGACGCCACATCGTTCACCAAATCAAACACTTGTTTGGCGGAGTAAGGCAGTAAAGCGGTACGTGTAATCTTTTTCATAAAAGCTCGTTAACTCATTTAAGCACCCCCAGAAAGGGAGTATGAAGGCCTATTCAAATAAAATGGACAGAC
The DNA here is from genome assembly GCA_034722175.1 of Pseudomonadota bacterium. GTDB lineage: Bacteria > Pseudomonadota > Gammaproteobacteria > Thiomicrospirales > Thiomicrospiraceae > Thiomicrorhabdus. The sequence goes on along the minus strand of JAYENR010000138.1, from coordinate 8,730 downwards.
TGAAATCGAAATCTGCGACAAATTATACCAAAGCGAATCGCATTCACTGAATTTTAGCGTGCTTCGGTTATAATCGATGCAAACACAGTGGATGAGACCATGAAAACATTCAAAAAACTAGTCGGATTAATCAGCCTATCCCTTTTATGTAGTCAGGCATGGGCTGGGGATGAAAAGCTCATTGAAAACCCAAGTAACGGGCTTTTAAAAGACAGTTTTGTCGTCTCTTACACGGTGGACGATTTTAGTGATGAAGTGGAAGATGCCAATATCCTATACATTCCAAAAGGTTACCGTCAACAAGCTGCGTTCTTTTTTCGCTGTCGCCCTTTCTTTACCAATTTCTCGGTACAGTTTTTAGAACAAGAAAACAACCTTAAAGATGACGACGGTGAACTGGCCAATGCCTCTAAAAAGTTTGCCAAACATGGCTATATCTACGACACCAAGCATGATTTAGAGATCATTACCGAAGGCGATTCAGAAAGCATGGACATCTCTGTGGGCGGGCAAAATATTCATTTGAGCAAACTCTTTAAAACCGATATTGAAAAGTCATCAGGCCTGCTAGGCATGAGTTTTCACTTTACCTTCAACTATATCGAGATGCCTAAGTTCCGCAAAGCCAGCAATAGTTCAGAAGCTGAAGACGCTTTTGAACTGTTAAACAGAGCCTTTAAACAGCAAAGTCCTTTAGTCTTTGAACTCGACGGTCGTAATGCTGAAGATCGAACCTTCACGTTAGATATTCCACGCATGCAAAATTTTGTACCAGAAGAAGTCATCGATTTTTGCATCAGCAAACGTCAATTAAACGATTGATTTATAAATCGCCCTCTTCAGCAGTTTGATGCACCGCATTTGACTGCTATAATGCCTCCTTTCATATTGTAAATTTACGGTTACCTTCCCCGCTATGGCTAAGAAAAAAGCAAAAAAAGCAGATACGTCCAACCAGATCGCCCAAAACAAAAAAGCGCGTCACGACTTCTTTATTGAAGAAGTGCTTGAAGCTGGACTGTCTTTAGAGGGTTGGGAGCTTAAGAGTATCCGTGAAGGTAAGGTCAATATCAAAGAGAGCTACGTTTTATTAAAAAACAATGAAGCTTTTTTGTTTGGTGCACAAATTCAACCGTTAATTACTGCCTCAACCCATACGCCGCATGACCCCTTGCGTTTACGTAAACTGCTGTTACATCGCCGTGAACTAGAACGCTTAATGGGTAAAGTTGAGCGTGATGGTATGACCATTGTGCCGTTAAATATGCACTGGAGCAAAGGCGGTAAGGTCAAGTGTGATATTGGTTTAGCTAAAGGTAAAAAACTGCACGACAAGCGTGCCACTGAAAAAGATCGTGAGTGGAATCGTGATAAACAACGTATTATGAAAATGACTCGATAACGTTAAAACTTTTAAATAGTTCACTAACAATCTTGAATTATTAGGCTGGAAACCCTATATAATACGCAAGCTGATTAAAACGGTGTTTAACAACCATAATCATGCTGAGTTCTTTGAAAATTTGGAAATCTTATTTATTTTAAATAATGATTTCTCTCGTTTAAATTCAATTCTGGTAACTAAACAGGCCTGGTGAGAATTTAAACAACGTCAAACAACACAACTCTTTTGGGGGTGTACTGGTTTCGACGGGGAGACTGAAGTTTAGAATGCATGTCGTGCCTGAATGATGCACGTAAATCCTAATTTCATTTTGTTATAGTTGCAAACGACGATAACTACGCTCTAGCGGCTTAATCCCGCTTGTGCAGACTGGGCCAGTTGTTCGTAGCCCCCAGCTCTGTATCGACTTATACGGAATCGTAACCACTGCGTGTTTGGGTAGCTGGTTATTAAACTTAACAAACTCGCTTAATGTGATCCCTGCTGGTCGGGCAGCATTTAAGTTAAATTAATAGACCAAATAAACATGTAGAGTTTTAGATGGATGCTTTCCGGACGGCGGTTCGATTCCGCCCACCTCCACCAAATTTACTTCATAAGCTATTGAACATAGCTTGTGAATATCCATAAAAAAAGGGGCTTACGCCCCTTTTTTTGTCTCGTTTATACGTTAACAAAGTCAAAGTGATAACTCTTTCACGTCATCGTCCACTTCAATTAGGTCGTTAAATGCGTGCCAACTGGCGTAACCTAACAGTGGCATGACAACAATCATGGCAATACCTAACGTTAAAATCCCCACGGCAAGTAATACACCGATAATAAGCGCCCAAACGGCCATGACTTTTTTGTTTTCCATCACCACCTGAAAACTTAAGATCATCGCTGAGATCACGCCCACTTTTGTATCTCGTAACAGTAGTGGCACAGTTACAACACTGATCATAAAGACAAAGGCACTAAGTAATATTGCCGTCAGCATAAAGAACAACATAAAGGTCTGACCGGCTTCAGATAATAAAAACCCCATCATTCCTGCTTCGGGATTTACAATCAATAAGCTATTGGAACCTATCACAGCGGCGATCAAAGGGACAACCCTTGACCAAATTGCAATAATGATCCCTAACGATAAGGCAAATAAAGCAAACTCAGTTGGACTGCGTTTCCAAGCAGACATAGAGCGAACTAAATTCGGCCGTTCACCTTTGGAGAGTTGACAAGAGACCGCATACAGACCTGTTGCTAAAAACGGCGATAACATCACAAAAAATGTCGCGGCTTTAAACATCATAATAGGTTGATTAATAAAATAAAAATAGACCAACATGACGGAAAAGTTCATGATTAACCCATAAAATACAGACTCAACGGGTGCGTTGGCAATATCAATCCAACCTTTTTTTAACCACTGCCCAATGTCAGCAATCGAGACATATCTAGAAACAATATGTTCGCTGCTTGATGTGTAATGGTCATGAGTCATTTGATTCACTGCTATGTTCGACATAACAACCTCCTAAACTCGATGTATATTTAATAACCAGTTGTTTTACTTGGTTATAGACTCTATTTTTACACCAATACCGTGCAAAATACGAATTCAAAAAAGTAATCAAATAAATAAAAAAAATAGATATTAGAAAAAGTTAATTATTTTTTTTAGTGAGAGTTTGGTTGCCTAATACATGTCTTCATCTTCAGTCAATGCCTGAATATGGGCATCTCCCACCTCATCAATTTCAACAATCAGATGGATCGGACGACAACAGACAAAACAGTCTTCAATGTACTCTTGATGCTCTTCTGATGGATCCACCACTATCTCAAAGGTTTCCCAACAATATGGGCATTGGATATTTTGACTATCTAACATTCTGAACAGGCCTGTTCAGTTGGATTAAAACGATAAATTTGAACCTTCAAACCTTTGCCCTGCATGGCTTCAACAAAAACCTCTGGCGGATGAATCATTTCAATCAATTCACAATCTGGACATTCGGTTGCCACCGTTTGTTGTAGAAAGACATCATCTAAATCTGGCGAATTTAGGCATAACATCAACTCACTACCCGGATTCATAAATTCAGGAATTCGACGAATAATCTTTTTGTAGTCACGCTTAATATCCACACTGCCCTTTTGAAACGAAGGCGGATCACAAATCAGCAAATCATAAGGGCCATGTTTTTTAATGCGACCAAAGGATTTGAAAATATCCACGCCTTCAAACTTCACCTTGGCCGTGTCTTGTTTATTTAAACGGTGATTGTCACGCCCGGTCGATAATGAGGCTCGACTCATATCGATATTTACGGCTTTGCTTGCCCCTCCTGCTAAAGCCGCGACCGAAAACGCACAGGTATAGGCAAATAGGTTCAATACTTTTTTATCTTTTGCGTGTTGCTGTACCCAGTGACGACCGTTTCGCATATCTAAAAACAATCCCGTATTCTGAGCGCGACCTAAAGATATCTGATATTTTAGGCCGTGCTCTTCTACCACGGTTTGCGCTAACGCTTCGCCTAACAACAATTCAAAAGGCGCTTGCTGTAAATAACGGTACTGAACTTGAACAGACTGACAATTCGGAATATCGGTAAACAAGCGCTTGGCTAAAGCTAAAACTTGTTCTGCCGTTTCTGTTTTATAGAGCGTAATTAAAGCAACAGGTGCTAACCAATCAATTGAGACATGTTCAAAACCTGGATAGGCATGACCTCGTCCATGGAAGAGACGTTGAGCTTGTTGATCCGCAGGGGTTTTAAACGAAATTTGATTAAGCATCAATATGAAACCATATAAAAACAATGCCCGCATTTTAACAATTGGTTAAATACGGTATTGAGCTATTTAATAAAGGATTAAACACCTAAACTCGTCTTTATTCATCTAACGTCTCTTTAATAATGCGATACCATAGTCAGATTATTAAAAGATCACTCTCATAAGGATTCTCACATGCTCGTTACTCACTCTGGACGCTTTCACGCCGATGAAGTTTTTGCCACCTCTATGGTGTTAATGGTTGAAGAGCATGAGATCACCCGTACCCGTGATGAAGAGATCATTAAGCAGGCCGATATTGTGTTAGATGTGGGTGCAGAATACGATCCCGCTACTTTGCGTTTTGATCATCACCAAAACAGTTTTACCGAAGAACGAGAAGACGGCACCCCCTTTGCCACTGCGGGTTTGATCTGGCGTCATTATGCAAGTCGTATCTTTGCAGCCAAAGGGTTAGAAGGTGAATACGAAACCAACTTTGCCACTCAATGGGTAGATCAAAAGCTGATTAGCGATATCGATGCGGTGGATAACGGCGTCTTTTCAGAAGACCCACGCCCTTCTGTTTCACTGTTAATTGCGATGATGAATGAATCGTCTGACGAACCTGAGAAACAGGAAGAAGCCTTTAAAAAAGCACTTGAATTTACCACTGATATTCTAAACAATTTTATTAAAGCAGCGATCAAAGAAGCGGAGGTTGTTGTTGAATTAGAAGAGTATGCCAAAACCGTTGAAGAAGGAGTTTTGATCTTAGATAAAAACCTGCCTTTTAAAGACTTTATTCGTTCTCATCCAGAGATTAAGCGTGTGGTTTACCCAAGAAGTGAAGATCAATTTGGCGTGTTTTGTAATACCAAAGAAAATCATTTACCAGAGCGTTTTCGTGGCTTACGGGACAAAGAGTTAAATGAAGTCAGTGGCCTAACGGACAGTATATTTTGCCATAAATCAGGCTTTATGGCGGTGTGTTTGAGCCTAGAAAGCGCTTTGTTTTTAGCTAAAAGCTATTAAGAACACTTTGTATTTAAGTTTGATCAGGCCTGCTTAGTTTTTAAAAAGGGTTTTCACCTCGTTTAAATAAGCTAAGCAGAATCCCTCAAGTCCGTGTGAACATAACTTTTTAACCAGTCCTTTAGCTCTTCTAATGGCATCGGCCGAGCAAATAGATAGCCTTGGCCTATCGAACAATTCTGATCATTTAGATACTGGTTTTGTTCGTGTGTTTCCACCCCCTCTGCTAAAGTTTCCATATTCATGCTATGTGATAAATTAATAATCGCTTGGGCAACCGAACGTGCTTTATCGTCATGTGGCAGATCTTTCACAAAAGACTTATCAATTTTAAGCTTATCAAGTGGCAATTTGCTCAACTGACTTAAAGATGAATACCCCGTGCCAAAATCATCAATCGCAATCTTAAGCCCAATGGATTTAAGATTCTTAAACAGAGAAATCCAGCGATCAGGGTTGGTCATCACCACAGATTCAGTAATTTCCACCTCAAGCATAGAAGGCTTAATATTGGTCTCTTGCAAAATCTCTTCAACGGTACTAAAAAACAGTTCACTATCAATCTGAACACCTGAAATATTCACCGAAACATAGCCATCAAACAGCTGTTGGTCATGCAAACTTTTAATATCCAAACAGGCCTGACGCAAAACGTGTTTGCCAATTGGAACGATATATCCTACCTCTTCCGCCAAACCAATAAATTCATCAGGGGCAATCAAACCCTTTTCAGGGTGTTGCCAGCGTACCAACGCTTCAACCCCAACCACCTTCTTATTTTGATGATCTAATTGAGGTTGATAAAACACCACAAACTGCTGTTCATGGACGGCAACCATTAACTCTTGCTGCAACACAGCTCGTTTTTGGTTAGCGATCGACATCTCAAAATTGTAAAGCGCAAACTGGTTCTTACCCTTGTTTTTAGCTTCATACATCGCCGTGTCTGCATTTTGAAACAGAGTATTACACTCTAGACCGTCATCAGGATAGACACTGACGCCTAAGCTCATCGTCATGATCATTGACAGGTGTGCAAAAGAGAGCGGTTGATTGAATGCGGCAATGAGTTTTTTCACAATCATGGAAACTTCATGCTGATGCTTAATCTCTTCTAACACCACCACAAACTCATCCCCGCCAAAACGGGCTAGAATGTCGTTTTCGCGTAACGTCTCTTGGATTCTTTTTGTTACAGCAATGAGTAATTCATCCCCAACGTCATGACCGTAGCTGTCATTAATGGTTTTAAAGTTATCTAAATCGATAAAACAAACCGCGACTAAAGAGCCATGTCGATGTGCATTTTTTAATGCTTGATCTAATCGAATCTCTAAAGATTTACGGTTATCCAGTCCAGTTAATACATCATGATGTGCTAAAAATTTCAGTTCATCTTGCGATTTTCTCAAGTCAGTCACGTCTTCTGCTGAGGAGATCAGCCCCGTCACACGACCCAAACGATCTTTTAAGATGGCATTCTTCCAAGACAACAGACGTTTCATACCCGATTTCGTGCAAACCTCATTTTCATGGGTTTCACTGACTTGTTCATCACCTTTCATAAGAGATTTAAAATAACGTTTTAAAGGGCGGGTATCTTCGACATCGATGATCATATCAAACCAGTTTTGACTAATCAGCTCTTGCTGCGAATACCCTAAAATATCGCAACCGGCTTGATTGATCATGCTAATTTGAGCTTCTGAATCTAAAGCGACCATCATCACTTTAGCCACATCTAAATACTGATCAGAGAGGGATTGTTGATGCTTTAATTGATTATGAACATCAACAGAATGGGTAATATCGGTCAGGATAACGACATTTTCACTGTCCGTATTCTGAATAGCATGCACATTGCAATCAAACAGATGAACCTGTTTAGTTATCGGATTTGTTAACTCAAAACACGGCTCGCCACTTAATATGCACTTCTGGCACTGGGTCGCCACCACATCAAGCAGTTGTTTCTGAAACGCTTCTGGTAGTTTTTGATTAAATTCAGCGAGCGTCTGGCTGGCATAAAAATCAAGAATCGATTTATTGGCTCTAGTGATTTGGTTATCGGAAACAATTAAAACAAAGTTATTAAGTGAATTGAGCACCCAGTTTAAATAGTTCTTTTCATCTCTTAGTTTTTCGTTTGACTGGTCAAGCCTCTCAACAAACTCGGCTAACTGGTGAGGGTTTGAAGTAAAGCGCTCAAGCGGTGAGAAACGACAGTGCGTTTTAATGAAATTACCCGATTCATCATACTCTGAACGTCCATTCAGTAATACATCGGTTGCATTTTTATTTGGAGCAAGAAACTTAAAGTAGACATTGTCCACTTCACCGTAATCTTTCAGAATCGGAAAATTACGCTCAATATTTTGAAAGGTATCAGAAGTAACAAATTCACCTGCAAAACGCCCAAGAACATCTGCTTTTTGAATGCCAGCTAAATCTAACCAGGCCTGGTTAACATCCAAAATATTACCAGCAACATCTAACTCGTGATAACAAAACCCTTCGGCATCACACCGCTCTTTAGTCCACCATTCTGTTGCCATAAATCCTAATCACTCTGAAAACTAATGTTGCATATTAACAACGCGATAAAAAATTTCCAAGCCTACATTCATCAAATTTATTATTACCTTATAAGTAGCGAGGATTTGATTTTACTGTTCAATCTCATTTATTTTCAGGGGGCTATGAATGCTTACTAAACAGCTTACGATTACCACGTTGATCAATCGCACCTGCTAAACGATCAACGCCATGAATATAGGCGGCGGTTCTTAAAGAACAACCGTAACGCTGAGATAGATCAAAAACTAAATTCGACTCTCTAGTCATGATTTTTTTGAGTTTATCGTGAACCTCCTTTTCTTCCCAATAGTAGCCCGCTTGGTTCTGTACCCACTCAAAATAACTCACCGTTACCCCACCTGCATTAGCCAGAACATCGGGGATAATAGCCGTATTTCGTTTCTCTAGAATTTCATCTGCTTGCGGTGTCACCGGACCGTTTGCAATCTCTAGAATAGTATGAGCTTTAATGTTATCGGCATTCAACTGAGTAATCTGGTTCTCCATAGCAGCCAACACTAACACGTCTACATCTAATTCAAGCAACGCTTTATTGCTCATGGTCGTAAAGTCCAGCATATTGCAAACGGAACCATCGCAGTACACGGAAGCCAGTTCATTATTTTCTTGTTTAAACTGATGAACATCCGTCACATTCAAGCCCTTAGGGTCGTGAATTGCGCCTTTTGAATCTGAGACTGCCACGATTCGATATCCCATTTTTTGAGCCAGACGTGCAAAGTGATAGCCTGCATTACCAAAGCCCTGAACCGCAATGGTGGTTTGATTGACATCACTTCCTAAATGACGGAAATACTCGTTAAGTGTAAATAACGCCCCTTGACCCGTGGCACTGACTCGCCCAACCGACCCATTCAAATGCAGAGGTTTTCCAGTAATAATCCCCGGCTCTTGACGACGTGTAATCATTGAATATTCATCCGCCA
>JAYENR010000137.1:0-1954 GCA_034722175.1 Pseudomonadota bacterium | reverse complement strand
CAAGCTCACGGGTTTCCTGCAGGCCTTGTTTATGAACAGCCACTGCGCAACTGACTAACACATTCAAAGGTGTTGAAGGAAGGTAGAGTGTTTTATTGGTATGCAAGCTCATATCTTCTGGCTCAATACTTCAACTTGAGCGCTTCATCAGTTTTATCATCAAGCAAAAGCTGTAATCGCTGATCAGCGGCAAGCCAATGCTCTTTATCAGGCTTCTTCATAGCATTTTGAGGGATGGCGTAATCGTTTTTTAGGTAATCAATAAAACTCGAAATGGCTATTTCATCAATTTCAAGGCTATCCAGATTTAACAACAAATTTAGCAACGCTTTCTCAGAACTCACAGGGTAACTAATCCCCTCAATACCAAACAAAGCATCACCCAAAACAAATACTTTTTTACGAGCTATCAATCCCTCGATACCAACCGTTGAATTCACGGTCATAATCGCCTTTGCATACTCTACTAAAATGGGGGTACTTACATCATAAACAAACTGTAATTGCGGCGACTGTAATTTCCTCAAATCTTCATAGCTTTCATTACAGGATGGATGTTCCTTAAAGACAAAGGTCACACCTTCTCCCAACACTTTACTCAAGCGCTGGCATAATGTGAACAGTTGACGCATATTGCGTATCCATTGTGAATGCAGATATATATTACTGTCTTCAACCACTTGGAACGGAACCAAAATATAGTTTTTGGGCAGGCTACCAGGCCTGGTAGCCTGTGGAATACTAGACGTATTTTGTGTATCGTCTGACATAGGTCTATTTAAATAAAACTCAACATTATTAGGAATAGAGCTATAAAAATTAACACCAAGTGGATCAATGGCAGACACACCTGGTAAAGGACCTGTCTCAAAGAATATGGTTTTTTTATGCATGGTTTTTAACGCAACAACCAAAATAGCCTGTCGAAATTTTTTGCCATTCCAAACACCAACCGTATCCGAAGGTAACTTTTTTAGCCAAGCAATATAAACAGCATATAACCAACACGCCTGTACAAAAGATAAAGAAGTAAATATAGGCCAGATATATTTAGGGTAATGTCGTCCTTTACGGCTATTTTGTTTTCTTTTCGTTAACAGTTTCGCTTGTTTCGTAAGTTCAGAACCTGGAAGTTTTACAAAGAGACATGGCCTAACAAGCGCTTTGTGCCAAACAACGTCACTTCCAATTGATAAATTCTTAGTGAGTTCCGAAAAGTATCTGAGCTGATCGCGACTTGCAGCAAAAAAGACAATGGATTTCATATGTCCTATCCCTTAAGCTTTTCTAAAAGGTTATCAAAAACAGTTTTGACGCTTAAGCCTTGCAAAGACTCCAGGGCTTGCTCTTGGTTAGAAAACTCTTTGATATAACTTGGTGCGCATGGCGATGCCAAACGTGTCACCTTTGAACCATCCGCTCCTACGAGTTTAGGATCGGTAACACGGTACAAAACGACCATAGGTACTTCTAATGCGGCCGCTACATGAGATAGCCCAGTGTCCACCGACACGACACCTTTAGCAAAGTTTAAAATCTGCGCAACCGTGTTTAAAGTTAATGGCTGTGCAGGCACCCAAGCCTGTCCACTTTGAGAATGACTCGCAATGCGCAAAGCACGTTGCTGCTCTTCATCACTCCCCCAAGGTAAAACCACTTTTAAACCTTGAGCTTGCACCTTTTTCAGCAAATCAATCCAATACGTTTCTGGCCAATACTTGGTCTCCCAAGTCGTACCATGTAAAAATACCATGTAATCATCATTACCGATATTTTCCTTCAAGACGTCTGGTTTAGACCAATTTGTCGTATCAAGACCATACACAATGGGGTGATTTTCAGCCAAAGGATAATGTATAGCCTGAGCAAACAGTTGGCGCAAACGCAAAATGGCATGCTGGTCTTTTGCTACTGGGTATTTGTTTTTATAAGACAAAGAGGCTACGGATTCTCT
>JAYENR010000136.1:0-11284 GCA_034722175.1 Pseudomonadota bacterium | reverse complement strand
CGGTTAATTTTGATCTTTGGCCGCTGCAATCTCACGTGCCGCCGCCAACAACGCTAAACGTGCGATTACACCATAGGCATAGAAGCGGTTTGGAGAGGCATCGGGTGCTTGATGTTCATCGGGTAACACACAAGACTCTTCAAAAGAGAGCGGTTCAAAATGCATGCCTGGAGAGTTCAGGTTGTCGGTAGCCGTTTTACCGGTATGCACTCGGTAGAATCCACCAATCACATGGCTTCCTACCATATACACCACCGGTTCTGCTACGGCTTCTTCAATGGTTTCGTAAGTGTAAACACCCTCTTGCACCAGCATTTGCTCAACGTGTAATCCCTCTTTTACAGAGGCCATTTTGTTACGTTGTTTACGGTTTAAGTTCAGAATATCTTCCGGACTGTCGACAGACATAATGGCCATGCCGTAGGTTCCGCTGTCAGACTTGACGATTACAAATGGTTTGCAACCAATGTCATGTGTTTCATAATAGTTTTTAGTCTCTTCTAGAACACTGTTAACCGCTTCTGCAAGTTCTTCTAACCCGGTGCGCTCTTTAAAGTTGATTGGCCCACAAGGAATAGAAGTGGGGGTGATTAGCCAAGGATCAATGTCAATCAGTTCAGCAAAGGTTTTAGTGACTTCTGCATAGTGTTCAAAGTGTTCCGTTTTATAGCGATCTGCCCAACCAAGTTCCATTGGCGGAAGCAGAACTTGATCTAGGTTCTCCAACACCTCTGGACGACCGCCTGATAGATCATTGTTTAACAACACGGCGCAAGGGAAAAAGCCTTCAACGCCTACTTTATCGTTTTCACGTAATAGTGGCTTTAGGGTAAGAACGTTACCTGATGGCAGTTCAATGTCCATTGGCGTTTCTAAATCTTCTAACAAAGAGCCAATATGAACCTCATAACCCGCAGTCTCTAGAATATTTTTCAGAGAGAATACGTTCTCTAAGTAGAAAGTGTTACGAGTATGATTTTCTGGGATGATTAAAACGCCATCGGTAATTGGACAGGCCTGGGTTACGGCATTTTGTGCTGCGTGAACCGCTAATGGGCGTAAATCAGTATGTAAGTTGTTAAATCCAGCCGGAAATAGGTTGGTATCAACCGGCGCTAACTTATAGCCCGCATTTCGTAAGTCTACAGAGGCATAAAAGGGGGCCGGTGTGGCACTGAACTGCTTTCGGAACCAAGATTCGATCTCCGTTCTCTGGTCAAGCAGATGCTTTTCCAGTTCAAGTAAAGGGCCTGTTAATGCAGTTTGTAAATGAGGGACTTGATTGGTTGACGGCATAGATTTCACTTTTTGAGTTTTATTACAACAAGTCTACTAGGACTGATTAGAAGCGGTTGTCGCGAAAAAGATATTATACCGCTCTGACAGGAAGCTGCGATAAAACTTATGAGCTTAACCGCATGGCCTTTTCTCTATAGGGTGTTAAGCCAATAGAGACTCGATTTTTGCCCTGATGTTTGGCTTCGTATAGTGCCTTATCGGTTCTTGAAATCCAGTTGTCGGTGCTTTCATTGACCTGGTATTCCGTTACCCCAATACTGAGCGTTTGTTGAATGTTATGGGAAAAGCTGTGTTGAGCAATGCCCATACGGACTTTTTCAGCGATATTCTCTGCTTGCTGCAAACCAGTATTTGGACAGATTAAAACAAATTCTTCTCCCCCCCAACGGCCAAAGGCATCGGTTTCTCGAATGGTAGATTGAATCCAATTTGCGGTGCTAATCAGAACTTCATCCCCAACCAAGTGACCGTAAGTATCATTTACTTTTTTGAAGTCGTCTAAATCAATCAAAATCAGGCTTAAGGAGCCGTCATAACGCTTGGTTCTCAGCGTTTCTTGTTTCATGATTCTATCGATATAGCTACGGTTGTAGCAACCGGTTAGGTAATCAGTTTCAGAAAGTTTTTCTAAACTTTTATTGGAGTGCGTTAATTGTTGTTGGGTGGCAATTAAGTCTTTATTAACGCTACGTAAACGACGGGTGTAGATTGATATTATGATTATTATTAGAGTGAGAGGCACTAAAATAGTGATCAGAGTCTGCCACTCAAACTCTTTTTTATAAGAGACCTTAAGCCAAGGATCGGTAAGCTTGCTTCGAGTCTCTTCACTCATACCGTTAAGGGTTTTTTGAATGATACTGCGAAGTTCTGGCCAGTCTTTACGAATGGCCATAGCGATGTCTGCTCTGAACGGAGTTTCACCCGTAATTTGAATATTGGTGAGATTATTTGATTGGATTGAATGGCTGATGACAGCAAGATTATCAATATAGGCATAAGCCCTACCTTGAGAAACCGCTTCTAACCCCTCATTGGCTGTTTTGACGAGCAACAATTCAATATTTGGGTAGTGTTTTGACATGTTTTCTTGTGAGGCATAGTCTTTTACCACGGCCACCACTTTGCTTTTTAGACGTTTCATATTATCAATAAAAGGTTCGCCTTTTTGGGTTGCGATCATCATAGGGAATTTGATATAAGGTTCGGTATAGCGAGTATATTGACGACGTTCAGGCGTGTTAATCACCGCTGAATACATGTCCAACTCCTGAGATTTCATTTTATTGACTGCTTCAGACCAATTGAGGTCTTGAGCGGGTTGAAAGTCAATACCTGTTTTATTAGAGAGGTAGTTAAGGTAGCCAGCAGCGATTCCGGTGAACCCATTCTCTTCACTGACGTATTCAATCGGTCTCCATGCATTATCCACCGCAACTTTTACGACTGGGTGCTGCTTGATCCAGGCTAATTCGACTTCACTAAATTCGATATTTTTCTTTTCTGGCCGGAATATTCCTCGTTCTAAAGGCAGGCGCTTGTCGATTAAGCCGTGTTTTTTAAATAAGTTCTGAATGTATTGCAGGCGACCTTGGTCTAAACTTCCAATTGGAACAGAGCTTGCCGCAATGACCTCTTCAATGGCATTGGCTTCATACAGAAGGTGGCCAAGCTCTTTATTGCTATTTAGGTTTTGTTTAATGTATCGTGCTAGCTCTAACTTATGCTTAAGGGCATAGCGCCAACCTTTTAAAGTGGCACGTTTAAATTTTTCGACACGTTCAGGGTGCTCTTGAGCCTCTTTTTTATTGGTAAAGAGCATGTCGCCATAAAAGTCGATTCCGAAGTTCATTGGGCGAATGATATTAATATCGAATCCCTGCTTTTGTAAAAAGTAAGGTTCATTTGATAAATAGCTTGGATAAGCCAGTACTTCACCACGTACTAAAATACCGGGGTCGGTTTTGAGTTTAATTCGCTCTAACTTAGGTTTGATGCCAATTTGCTCAAACATGGCCAGTAAATTAAAGCCATCCGTATCTTTGTTATAGAAGGCAATGTCTTTATTGTCCAGTTTATAGGGGCTATCAATGCCGCTAGATTTTAGCGTGACTAAGACTTGTGGGGAGTGTTGAAAGATCGGGGCTACGATAACCACAGGCTCTTTTCGAGCTTGGTAGAGTAGTAGTATGCTATCTGACACACCATATTGTGCTTCGCCATCAATGACTTGCTGAATATTATTTTGATGTAGGTCACGTTCCCTTATCTCAACCTCTAAGCCTTCAGCCTCATAAAAACCTTTTAATTTGGCGGCATAGTAACCCGCAAATTGGAATTGGTGTAACCATTTAAGTTGCAGAGTGACTTTTTCAAGTTCAGGTTCGGGAGAGGTTTCAGTTTGAGCGGAGACACTTTGCCAACTACTTAGAAACAGTAGCAATATAAACACTAATTTGAACATAGGGTTTAGCAGCATAGAGGACTTTATTTGAATTGAAAAATACTCTTAAATATTACCAGTTAATTTGCATTAATAGAATTAGATATTGTTTTTAAATGGTTGAGTTTGAGTGTTTTTTTTATTGATAGGGTTATAAGTCGCCCCAAAGCAGTTGCAAACCAGCCAAAATAGCTGGACCCGCTGTTTCTGTTCGTAGTACGCGTGGGCCAAGTTGAATGGGGGTTAAGCCGTGTGAGGTGGCCTGTTGAACTTCTTGTTCGGTTAATCCGCCTTCTGGACCAACCAATAGATAGATTGCTTTATCTGATTCAGGCTGAGGCACCGTCTGTAAATTATGTTCCGCATACGGATCCATAACCAAACCAAAGGCGTTGGAATCTTTTATGGATTCCAACCAGGCCTGGTAGGGTTGAATGGGTAAGATTTCTGGAACCTTGCAACGACCACTTTGTTCACAAGCACTGATGGCAATGCTTTGCCATTGTGAACGGCGCTTTTCGATCTTGTCAGCGTTGAGTTTGACCTCACAGCGTTCACTAAAGATGGGTTGAATCTGAGTCACGCCCAGTTCAACCGCTTTTTGAATGCTGGTGTCCATGCGATCACCACGTGAAATGCTTTGCACTAATATTGTGTTGAGTGCCGATTCCGTTTGCGGTTCTGAAAGGCTTTCAATGCATAGGTCGGCACTACGACGGCTGGTGACAATTAAGGTGCCACGCGCCTGTAATCCCAGACCATTAAAGACATCAACGATGTGTTGGTTTTTTAACCTTAACACCGTTAAGACATAATGAGCCTGATCTTTGGTTAAGGTCATGACCTCGCCAGCGACATAATCGCCTGCCAGGTAGAGTCTAGGAATGCGCATGGCGGTTACCTTTTACTTATTTACCTTTGAAGGTTAGAGATTGAGCAATCTGTAAACAAGGTTCAAGTTGATTCATGCTGTAAAAGTGAATGCCAGGTGCGCCAGCATCCAATAACTTTTGCGACAGTTCTGTGACGACTTCTTGTCCAAACGCCATTAGGCTGGCTTTATCATCTTCAAAACTTTCTAAGCGACACTTTAACCAACGTGGAATTTCTGCGCCACAGCCTTCAGAAAAACGGATTAGGTTTTCATAGTTGGTGATGGGCATAATACCTGGAATGATCGGTAGATCAATACCGTTGCGTTCACAGTTTTCAATAAAGTACAGGTAGCTATCTATATTGTAGAAATACTGAGTAATGGCAGAGTCAGCCCCTTGGTCAACCTTGTGCTTAAACCATTTTAGACCAATGTCGCAGTTGCGTGCTTGTGGATGCGTTTCTGGGTAAGCGGCGACTTCTAAATGAAATTTATCACCACGTTCCTTCTTAATAAACGCGACCAAGTCGCTGGCATATTTAAACTCACCTGGATCCATCATGCCTGAAGGCAAGTCACCACGCAGTGCCACAATACGGTTAATTCCCATCGCTTCATAGGTGTCTAATAGCTCAATCACACTCTCTTGTGACGCACCAATACAGGTTAAGTGAGGAGCGGCATCATACTCGGTATTCTCTTGAATATAGCGAACCGTTTCTAAGGTTTTTTCTTGGGTTGTACCACCCGCACCATAGGTCACAGACATATATTCTGGTTGAATGGCACCGTATCCTTCAATAACGGTCTTTAATTTTTCCATGCCTTTATCGGTTCTGGGTGGAAAAAACTCTAAACTTAATTTCTGTGCATATTTTTGTTGAGACTTCATTCTATAAACCTTGTTTTCGGTTTTAAAAACTGACCAGGCCTGGTCAGTTTCAATTCTATTATTTTGTCTGTTGTTTGTATTGCTTTGGCTTACAAACCTGCATCCGCTTTTAAAGCATCGGCTTTATCGGTGTTTTCCCAAGTAAACTCAGGTAGTTCTCGGCCAAAATGTCCATATGAAGCAGTTTTTTGATAGATAGGGCGGTATAAGTCCAGCATCGCAATTAAACCTTTCGGGCGCAAATCAAAATGCTCTTGAACCAGTTTTTCAATTAAGTCTATCGCCACTTTTTCAGTACCGAATGTTTCAATGCTAATAGAGGTTGGCTCTGCCACACCAATCGCGTAGGAAATTTGAATTTCACATTTATCTGCCAAGCCTGCAGCCACGATGTTTTTAGCGACATAGCGTCCTGCATAAGCAGCAGAGCGATCGACCTTTGATGGATCTTTACCAGAGAAGGCACCACCACCGTGACGTGCCATACCACCGTAAGTATCAACAATGATCTTACGACCCGTTAAACCTGCATCACCCACAGGGCCACCAATTACAAAACGTCCTGTGGGGTTGATGTGGTATAGAGTATCTTTATGTAACCACTCTTCAGGTAGGACTGGTTTAATGATTTCATCCATTACGGCTTCACGTAAGGTATCCGTATCAATTTCCGGGTTGTGCTGTGTTGATAAAACCACGGCATCAATTGCAACAGGCAAGCCATTTTCATAACGTAAAGTAATCTGACTTTTAGCATCCGGTCTTAACCAGGATAGCAAACCTGATTTTCTAACATCTGCCTGACGTTCCATTAAACGGTGTGCGTAGTGAATAGGTGCTGGCATGAGGGCGTCGGTTTCATTTGATGCGTAACCAAACATGAGACCTTGGTCACCAGCTCCTTGTTCGTGTTCGTCAGTGTCATCAACCCCCATTGCGATTTCTGGCGATTGTTTACCAATAGATGAAAGCACGGCACAGGTTTCACCGTCAAACCCTAAATCGCCGTGATCGTAACCGATCTCTTTGACGACGTTACGTACCAACTCTTCTTGGTCAACCCATGCTTCGGTTGTGATCTCTCCACCCAACATCACCATACCGGTTTTTACAAAGGTTTCACACGCTACACGTGCTTTTGGGTCTTGTTTAAGAATGGCATCCAACATCGCATCTGAAATTTGATCGGCGATTTTGTCTGGGTGGCCTTCTGAAACGGATTCAGAAGTGAATACTGTAGTTTTAGTCATGATTGTTCCTCGAAAAGAATACTTTTATTAAAAACGAGGTACGGAAAAACAGGCGGGAATAGAGATTTCCTCGCTTTAGCCGTACTTATAAATGCGCCCGCAAGCTGAATGTCAAATCGGCGCTAATTAATAATTATTCCACTTTTTTGATTTCAAATCAATAAAAACACGCACTTAGGTCGGTTTATAAAACTGTCATCCAGCTGTTAGAAAATCGTAATAATCACTGTTTATACTGAACTGCTTGTATTTTAAAGCTTGAGCTTAGGGTGGGGTATGGTCGATTGTCGAAATTTTGAAACGTTATTTACCGTGGAACAACTAAAGGGTGAATTGTCGTCTTCTGCATTAGGTCGAGAGTTACTTTCAATTTTTACCTTAAAGAATTTAACGCCAGTCTATCAACCGATAGTCGATATTAAGAATCAAAAGGTATTTGGATTTGAGGCATTAACAAGAGGGCCTGAAAATTCGCCTTTGCATCGGCCATTACATCTGTTTCATGCGGCTGAGGAGTTTGGTTGTTTGCAAGAGATGGATTGGCTGGCAAGAGAAACAGCGATCACTAAATACCACGAATTTGGCAATAAAGAGTATCTGTTTATCAATGTTACGGTCAATGCTTTAATGCAAAATTCCAACCCTCAAGGCATGACATTAACCTGTTTACAGGAGTTAGGGGTTGATATTGAGCAGGTGGTCATTGAGATTACCGAACTCCAACCTGTGGATGATTATGAGATGTTTGTGCGCTCTATTAATCATTATCGTGAAATGGGCTTTAAGGTTGCGATTGATGATTTGGGAGCGGGTTATAACGGTCTAAGACTTTGGTCTGAAGTGAAACCAGATTTTGTTAAAATTGATAAACACTTTGTTTCGGATTTAGACGGTGATGAGGATAAAAAACGTTTTATAGAAACGATCACTGCCTTGGCAAAAGGTTTAAATACCAAAATCATTGCGGAAGGTGTTGAAGATGAGGCAACACTCAAAATTCTAGAAAATTTTGGAGTGGATTATGTACAAGGTTATTTATTAAAGAAACCTCAACTTGAACCGACTTTAGATTTAGATTATCACTGGGATAAGTCCTATTTGATGAGTTATGAAAAAAATGAAACGGTTGAGAGTCTAATTCAACAATCGGAAGCCATAAAATCATCGACCACAGTAGGGGAGGCCACGGAGTTTTTTTTAGAAAACTCAACTGTTGATTTTTTACCTGTGGTCGATGACGGCAAAATTCAGGGGGTGATTTGGCGAAAAGAGTTGATGGATTTATTAGCAAGACGGTTTGGTAGAGATCTTCATCAGCGTAAACAAGTCTATAAAGTAATGGATAGTAGTCCGTTGGTCATCGAGAAAAACACGCCCTTGGTTGATCTAAGTCGAATGATTACCGAATATGAAGGCAATCATCGTGGTGATATTTTTTTAATCACTGAGGAGGGTCAGTATTTAGGTGGGGGATGCTTTCTTGATTTGTTAAGGGTTATTACCGATCTAAAAGTAAAGAGTGCTCAATATGCTAATCCTTTATCTGGTTTACCAGGCAATGTTCCAATTCAAAAAACCATTAGTCAGTATTTAGATCAAAACCTCGAGTTTATGATGGTTTATGTTGATGTGGATAATTTTAAACCCTATAACGATCATTACAGCTTTGAACAGGGGGATGACATTATTCGCTGCGTCGCACAAATTCTGCACCGTAATATCAAAGAGGGTAAGGATTTTATAGGGCATATTGGTGGTGATGATTTTATTTTGATCTCAACCAGAATGACTGATTATCAACAGTTGTGCAGAGATATTATTGAAGAGTTTAATCACATAAAAGCTGAGTTTTATAGTGTAGAAGATGTGCAGCAAGGCGGAATTTTAGGCAAAGATCGTGATGGCAATGAACGTCTGTATCCATTGCTAAGTTTAACTTTGGGAGTACTGTTAGTTTCTCCAGGAATCTGCGAGCATCCTCAAATGGTGACCTCTTATGCAACCAAAGCCAAAAAACAAGCTAAGCTACTTGGTGGTAATCAGTTTTTTGTCATTGATTCTCAAAACTTAAACCTTGCGTAAGCAAGACTACCATTAAAGAATTTTTTCTAAAGGTGTGGGTTTGTGGAAGTGATAGCCTTGGGCGTAGTCAATGCCTGTCTGTGTTAGCCAGTCTGAGACTTCTTGGGTTTCAACAAACTCCGCTATGGTTTCAATGTCCATTTCTTCACTAATTTGATGAATGGCTCTAACCATTGTTGCATCCACACGGTCATGTAAAACATCCAAGACAAAGGTGCCGTCAATTTTAACGTAATCGACTGGCAGGGTTTTTAGCCAACCGAATGAAGAGAACCCCGATCCAAAATCATCAAGTGCCAAGCGGCAACCATGATTCTTAATGCTATTTAAAAATGAAATACTAGATGACATATGGGTAATAGCGGTTGTTTCGGTGATTTCAAAACAGATTTTTTGGTTGCTCTGAGGGTTCTGTTCTAATATTTCAAGTAAGGCATTGTTGAAGTATTCATCATCTAAAGATTGGCCAGAAATATTGATATTTAAGAGTTCAACTTCATCAAAGTGTTGCGTTAGCCATTCATAGGCTTGTTTAACAATATAAATATCCAGCTCACCCATTAAATTGAAACGTTGAGCAGCGGGTAGAAATTGGTCAGGGGTGATTAATTTTTCTTCAGTCGCCTGTAGACGAACCAATATTTCATAGGCGTGTTTTGGAGAGGTTTTTTGCAGAGGTTCAATTTTTTGTGCGTAGAGTACAAATTTCTTATTTTCAATGGCACGTTTAATTCGGTTAGCCCAGTCCAAAGCTGAAAATTGTTTGCTTAAGGCTTGATCGTCTTCTTTAAAGGTATGGACTCGGTTTCGACCTTGTTCTTTGGCAAGGTAACAAGCGACATCTGCTTGGCTCATGGTGTTGGCTTTATGGATAATGCCTTTCATATGAGCGATTCCGATACTGGTACCTATATCAAAAATGCGATCTTCCCAAGCGAAGCGATGTTCGTGGATTGAAATTCTGACTTTTTCAGCAATGTGTTCGGCATTCTCGGTCGAACAGTTCTCTAATAATATCGCAAATTCATCACCACCTATACGAGCTAGTAAGTCTGATTCACGAACTTGCCTGCCTAAAATGGTTGCAACTTGTTTGAGTAGTTCATCACCCGCAGTGTGACCGACCGTATCGTTTACAATTTTGAACTGATCGAGATCAATGTAAATTAGGCAGTGTTGTCGATGAGCATTGTCGGCACTTTTTTCGACCAAATCGTCGAGTTTATTTTCAAACGCTTGGCGGTTCTTTAATCCCGTTAGGCTGTCGTGTAAAGCCTGCCAAGTTAATTGTTTTCGCAATTGATGGGCTTCAGTTGCATCGTGGAAGACTAAAACGGCACCGATGATTTCCCCCGCTTTATCAACAATAGGGGCACCGGAATCTTCAATGGATATTTTTTCGTCTGCACGATTCAATAAAACAGTATGGTTTGCCAAGGCTACGATCTTTTGGCTTTTAATACTGCGTAATGCTGGATTTTCAGCAGGCTCCATTGTCAGTTCATTATAGATTCTGAATACTTTTTCAATGTGAACACCCTGAGCGGAATAGTTGCTCCATCCGGTTAGTAATTCTGAAACAGGGTTGAGGTAGGTGATTAAGCCCTCTTTATCGGTGGTGATGACTCCGTCACCAATCGATTTTAAGGTAACTTCTAAGCGTTCTTTCTCTGAGAACAGCTCTTTCTCTTTAAGACTTAATTCATCCAACATTACCTGAAAATTTTGTGAGAGAGTGTGCAGTTCATCTGTTCGGTTAATCGATATGCTGATTTTACGTTCCCCTGCTCGAACTTGCTGAGTTGTATTGATGAGGTCGTAAATACCACGGGTTAGGCTTCCCCCCATTCGCCAGGCAAAAATGGTTCCGATTAAAATCGCAATAAGAGTGTAAATAAGTCCTTCAATCGACAGAAATCTAAGGCTTTCATAGATGTGTTCACGGCTCATATGAATTCTAGCCCAACCAATTAAGGTGCCTTGTACTTTGATAGGGGCGGCGATATCAATTTGGGTTTCGGTGTCATCAAAAACAGCGAGTTCGTTGTTGATTTGTGCAGTTTTTAAGGGTTGTTTTTGTATGTGTTGGCCAATGAGCTCATTAGAAGGTAGATTTTTATGGTGATAGGCGAGTATTTTTCCGCGTTTATCTACAATCATGGCAAATTCAAAATTAGGTTGCTGTGCTTGAGATTGGATAATTTCTTCAAGACCCACAACGTCATTGGAGAGAACCCAAGGAATACTATTGGCGGCTAAGGTTTTGGCAATCCCAGCTGTTGATCCTTCTGACTCTTGCATTAAAAAACTCTGCTGACGATTGACGAGATCAATCACAAAAACAGTCATTAATACGGCGTGCAAGGATGCAATACCGAAAATCAATTTTCGTTTAATAGAGTGTGCAAATATGTTTTTTAACATTTAGTGCCTGACTGTAAAAG
>JAYENR010000135.1:0-11314 GCA_034722175.1 Pseudomonadota bacterium | reverse complement strand
TCTGGTATCGTTCACCTTCAGTCAGTTGACTATATTTCATGTGCTTATCTCTTGGTCGGGAAAAGCCTTTGAGTTTAGCTCAACTGGCTTCTCTTTCCTAGGTTGCACTTATTATCCGAATCTGCGAATAATGACTTTACCTTTAACTGCTCTAGTCTCGGCCCTCGTTTTAACGGGTTGTGGTGGAGAAAGTTCTGAAACGATGACAAATGCATTAACTGAATCGACGGCTACAACATCTTCAACCGTTTCTACCGGTTCTTTTATTGATGGAGCAGTTGAAGGCCTTGAATATGAAACTACTTCGGGTTTAACTGGAATAACCAATGAGCATGGGCACTTTGATTATCAAGCCGGAGACGAAGTCGAGTTTCGTGTTGGCCAATTAGTTTTAGGGTCAACAGAGGTTGCTGAAGACGGTTTGGTGACACCTATGAATCTAACTGAAGGTGTTTCCTATTCAAGTGCTGACTTACGTCATATGACGTCCGGCAAGCAACTGCAGAATCGAACAACCTTAATGTTACGTTTATTGCAGTCTATGGATGCAGATAGTAACCCAGAAAACGGTATTCAGATTAGTGATGAAATTCGTAGCCGGTTGGATCGTGCCAAGACTGTAAACCTGCAAGAAACACCTATATCTGAAGAAGATCTTATTGCATATGATGAGACTCTAAGCAGTACCCTTGATAGCGATCAAGATGGTCAATTAGATGTCTCTAGCGAAGAGGCAGAAAGCCATTTTGTTGAAAGTGTTTCCAGCTGGGAAAACGGTTATCGTTCTGAAAAGGGCAATATCGAAAACCAAGGCGGATCTATGATCTCTTATGTCACAGAGAATCACGCTGAATATTCTCAGCCTGGAACAACGGATTATCCAGCGCCAGTATTTGATGAAGAGAACTATAAAGTCACTTGGTTTATTCAGTCTAATACTGAAGAGCAGGCGATTAATATGAAACGTCATATTGATTTTATGGCAAGCAGAACTCATAAAGGTGAGACACCTCGTGCGTGGGATAAACTGTTCTTAATGGAGGGCTACTTTGCACAGCATCACAATTATGAAGTTTCCGTGACGATTAATGATGAGAATATCGTGGAAGTGCATAAAGACTCTGATAATGCCTGCTCTTTTGAAGCAACCAAGGCGCATGCGAATGCCGTGAGTGGAGATTTCTTTGCTAGAGGCGATACCCATGCCGATTACTCTTTTGCAGCGGAAGATCTGTTAACTCAAGAAATTTGTGCACCTTATCGTGATGATATCGAAGCGTTTATTGAGGAAAACCAAGAAGATAAATAACTTTATCTGAATAGGAGTGATTTAATTCGATTAAGTCACTCTGTTTAAAAGCTTAAGTGAGTTTTATTTTCTTCTATTGATCATAGGAGAAATGAAATGAGCTTAGGCTTTTTTTGTCTGTAATGATGTATTTTGAAGCCAATAGATAACAGGCACGACTATAAATGCGGTCGTTAATATGTCCAACAGAGAGTGATACGCTTGGTACATCATTAGGCCTGCATACAACAGCATTGATATCACTGAAATAACTGAAAACCTGATGTTTCTAAGTCCAACAAACACCACAAAGACCAATGCTAAAGCCGTGTGTGTGCTGTAATCCAATCCAAAAGTAGGCCAGAGTTCCAAAGCACGATCTATAAACATCATTAAGTAGATAAAACTGATAGATAGACCTACGCTGAATATAGATTGTAAGGTTGATTTAGATCCATGTTGCTTGGCTTCACACCATAAGATAATTAGGCTAAAGCTAGCAAGGATTGGGATATAGGCATCTGCGATGAGATCCCATTGATGGTAGGTGAGCATGATTACATCAATTATAGTTTTGGTTTAGTATCGACATGATTTCATGTTGATCGAATATTATAGAAAACCCACCAGGCCTGGTGGGTTTGAAAAAGTGGTTTAATCGTTTTTTGAACGGTAGGTTTCATCAAATGGTTTGATTATTGTTTTGTACTTTCGCCATGCCAGAATGGAGGCAAATACTTGGGAACCAAGAATTATTGCAAAACCGGCGTAAGCAAGGCCCATTGAGAAGCTATTGGGGATAATGAGGGCTGGAGTCATTAAAAATACCCCAATAAACAGACCAATGGTGGCGGTTTTGAAGGCAACACGTAAGATGCCTTGCATAAGTTTCTGTTTGTGTTCGGTTGAACCTAGTTCCATGATTCTATCCTGATGTTTTGGGTGCATTAATGTTTATAGGTGTTCGTCTAGCCAGCGGCTCAAGTTGCCTAAGTCCATGGCACCTGACATGCGTGTCACCTCTTGCCCAGCTTTAAAAATAGCCAGAGTCGGGATAGAGCGGATATTAAATTGCGCACCAATTTGCTGTTCGGCTTCGGTATTGATTTTAACAAAACGAGCTCGTGGCTCGAACTGTTTAGCAGCTTGAGAAAAGGTCGGTGCAAAACCCTGACAAGGTCCACACCAAGGTGCCCAAAAATCAACAATTAAAGGCTGGTCAGTCTTTTGATAGGCGCGCATAAATTGTTCGCCTGTCATCTCGACGGGTTTGCCAGTAAATAGCTGGCCTTTGCATTTTCCGCAAGTGGGTTGACTGTTGAGTTTTTCGTCTGCGACGCGGTTTAAGCCACCGCAATTTGGGCACATGATGATCATTGTAGTGTTTTCCTATTAAATCATTATCTTGTATTTATAGGGTATTCTACAATCTTTTCAAGGCTAACAGACCTATTGAAACACTCCTGCTAAATTTATTCCATCCAGCTTGGTTTTGGGCTTTCGCGGCCACCGGCTTCAAAGCCTTCGTTTACAAAACCATGCAGGGTTTCATCGTGACATTGGATGAGCTCAATTAGTTTTGGGTCTTCGGTGATTAAAGTCGCTTCAACACCATTTTCGATATTGCGATAGCTCATCTCAATTTTATCTTTGTATTCAAACAGGGCCACAAAGAGGGGATCCCAGGAGCGGATTGCACGTCCCATACCGAAACGTTTTTCCATTCCTATGACGTGATCTTGTAGGATTTTAGCCAGTTCAGGTGTTTTGGCGGTGGTGGTACTGCGAATGCCGTTTTCCAGAATAACGGTTTCACGTTTAAGGCTGTCGTGCTCTTTAAGTAGCTCTTTGAACAGGGCCTGGTCCTTTAGGTGCTGCTCGTCACTGCCGCGACCAAGTTTGTATTCGAGAGGTTTATCCATGGATCGGTTCTCCAAAATTGGGGTAGAGTTATTGTATGATTTTTTGCAGGCAAAAAAAAAGCGCGGTATTGGTCTACCGCGCTCAATACTGAGGAGCATGTTTAAATAACCAGGCAGGCCTGTTACTTAAACAAATGACTTAAAAGGGAATTAAGTCCAACTTGAATAACGAACAATTATTTAAGTTGTGATTAGTTTAGCGAGGTATTTATTGATAATCAATCGCAAACAGTTGAAGAAGTATTGAGAGAGTCTTAAGATTTATACCCCTATTAGTATTATCTATACACCTTTAAAATTATGGGCTTAGCGACGAAGTGTTGATTTTAAAGGGCTTGTAGGAAAAACCCTAGCCTAAAAATTAGAGTTTAGACTAGGGTTAAAGAGCTTATTCAGATTTTGCTGTTTCTGGCTTTTTATGACCAGATGGATCCGCAAATTGATCGTTCAATTTTTGAATCGCTTTTTTGCTGGCATTGATAATATTGGCCAAATTACGTCTGTTTCGTTTACCCCAACCGCGTGGTGTTTTGTGGAACATGCCACGCCAGAAACGATTGTTATGCAGCAGTGCTTTTGCAACAGCAGGATCTTTTTTAGCGATACGTTTGGCATCCCAAGCAGCAATTTTATTACGTAGGTACCAGTGAATAATAAACACAATGGCTAAAAAAGCAGCGCTTGCCCCTACACCATAGGCGACCGATTGATTTATAGACTGGGCAATAGCGGATTCGGCCAATGGCGCATCAAAATAGCCCAGTAGGCTTAGAATATAACCGACCCCTGCAAACAGTGTACCGAAAACCAACACGTCAGCAATCATGACTTTATTACGCCAAGATTTAACCGCTTTTTGCACGGCCGGAACGTGTTTCTCAGTAATCTCATTGGCAATGTTTTCTAGGGCATTGGCAATGCGGTAAGCACGTTCGGTGCTGACTTTATTCATACGAGAGGTAATACGTGCTAGATCTTCATCTTTTTTACGTTTAAAACGTTCTGCGAGAGCTTCATCTTCAATAACATTGGCTGAAGACTCATTATAAATGGCGTAGAAGTTACCGCCAATTAAACCTTGTTGAGACAGAGCTCGTTGCCATGATCCAATCACCTCTTCAGGGTTGTCTTCCTGAGCCGCAGTATCAATCTGATTAAGAATGAATAATACCTTGTCATAATCGTTACGTTCGATGGTTTTAGACACTAAGTGCTCTAAAGTGTCACGCATGGCACCTGGTTCTGGGTGGCGAGCATCAAAGAACACGAGCACTAAATCAGACATGTCGATAATGTGATCGGTAATTCGTAAGGTTGAGCTACGTTGTGAGTCGGCATCAAAACCCGGGGAGTCGATGATGATCTTGCCGCGTAGGCTATCTGCATTAGTGGTTTTTAACTGTAGATAACTGTCGATTCGATTGCCTTCACCGGCATCGACTTTATTGACCTCTTCACTGATGCCAAAAAACGGAAAACGTGGATCCGCATCGAGTGCCAAACCAGGAAGCGTGTTAATGTCGTCATTGTTGCCGTAAGTTAACACGGTGAATTTATCGTCAACCGCTTGGTTACCCGTTGTTTGAACCGGTTTGCCTGTGTAGCTATTGATAAAAGAGGACTTACCTGCGGAGAAGGTTCCCAAAATAGAGATCAGCGGCCACCAAGAAATTCGAGTCGCATAGGATTCGTTTTTTTCGAGCAGGCCTGTCTTATAACCAATACGATCAAGCTCTTTGTAGGTATTGATGATCTCCAATAAAACTGGATTTTCGAGTGCTAAATGTTGTTCTAATTTTTGATAACGCTCTTTAGGATTCATTTTGGGTGTCCTTTTACAGATAGTGACTATATAAAGTCACTATACATGATTTTACGAATAGTGATTGTGGTTGCAAGTTAACGGTAGTTAGGTGGAGCTTTAGAGCCACCGCCCGGCATCATTGACCATGGCATAACACTGTTAATTGAATTTAGTGGTGCTGAGATATTGCTATTTAGTTCGCCCAAGTTGGAACTCATTGCATTAGTTGAGTTAACCATAGAGTAGATCGAGTGATTCATTTGGTACATGGATTGGTTCATAGCTTGAACATTGCTACTCATCTCTTTAATAGAGTCGGTCATGGCTGCAATGTTGGGGTTCATCTCTTTGACTGCAGACATATTGCTATTCATTTTATCCATGTGAATATTGATCGCGCCCATTTGATGATCAACCTGATTCATCTTTTGGTTAATGGTGTTGGTCATCGTTACGACCGCACGTGTCATGACTACCATATTGTTGGTAATTTGATGCATGTCTTTAGTGACATTGTAGATCAGATAAAAGCCGTAAATGGCTAGAATAATAAAACCAACAATCATGGGGTACATGACCTTTTCCCAGCGTTTAATTCCACCCGTCATGACTCTTGCTAATTCATCTAATGGATCGTCTTGCTTTTTTTCTTCTTCTTGTTTTTTTAGGTCAACCATTTGGGTTCCTTAGTTATTATTATTTTTTGTGGTCACGAATCCATGTGTCTTGATATTGCCATTATTCTGCAACGGGCGCTTCTTCTATCTCTGGTATTGATTGAGGCTAAAACTATGGCTGTGTCATTGGCGGCATTTGATCATAAGGCATTGGTTTGAATTGTGGAGCCGGCACTTGTGCAGGAGGTTGCATCTGTTGTTGACGCATCTGTTCCATAAAGGCTCTGCGGCGCTCTTCTTGTGCTTTTTGCATCTCAACCATTCTAGGGTCCATTTGCCTATTTTGCATAGGCGGCATTGATTGAGGTTGAAACTGCGGCTGCGTTATTGGTGCCATCGGTTTCATATTCTGCATAGGTGGCATTTGACTGCTTGGCGCTGGCTTAAATTGCGGAGCCGGAATTTGTGCAGGAGGCTGCATCTGTTGCTGAGACATCTGTTCCATAAAGGCTTTGCGGCGCTCTTCTTGTGCCTTTTGCATCTCAATCATTCTAGGGTCCATTTGCATGTGTTGCATAGGAGGCATTGATTGAGGTTGAAACTGCGGCTGCGTTATTGGTGCCATCGGTTTCATATTCTGCATAGGTGGCATTTGACTGCTTGGCGCTGGCTTAAATTGCGGAGCCGGCATTTGAGCAGGTGGTTGCATCTGTTGTTGAGACATCTGTTCCATAAAGGCTCTGCGGCGTTCCTCTTGTGCCTTTTGCATTTCAATCATTCTAGGGTCCATTTGCCTATTTTGCATAGGAGGCATTGGCTGAGATTTGAATTGTGGCTGTGCCATTGGTTTCATGTTCTGCATCGGCGGCATAAAGTTGCTACGCGGTTGCACTTGCTTTTCAGCAAGGTTTTGGCTGTGTTTTGCTGCCATCATTTTAGACAGCTGATAGCCGATTTTTCTTGCAGTTTCGGGTGCAACTGGGTGTAGTCGATTAGCTAGCGTATAGGCATCTTTAACTCTGTTTTCTTGAATTAGGAGTTTTGCCGATTCTAACCAGGCTCGGTTTGCCCACTCTTTTTTTCCATCTATAAATAACACGTTCCCAAGTTCACCCACCGCATTAGCTGTTGGGTTTTTACGAGCCATGCTGAAATAGATTTTTTCAGAGGTTAGGTAGTCTTGGTCGTAAAACGCTTGGCGTGCAGCGGCGTAAGCTTCTTCTGTAGATGCAAATTCAGGCACGCCTTCGGTAAGGGTTTTATCGTCAAGAATAGCTTGTAAGTTTGTTTCATCATAAGTAGGGAATTGGAAGGTGGCCTGTTTAGTTTTAATTTGAGTTGGAACAGCCGGCTCTGTCTGTGTCTCTGCTACGACTGTTGGCATTTTTTCTGTTGTCTTTTCTGAAACCAGTGGTGCAACAACTGTGGCGATCGCTGTTGCAGTCTCGACAACCGCTTCACTCACTGTTTCGGCAACGTTTTCTACTGCCTCAACCGCAGGTTCTACGGTGGTAGTTACAGCTTCAACTGGCGTTTCTTCAGCAGTCGCTTTTTCAGTGACTTCAATGGTCGGTTCAACGACTTGAGGTGTGTCTTCTGCAGCCGGAGTGACTTCGACAATCGCGGGTTCAGAAGCTTCAACTTCAATGCTTGCTACCACCTCTGATGCCGTTTGTTGCGTGTCTGTTTCGACATGGTTTGTAGGTTTGTCCAGGAGTCCATGGTCACGCTTCACACTGTCTGAGTATGCTAAATAAAGGGTGACGGCAACGATTAATACCAGAACGAAAAAACCGTTATTTAAAAAAGCCCTAATAAGTGCCATAGGAAACTCCTGTTTAAGTTGTTATTTATTGAATATTTTTAGTTCAATAAATGAAATTTGATAACTGCGAAGCAGCTTAAAGTTTGGTTGGCTTAATGCTCAACTCTATTGTTTTGCTCTTTTTTTATAGAGCTGTTTTGTAAGTTTAATCACTTCTTTACTGGCTTTACCACTTGGATTCAGTTCAAACACCCCTAAGCCTTCGCTGAATGAACGGCGGTAAGCGGTACGGTTGTGTAAACGAGTCTTTAAACGGGTGATGCCGGGTAAGAAATCAAGTGCCTCTTCAGACTCTTGGGTTTCCATCACAAGAGGATGGGTGTCTGCACGATTGATAATCGCCAAAACTTCTGGTGACTGGGTGCAGGTTGTTTTAATCAATTTAATAAAACGTTGAGTAGACCAGATATCGGCTTGACTGGGTGCGACGGGAATAACAATTCGATCGCAAATTTTCAAAGCCTCTTTTAATGCAGTTTCATTACTCATACTGACATCAATGAGTATTTCATCTGTATTTTGATCTGCTTGAATGGCGTTTAATTGATCATGAGGTTCGGTGGATGGCAAAAGAGGTTCATAACCTTCTTCCTGTCTAACTTCTACCACATCAGCTAAGGTTTGTTGCGGATCGAGATCGAACAGCCTTAATGAGCGGTTTTGGTGTGCTAACCAAACAGCTAGATTGAAAGTGACGGTACTCTTACCTGTGCCTCCCTTCATATTTCCAATTACGGTAATCATCATAACTCCTAAATAAGAACACTCGGTAAGCAGCTCTCAAATGAGAGCTACACTACCAAAGTGACTTATGTCATCTGCTTACTTAGCTGGTGCAGCAGGTGCTGGAGCTGGCGCCGGCATTGGATATGGTGCATATCCTGGAGGCGGAGCCATCATGCGATTTTGTCCTTGAGGAGGCATGTAGTAGTATGGTTGCCCACCATATGGTTGACCCCAACCTTGCTGGTTACCATTGCCATAACCTTGCTGGTTACCGTAGCCTTGTCCATACCCCTGACCTTGGTACTGGTTGTAACCTTGACCTTGGTAGTTTTGGTTTCCTTGACCACGGCCATCCGCTTTACCAGACATTTCTGTATCAGCATCAAAGCCCATGTTGAAAGAGCCTTTAGCCTTACCTTGACCTTGGCCACTGCCTTGACCGTCTGCACGACCATCTCCTTGGCCTTGTCCTTGACCGTATTGATTACCGTAACCTTGTCCCTGGCCTTGACCTTGGCCGTACTGGTTACCGTAACCACTGTTGTTACCACCCCATGGTCCATTGAACCAATCGGCTGAAGCAGTTTGTGCTCCGAACATTGCTGCTGAAATAATAGAAGCTAAAGCGACTTTTTTAATACTCATCAGTATTCTCCTTTGATAGTATATGTGCACTCTTTATTATCAAAACGGGTCGAGTACACAAGTATCCGTTTTGTTGTTTTCAATAGAGTGTTTTAGTAGTCATGTTACGGAATACTAAAACGATCTTGTTTTTGGGTCCTGCAAGACCCAAATTCAAAATTAGTTAAAAAATGGCATGCTCATGGTTGGCATATTAAAACTCGGGCTCGGCATATCCATGTTTGGCATGCTCGGCGATGGAAAATGATTCATATTTGGCATCGACGGCATGTTTGGTGACATGTTCATGTTTGGCATTGAGGGCCAACTGCCGTTACCCCAGCTTGGTGTTGCCATATAAGGTGCATTTGGCATGGTCGGCATCGTTGACCAGTTGAAAGGCTGAGCATTGCCACGGTTATACCCATATCCAGGTTCGCCTGGATATCCATTCCTTGGTCCAGCTGTATATGGCATTGGCTGTCTTGGCATGGCATAGGGTGCTGGTTGACCATAATATTGTTGCTGTGGTGCATATTGAGGCATCATCTGTTGTTGCTGTGGAGCACGGTTTTCAATCCAATTTGGTGACTTCGTAGTCGGCATGTATGAGTTTTCACTCTGCGGCCAAACGTCTGCTTGAACGACACCCATCTGCGACCCCACTAGGGCGGTGATGAAAAGGCCTTTTAGCCAGTTATTCTTGTTCATTGTTTTCATCCTTTAATTTAATCCCTCTTTTTCTGCGAGTTGGTTTACGAGTAGGCGTTGTTTTTGCCTTTTCAGTCACAGAGTTATCCTCAGATTTTTTTTCTGTTTTTGGTTTTTGTACCGTTTTTCTCCGAGCTGGTTTGGGTTTAGCAGGGCTAACTGCTTTTTTGGTTTCCGGCTCGGTTGTTGCATCAGCTTGCTCAACAGTTGATTCAGCAGTAGTCGTTGCCGTTACTTCTGATTCCGCTTTGTTAGATGTCTCTGATGAGTCTACTTTTGTTGCTGTTGACTCTTCTTTTGACTCGGTTGTTTTTTCAGAAGCTGGTTTCACCTCTTCTTTTTCGGAATCAGAGGTGGCCTGTTGAGAATCTTTTGAATCGTCAACCGGCTTATACTCATCATCTAGCTTGATTCTTTTTTCAATTGAGTAGTAAGGATCAATCACTGTTTTGATCGAGGTTACGGTTTTTCTAATGGGTGAATCGCCTTCAGGCGTAATTGGATCCATTTTGCAATCTGGCATAGGCTGTCCACTGCTGTCGGTTCCTCCTGGACAGAATGCCGCACGAGCACTCACACAACCTAAAGGAATAACCACTAGCGTTAGTACTGTTGCAACAACGACACCAAACATCAGTGAAATAGCCATACCTTGGAAGATAGGATCAAACAAGATGACACTTGAGCCTAATACCAGTGCCACGGCAGTGATAATGATTGGGCGGGTACGTGCTTTACAAGATTGAATAACGGCTTCAGTAATGGACATGCCATTAGCGATCTCTTGTCGGGAGAAATCCACCAAGAGTATCGAGTTTCGAACGATGATCCCCGCCAAAGCGATAAAGCCGATCATAGAGGTTGCAGTAAACTCCGCGCCCATAATCCAGTGACCAGGAATAATGCCGATTAAGGTTAATGGAATAGGGGCCATGACGATCAGTGGAATAATGAAATTTTTGAACTCCCATACCACCAACATGTAGATGATGATTAGAGCAACACCAAAAGCTAATCCCATGTCACGGAAGGTTTCGTAAGTCACCGTCCACTCACCGGCCCACATAAAGCCTGGTTCAGTTAATCCATCAGGACGTTCAACAAAGTTACCTTTTAGGCCATCTAGGTCAGGATTTTCATCGATGAGGTCTTGAATTTCAAGCATTCCGTAAATCGGTGCCCCCAGCTCTCCAATTCCATTACCCGTTACATATTCAACTGGCTTTAAGTCTTTGTGGAAGATGACGTTCTGTTCACGTTCGATTACGAAACGGCCTAGTTCTGATAAAGGTACGGTTGATCCTGTGTTGGTCGCTACCGGAATCGATCCCATACGAGCAAACTCAGCACGCATTGCCAACGGTACCTCTAAAGTGATTAATGTTGCTTCACGCATAAAGCCTTGTTTAACGTCACCAAGCTTGTAACCTCCCATAGACATTTCTAAGGTCTTGTTGATGGTTGTGACACTGATACCACTTTCTAAGGCTTTCTGTTTATCGATAACAAAACGCCACGAGTCATGTGGGGATGTCATTAGGTTATCTACGTCAGCGACATTGGTTGCGGTTGCAAATACTTTGGTTAATGCTTTTGCTGTTTCAATGCGACTTTCTGCATCCGGCCCATAGACTTCACCAACAATCGCTTGTAAAACAGGTGGTCCAGGAGGCATTTCAACAATTTGAATGTTAGCAAGGCTATCACCGATCACTTCTGCAAGTTGGTTACGAACTGCTTCAGCAATTTCGTGACTTGAGCGATCGCGGTGCACTTTATCCACTAAGTGCACTTGAA
>JAYENR010000134.1:0-1987 GCA_034722175.1 Pseudomonadota bacterium | reverse complement strand
TTTGAAGTGCTTGGTAAGGTCACACTATGGCTTAACTAACCTTATGAATACAGGCTAAGTGGAGTGGTTTTCACTTGCCTAAGATACCGTTCAGTTTATAGTGTGTGGGGATAGAGGTCTTAATCTGCTTATCTAGATCCAAATTGGTCTTGGGCCTGCTAACAAGATCTCTCTATCCCTTTACTAAGCGTCCTTAATAAATTCTCCATACCTGGAGAACACTTTCAACATATAAGGCCTGCTCATTTTGAATGATTTGAATTTATAACAACTGAACTACGTAAGATTCTATTGCTAGGGAAACCCCTTCTGGAAAAATCGTAATGACACTTAGTGAAGGGCGCGGTAAAAAATTTGTGCTGTTTGAGCCAAAGGCGAGTTCACAAATTTCAGCGGACAAGCTTAGTGACATAGATTTAGTAAGTGGGGTGTACCCCAAGGGCACTTCTTCGGGCGCCTAGTTTGGTTACTTTATTGGGCAAGCAATAAAGTAACAATAGGTGCTAATAAAAATTCAATTAATAGAACTCCTGGAAAAACACCTATTCAAAACAAAAACAAACCACATAGGCCTTTATACCCCCTTGCGGGGTGTGTTCAATTTAAAACCGATTAACCCCAAAAGGAACTTCATGCCCACATTTGCACTGATTGATGGCAACTCGTTTTACGCTTCTTGTCAGATGGTATTTGACCCAAGCTTACAGAATCGTCCAGTGGTGGTTTTATCAAATAATGATGGCTGTGTCGTAGCGGCGAATGCCATCGCGAAATCACTAGACAAACAACAAGATCGTAATTTTGGTCAAGGCGGTTATCATGCAGCACGTACCGATAGCATGATGTTTCAGCCCTATTTTAAGGTAGCGCACTTTCTAAAAAAGAATAATGCCGCCGTGTTCAGTTCCAACTATGAACTCTATGCCGATATGAGCCAGAGGATGCACAGCATTATTGGTCAGTTTTCACCGCATCAAGAGATCTACTCAATCGATGAAAGCTTTCTGGATTTGAGTTCATTACGCATTCAAAACCTAACCCATTACGGCCAACAAATTAAACAACGAGTCGGACAGTGGATTGGCATTCCTGTTGCAGTCGGTATTGCACCGTCTAAAACCTTAGCGAAACTTGCCAATCATCTAGCCAAAAAACAACCCGATCTAAATGGCGTATTAGATTATTCAGCCTTATCAGAAAGCACTCAAACGGCCTTATTGAAAACCGTTAAAGTCGGTAATATTTGGGGCGTAGGGAAACGTTTAAGTCAGCAGTTACAAAACAATCAAATCTTAACCGCTTATGATTTACAACAGGCCTGCCCAAAAGCGATTCGCAAACAGTATTCAGTGAATGTGGAACGCATTGTGCAAGAGCTAAATGGACAGGCCTGCCTGCTTTTAAACGAAACGCACCCGAATAAACAACAGATCGTCTCTTCCCGTTCATTTGGAACCTTAGTCACCGACTATAACTCCATGAAACAAGCCGTGGCCAGCTATACCGCCACCGCCGCCGAGAAGTTACGCAAACAAAAAAGTACCTGTAAACGTATCAGTGTATTTATTACTACCCACAAACATAAAACCGATAAACCGCAGTATCGAAATTTGTATCAAATCCCACTGATCTATCCAACCGATAACAGCGTGTTATTAAGCAAGATGGCCATTCGAGCCCTCGATCATATTTGGTTAGCAGGCTATGAGTATCAAAAAGCATCCGTCACTTTATCTGAATTATCTGATAAAGGGGCTTTACAGACCGACCTGTTCGCCCCCAATCCAAAATTTTCGGGAAACATCCAATCTGATAGATTAATGAACGTGGTGGATAAGCTCAATTTAAAGATGGGCAGAGACTGGTAAGGCCTAGGTTCTCTAGACACTTTTTTGATTCTCAAAATATTGTTTTTCAAACGCCACTGGCGAGATACGATCATTATGGGTATGTCTCCGCTTAGGATTGTAAAACATCTCAATATAAT
>JAYENR010000133.1:0-11419 GCA_034722175.1 Pseudomonadota bacterium | reverse complement strand
TTAACGATTACTGTGACCGCTCATGGCTGGGTAGAGGCGGGACAAGCATTATTACGTTCTGGTGCCAATAAGGGAGATATTATTGCCGTTTCAGGCGTGATTGGTGATGCAGGATTGGGTTTAAAGTTAGCTTTAAACCAACTTAAACAAATTGACCAGGCCTGGCTAGAACAGTCTGATATTGAGCATTGTTTAAAAGCTCTTAATTGCCCCCAGCCACAGATTGCGTTAGGCCGTCTACTAAATCAGTATGCAAATTCTGCAATTGATATTTCAGATGGTCTATTAGCAGATTTGGGGCATATTCTGGAACAGTCGAATAAATTGAACGGTTTAAATGATCAGGCTGAATTGGGTGCCGAAATCTATATAGAGAGTTTGCCAATTTCACTAGCCATGCAGAAATGGATTAATCAAACCCAAGAGTGGGCTCTGCCACTGTCAGCGGGTGATGATTATCAGCTCTGTTTTACGGTTTCGCCTGAGAACTGGGGTGCACTACAAGATAGAGCAGGGCAATTAGGTTTGGAAATTAAGGCTGTCGGGAAAATCACATCGGGTAGCGGGGTGATTGTAAAAGAGAGTCAAGAGTCGAATCAACAGGTGGAAAATTTAACTGGTTTGGGTTACCAGCACTTTTAAGGTTCTTGAACTGTTTGACGAGAGGGATATGTCCTCTGCTTTCAGGGTGAAAGCAGAGTGACTGGAGTCTTTGGATTACGCTTCTTTGTTTTGACGTCGAGCTTTAACACCATCGGCAAGAATATTTAAAATCTTCTCACTGTCATCCCAGCCGATACAGGCATCGGTAATGCTTTGCCCATAGGTCAATGGTTCACCAGGTTTCACATCTTGACGGCCTGCTACAAAGTGGCTCTCAATCATGGTTCCCATGATGTTATAAGAACCGTTAGCCATCTGTTCAGCAATTGACTCAGCAACGATCAATTGACGTTCATGCTGTTTGCTGCTGTTGGCATGACTGCAATCGATCATTAATTTATCTTCAACACCGGCTTTCTGTAATAACTCAACGGCTGATTTAACATTTTCAGCATCGTAGTTTGGCCCTTCGTTTCCACCACGTAAAATTAGGTGACAGTCAGGGTTACCATTCGTTTCAAAGATGGCAGAGTGACCTTGTTTCGTTAGAGACATAAAAATATGGGGATTGTTTGCCGCACGGATGGCATCAACGGCGATCTGGAAGCTACCGTCTGTACTGTTTTTGAAACCAACTGGGCAGGATAGGCCGGAAGCCAATTCTCTGTGACCTTGGCTTTCTGTTGTGCGGGCGCCAATCGCACCCCACGAAACTAGATCAGCAATGTATTGCGGAGAAATTAGGTCTAGGAATTCAGTTGCTGCTGGTACGCCTTTATCGTTGATATCGACTAATAAAGAACGAGCCAACTCTAAACCACGGTTAATTTCAAAGGATTCATTTAAGCCAGGATCGTTGATTAAACCTTTCCAACCAACGGTTGTGCGAGGCTTTTCAAAGTAAACACGCATGACCACTAATAGGTCATCTTGGTGTTTGTCGATCTGTGTTTTTAGCTTGTCTGCATAGTCACGTGCCGCTTCGGCATCATGAATTGAACAAGGACCAATCACGACTAAAAGGCGATCATCACGTCCAGAAAGAATGTTGTGAATTTTCTGTCGAGTATCGTAGACCGTTTGCGCAGCCATTTCCGTTATTGGAAACTGCTCATGTAATTCACACGGAGGACGAACTTCTGTAATGTTTTTGATACGTAGATCATCAGTTTGATACTGCGACATAATACACCCTAAATTTTCTTTATTCTCAACACGATGAGTCGTGTTATTTTGAACGCAGTATTATGCCACGAACCGTCATTAATTACTTTAGCAATTTGTATTTTTTGATGACTTCATAATCAAATTTATTGAGCTGCGTTAAGTTTAGAAATGAACAGGCCTCTTTAGAGTGAAAATATTAACAGGCAACCATGGATATAAGTGGTTATTAATGTGCATTATGGTAAAATTATTAGGTTATATTTTTTGAATCTTCATTTATTAAAATCATAAAAATTTTGGAAAGAAAAAAGTGCATTGCAAATATATCATTCTAGGTTATACCGAAGACGGGCGTAAGTTCAGACCGAGCGATTGGATCGATCGTATTTCTTCGATGGGTGCAAGCTACGTTAAGCAGCGTTTGGTGTATTCGGATTTATTGCACCCGGAGTTGTATGAGGGTGAAAAGTGTCTGATTATTGATACTGAGTTGGAGATTAAGAATCCTGGCATGTTTCAGTACGTAATGAACTTTGTTAAAAGCAATGGTTTAAAAATGACTCAGGTATGTGAACTTGAAGAAGCGAAGCTAGGAAGCTAGTAAATTCACTGCTCTTAGACTTAGAGTATTAATTTTATATGAGGCTGTTCTAAACCGTTCATATTAAAAAAGGCGCAATATGTTCAGATACATATTGCGCCTTTTTTGTCTCTAAATTCAGACCCTAAATAGGTCAGCCATTGAATTAGATAAGACTGATTCCGACAAGTAGGGTTACCCATCCTCCAATCGCCAGAAATGGGCCAAATGCGAGTGGACTATCATACGAGCGTAATTTGAGTAACACCCCTCCCAAACCAATTACCAAGCTACTGACCGAAGCGATCAAAATGATTTGTGGAATGGCCATTAATCCAAACCAGGCACCCAGTGCCGCTAATAGTTTAAAATCTCCATAACCCATTCCCTCTTTACCTGTTAGTAGCTTAAAACTGTGAAACAGAATCCATAACAGCATATAGCCAACAATTGCACCCCAAATGGCATCAATAGGTGTGGTGAATAGGCCTTGGGTGTTAACTAACAAGCCTAACCACAATAGAGGCAAACTCAAGTTATCAAGAATTAACTGGTGCTCAATATCAATGACACTAATGGTAATAAGGATCCAACTAAAAAGTAGAGCGGCAAACCCCAAAAAAGTGGGGCCATAGAGCCACATAATTAAAACTGTGGCGGTGGCGGTGCTGAGTTCAATCAGTGGGTAACGTGGTGAAATTGAGGTTTGGCAGTTATGGCATTTGCCTTTTGACCACAGCCAGCTAAACAGGGGAATCAGACGAAACCAAGGTAAAGCGGCATCACAGTTTGGGCATTTGGAGCCACCAAAGGTAATGGCCTTAAACTGCTCCTCCTCTTCCATCATCAGAATACGCGGCATCCGCCAAGTGAGCATGGAGATAAAACTACCAATAATCAGGCCGATTAAAGCACTGAAAAGTAAAATTTGGGTGAGAGAGAGTTGTGAGCTGATTGGTTCCATTCTGTTTTCCGCTAAAATGCATTAAGTGATTTGATTTTAGCAGGCCTGCTGGGTAAACAATGGAAATTTAGCCATTAAATTTTTGAAGTAAAGGGCTAAAAAGAGTCGATTTATTCTGAGTAAATGACGCAGTTACGGTCGTTTTCCCAAACGGTAATGCTGTGCATTTTGACTGCCGGTGTTGAGATACGAGATTGAATCTCACGGAACAGATAGACCGCAATGTTTTCTGCGGTTGGGTTGACGTCAGTAAAGTGTGGGTGATCATTTAAGAAGGTGTGATCCAGTTCTTTAATCACCTCTTTAGCGTGGCGTTTGATCTCTTTAAAATCGATGACCATACCGATCTCATTCAATTCAGACCCACTAACTTGAACTTCGATTTTCCAGTTATGGCCGTGTAGTTTGGCGCAATCTCCAGGGTATCCACGAAGACTGTGTGCCGAAGCAAAATCTAATAATGTTTTTAAAACAAACTGCTGTGCCATGACTGAATAATTCTATCTAAAAATGAACAAGTTGCGCATTATAACGAAAAGCTAAAGGTAATCATAGACTTTAATGGTTACGTT
This sequence comes from Pseudomonadota bacterium, assembly GCA_034722175.1. Classification (GTDB taxonomy): domain Bacteria; phylum Pseudomonadota; class Gammaproteobacteria; order Thiomicrospirales; family Thiomicrospiraceae; genus Thiomicrorhabdus. The sequence continues at coordinate 7,533 of JAYENR010000133.1, read as the reverse complement.
TTGCAATGTATTCAATAAGTTGGGCTAAAAAAGGGCTGTCGATCTGTAAGGTCTGTAATTGTTGTTTGGCATTCTGAATCAATTCATCTCGGTACTGTTTAGCCTGCTCTAAGCCTAACAGTTTAGGGTAGGTTGATTTATCAGACTCTAAATCACTGCCTTGAGGTTTACCTAAGGTGATTGAATCGCCTTCAATGTCTAAGATATCATCTTGAACCTGAAACGCTAAACCAATATTTTCACCTAATGAAATGAGAAGCGGAGTGATTTCAGCATAACGTTGACTTTGTGCCGCACCCATTAGCAGTGAGGTTTTAATTAAAGCCCCGGTCTTCATTTGGTGAAGTGTTTTTAATCTCTCGAGTTCAATGGTTTGGCCTTCAGATTGAATATCAATCATCTGCCCGCCGATCATGCCATTTATCCCGGAAGCTTGAGTAAGAAGCTGGATTAATTGTATCTTGTGATTGTCGCTCAGAAGTGGATCGGTACTGAGTAGTTCAAAGGCCAAAGTCTGTTGAGCGTCGCCAACCAAGATGGCCGTGGCTTCGTCATATTGGATATGACAGGTTGGCTGTCCACGGCGCAAATCATCGTCATCCATTGCCGGTAAATCATCATGCACTAAAGAGTAGCTGTGAATTAACTCCATTGCACAAGCTGCACTGTCTAGTTGCTGTAGTGGCGTCTGTAGTGCTTCACCAATCGCATAGATCAGAGCAGGGCGCAAACGTTTGCCACTATTTAAGGTGGCGTAACTCATTGCTTCCATTAATGTTTGTGGAATATCTGGGTTTGCACTTTGCTGCTGCTCTAGCTGTTGTTTAAGCTGGGCTTCAACACGGTGTTTGTAACTGTTTAATTCGGATTGCAAGCGAGTCTCCATGACTGTCTTCGTGCAAGGGGGGAGGCTAATATTTAGCTATAAAAAAAGGCTGTCAATTGACAGCCTTTTGGTCTCATCGATCTTGCTATTTTAATCGTTGAACACAATTAAATAAATAGCGAGTTTTGTAATGAGTGAACTTATAGTTCGTCAGAGTGCTTAGATAGGTAATCAGCTACACCGTCTGGTGTATCTTTCATTCCATCGTCACCTTTGTTCCAACCAGCAGGGCAAACTTCACCGACTTCTTCGTGGAACTGAAGTGCTTCAACCATACGAACCATTTCATCAACGTTACGTCCAAGAGGAAGATCGTTAACAACTTGGTGACGAACCACACCGTTAGTGTCGATTAAGAACGCACCACGAAGAGCAACGTTACCAGGGTGACGTACACCGTAAGCATCCATAATTGCGCCGCCTAAGTCCGCAACTAATGGGAACTTAACTGGTCCTAAACCACCGTCGTTTACAGGAGTGTTGCGCCATGCGTTGTGAGTGAACTGAGAGTCAACAGAGATACCAACAACTTCTGTTCCTAGTTCTTTGAACTTATCAACACGGTGGTCAAATGCTAAGATTTCAGAAGGACAAACGAATGTGAAATCTAATGGGTAGAAGAATACAACCGCATATTTACCAGCGATATGGCTTTTTAGGTTGAAATCTTCAACGATAGAACCGTCTGCTAATACGGCTGCAGAAGTGAAATCTGGTGCTGGCTTAGTTACAAGTACAGTCATGCTAAATCCTTTAATTTAGTGAGAGGCCTTTTGGATTAAGGACTCAATTAATTTTTTAATTAAATACCAAAATAGTATAGTAGATTTATAGATCTCTTGCCATAGGTGAGGGGATTTTAAATCTTTCCATTTGTAGGGTGTTTTGTAGAGATAAGTAAGTAAAAGGTTTATCTTTTACTATTTTAAGCCGATAACCTTATTAGATTTGTTTATTGGATAAAAACATGTTTATTGTATATAGCCCAGAAGGGCGAAGTTTTATCGGTGCAGCACAAAATTTACCTGTGTTAAAGGTAGATCCCGCTACACGTATTAATCCGACTCATGAAACCGATTTAGAGAATATGAGTTTGGAGCCGGATCACTCAAACCCACATTTTCAAAGTGATCAGGCATTAAAAAAATACCAAAATGTCAAACATGCCAATGAGCGTAAGTTAGTTGTTAAAGCGTTTGAAATTATGACAACTCCGGTGTTTACGATTGAACCAAATGCTAGCTTGCATAAGGCTTGGAAGATTATGCAGCAACACGATATTCATCACTTACCTGTAATATTGAACAATAGCCTAGTTGGAATGTTTACCAAGACGGATCTGTTAAATCGTGTGATTTTGAATGATCAAAATGATATCGAAGAAGCGCGTGCTGAAAAAGTTGAAGAGATTATGAGTAGTCAAGTGGTTGCCACTCAGCCAGATACCGATATTCGTGAAGTCGCACTGGCTTTAACCGAGTATGACATTGGTGCTTTACCAATTGTGACCAGTAATGAAGCCTTATTGGGTATTATCACCTTGTCTGATTTAGTGAAACGGTTATCACAAACGCCACCGATCGAGTTATATATCTAGAGACCTTTGCACGAATGAATGCGCGAATAAAAATGGTTAAAATTCACCAGATTTTTGTTGAAAAACTGGTGAATAGCTGGCTATTCACCACGTTTTCCGTCGCAATCAGGCAAATTTTTCCTCATTTTTTCTTTCGTACCCCACTCGTGCAAAGGTCTCATCTAAAAACTAGATATAAAAAACCGAACTGACCAGGCCTGTTCGGTTTAAGAAGTTTTAATTTAAGTGTTAAAACTTACTGCTGTTGTTCTTGTTGCGCTTCAGCTAAGTCTTTATGAACTTTTTCCATGTCCAAATCAATTAACTGCTGAATACCTTCTTCTAACGCACTTCCAGGAATTGCACCCGGGTTTGAGAAAACCACGATTTTTTCACGCATGAATACCAAAGTTGGGATAGAGCGAACTTGGAACATACCTGCTAACTCTTGTTCTTCTTCAACGTTTACTTTTGCAAATGCAATGTTTGGGTGCTTTTCAGAAATCTCTTCAAAAACTGGTCCAAATTGCTTGCATGGACCACACCATTCAGCCCAAAAGTCAAAAATAACGATGTCATTGTTGGCAATGGTTTCTTCAAAATCAGCAGTCTTTAGGTTAATTACAGCCATGTTGGCTCCTTCTTAATTAATTTAAAAAATTGTTAAACGGTTGGATTGCCACCTTGAGTTAACAAGGCAGGGTTTAAATACTGTTTTAGGGTTGCTTCATCTAGATCGGTCATCTCTAATGCCACGTCTAATACTGGACGACCACTGCGGTAAGCTTCTTTAGCAATCGCGGCACCTTTTTCATAACCCACGACCGTATTTAGTGCGGTCACTAAAATTGGGTTGGTGTCTAAGGCTTTCTTTAAGTGGTCTTCGTTGACGGTAAAGCCTTTAATGGCCAGATCAGCTAATTGCACAGAGGCGTTTGCTGAAATTTCAATGCTCTGTAATAGATTGAAAGCGATCATTGGTAAAGCCACGTTTAACTGGAAAATTCCAGATTGACCACCGACTGTAATAGCGGTGTGATTACCCATCACTTGTGCGGCAACCATACAGACTGCTTCAGGAATAACCGGATTGACTTTACCTGGCATAATTGAGCTACCTGGTTGCAGTGCCGGCAGTTGAATTTCGCCAAGACCTGCAAGCGGGCCAGAGTTCATCCAGCGTAGATCATTGGCAATTTTCATCAAGCTTGTCGCTAATACATTTAACTGACCACTTAATTCTACTGAGGTATCTTGGCAACTAAGTCCAATAAACAGATTGTCCATCGGTTCAAATGGCACAGCTGTAATGGTGCATAGGTTTGCTGCAACTAAACGACCAAACTCTGGATCAGCATTGATTCCGGTTCCAACTGCGGTTCCACCTTGTGGTAGTTTGTGCAAACGTTTTTGGGTGTCTTTGATACGAGCAATATTGTCGCTGATCTGATGACGCCAACCCGCTAACTCTTGACTCATTTTAACTGGCATTGCATCCATTAAGTGAGTACGCCCAGTTTTAACTACATGCGCCAACTCTTTTTCTTTGTCTTCAAGCGTTTCTACTAGGTGATGCAAGGCTGGTAATAGTTGCTCTTCAAGCGCAATGGCTGCTGCCACATGGATAGCGGTTGGGATGACGTCATTTGAGCTCTGGCTCATATTAACGTCATCGTTTGGGTGGATATCAACGCCAGTAACCTGTTTGGCTAAGGTTGCTAATACCTCATTGGCATTCATATTGGTACTGGTACCTGAGCCTGTCTGGAATACATCAATTGGAAACTGGTCTAGGTGCGCACCTTTAATAATGAGGTCAGCGGCTTCTTGTATCGCATTGGCTTTTGCTTCACTTAATAAGCCTAGTTCTTGGTTGCTGTCTGAACAGGCAAACTTCACGTAACACAACGCCTTAACAAAATTTTCAGGCATAGGGGTATGACTGATAGGAAAATTATTAATTGCACGTTGAGTTTGAGCGCCATAAAGAGCATCGATAGGAACTTCTAAGCTCCCCATGCTGTCCTTTTCGATTCGGTAGTTTGAATTAGCCATATTGTCCGGTTTTGAATTAAAAGTTTAAAAATAATCCTGATATTTTAGTCCATTGTGAATGAAAATTGGGCGTTTAATGAGGAAAACTTTTAAGACTATTGAAAGGGTTATACATTTAATTTTGCGTTAATATGGATTTAATAAATGGACGTTGAATGATTGGTTTGCAGGTTAAGCAAATCGAAAGTAATAATTTTAGATAAGTTAGGTTTGATCAATTAAATGAATACAAATGCATTTGAATCATGGGTGATGGAAGATATGTTGTGGTGGCGTTGCGCTGTCAGTTCTCCTACACATGAAATAGAGTGTTCAACTGCGTTGCAGGCACTTTTTGAGCATCCGATCATTAAAATCAATGATTTGACTGGCATATACGCGTCTCCATTAATCGAACTTAAGGTGCAAGAGGTGCTTCAGCAGCCTAAAAATGATCTTCGTTTTGTCACCAGTTATGAAACTAAAAAAGGTAAATTCTCATTTCAACATCGTATGAGAGTTTATGAAGAGAACAACCAAAAATGGGTGTTTTCTGAATGTATTGATGTGACAGAAATGGTGTTATTGGAACGTGAAATCGTCGATGCAAAAGGGCGTGCTTCGCTGGCGCAGGTGTATGAACGTCAGGCTTTTCTAGAAGAGCAGAACCGCTTAATTGAAGAGTCCTATCAAAAACAGTCACGTTTTTTAGCTCTGTTAAGTCATGAATTAAGATCGCCGCTTTTAGGGATGAAAAGCATGGTGACGCATCTAAAGCAGGTGTTTTCCGATAATGATTATCTGGTTGAGCGTTTGAAAATTATCAATTTAACCACCGAACAGATGACCTTTTTGGTGAATGATATTCTCACCTATTCACAGACCGAATATGATGCCATTATTTTGCATCCAAAACGCTTCTCTTTGCAGCAAACCTTTGAATACGTCAAGCAGTTAACCAAATCGATTGCGGCCGATAAAGAGGTGTTTGTCTCTTTTGTTTATATTGGTGAGAAAGACTGGGTGTTTGGTGACAGTGTACGTTTAGCACAGATTCTTATTAACCTGATTGTGAATGCAATCAAATTTACTCGTGTTGGAGGGGTGACCGTTGAAGTAAAACAACAAGCGGATGATTTGTTTAACTTTAGGGTGACCGATTCGGGGGAAGGGATTCCGTCTGAAAAACTTCAAGAAATTTTTGATCCATTTGTGCAATTTAAAACAGAAGGCTCAACCAACGCTTTAGGTTCAGGTTTAGGATTGTCGGTTGTTAAACAATTAGTAGATGTCATGGGGGGGGATATTTCTGTGACTTCTAAAATGGGGGTGGGCACGACGTTTAAGTTTGCACTTAAGTTGCAGGTGGCAAGTGATGAAATTCAAGTTGAACCTGAAGAGGGGGAGATTGTAGCAAATCAGGTTGACCAGTTAAAAAAACATCAATATCGGGTGTTAGTGGTGGATGATTCTAAAATTAACCGCATGGTGTTAACTGGTTTTTTAAATGATTTGAATTGTCAGGTGGAGGAAGCCGCAGATGGACAGCAGGCCTGGAAACTGTTTGAAAAACAGATTTATGACTTTGTGTTTTTAGATATTCAGATGCCGATTATGGATGGTTTTGAAGTGATGAAACTGATAAATCAGAAAAGGCAGAAAGGGTTAGTTAAAGAGTTAAAGTCAGTATTTGCGATTACCGCTGGTGGAGGGGAGGAATTGATTCCTAAAGGTCAAACTTTACAGTCTTTAGGTTTTGAAAAATGGTTTGTTAAACCGATCAGTCAAGAACAAGTTATTAAACTTCTTACCGAATCAGATCATAAAGTAGTTGAACCCATTGAACCTGTTCAGCAACCGATAGAGCAAGAAAACGGTGAAGAGGACGCATTTGTAGATGAGATTGTCAGTATTCCTGCTCAGTTTCAACCGTTGATTGGAAGTTTTGCAGAAGAGTTAAAGCAGAACCTAGAAGAGATGCGTGAACAAATAAATAAACAACAATGGGTTGAATTAAAAGCTAAAGCCCACTATGTAAAAGGCAACTGCATGGTATTTCAGTTAGAACGCTGGGTTGAGTGGTTACGAAGCATTGAACGTAACCTACAAAGTGAGCAGATTGATAAAAATATTCTTATTGAATGCCTTGAGAAGTTAGAAATTGCGTTGAAATATCTTGAGAATTCACTGTTAAAAAGTGATAATGAGAGCAATTAATAAGAATAAATAGATAGTGCGTCAATGGAGGCGGCTATTTTAAGAGAAGGATTAAGGCTATATGTCTGAAAAGATTACAATTTTATTGGCAGAAGATCATGCTTTAGTAAGAGCTGGATTTAAATCTATCTTACAGGCTGAAAATGATTTTTCAGTGGTTGGCGAAGCAGAAGACGGTTTAGAGTGTCTTGAGTTAGTGCGTGCTAAATCACCAATGGTCGTTTTACTTGATCTTTCGATGCCAAAATTAAGCGGTTTAAACGCGATTTCACACATCAAAAAGCGTTATGCTGATACTAAAATCATTGTATTAACGGCTGCAGAAACACCAAGTGTTTGGACAGAAGTTTTAGACTTAGGTGTCAACGGTATTGCAATGAAATCTGTTTCGCAAAAAGAGTTGGTTTCTGGTGTGCGTAAAGTAGTGACGGGTGACACGTTTATCCATTCAGAAATCCAACCAATTTTAGATGCAGAGCTAGACAAGCTTTCTAATAATAAAAAGTTATCGGTTCGTGAAAAGCAGGTTGTGAAGTTAGTAGCGGAAGGTTACAAAACGAAAGAGATTGCTGAAATGTTAGAGATCAGTGATCGTACCGTTTCTAAGCACCGTGAAAATCTAATGACTAAAATGGGGGTGACTTCGACAGCTGAAATCACCAACTATGCTAATGAGTCTGGTTTAACCAAAGTTCGTTTAGAAGAAATTGAATAATATTAAGAGACCTTTGCACGAGTGAATGCACGAATAAAAATGGTTAAAATTCACCAGATTTTTGTTGAAAAACTAGTGAATAGCTGGCTATTCACCACGTTTTCC
>JAYENR010000132.1:0-2010 GCA_034722175.1 Pseudomonadota bacterium | reverse complement strand
TTACCTATTGAGCAAACGGAATAAATAGTTGTTTACAAACGACAGCTTCAAACCACAATAAAACACATCTAAACAGGCCTATTCAAATTACAAAACACCTATTCAACCCTTAAAAAACTCTGTTGCAATTCTTAATAAACACTGACGATAGTTTAAATATCAATTAAATTAATACAAAACCATAAAACCTTTAACACATTGATAAATAAGAACTTAATATAATAAAAACTGATCTCAATACTTTTTAGGACTTTTCACACACCGCAAAATAAGGCTTGCCAAAATTTTCTAATTCACTAATCTGGAGTCAAGGAAACATTAGCCCCCTCTAATATCACAAGGCATTTTTAAAAGGGTTTAATCTTTCCAAGACCAATTTTAAACAACGGAGTTTTAAAAATGAAACGTAGAGTATTTTTAAAAAACACAATTGCAACAGGTGCAGCAGTTGTTGCAGCTAACGCAGGTCTTTTAACCCCAACCACGGTTTTAGCAGATTGGAATAAAGATGCCTTTTCAGCGAAAAGTACGGGCGATGCCTTAAACAGTGTGTTCGGTTCTTCAGCGACAGCCGCATCGGGCGACATTAAACTAAAAGCCCCTGCCATTGCAGAAAACGGTGCGGTCACCCCTGTCACTGTGGATGCAACCGCTATGAGTGGTGTGGAATCCATCGCAATTCTAGCCAGTAAAAATCCAGTACCTTTAGTGTGTACTTATAGCTTCTCAGGTGCAGCGTTAGGTTATGCCTCTACCCGAATTAAGATGGGCGAAACAATGAACGTGATCGCGGTTGTTAAAGCTGATGGCAAACTGTATCAAGCCGAACAAGAAGTCAAAGTAACGATCGGTGGTTGTGGTGGTTAAACCACGCAACTTAGGATAAAAACACTTTAAAAATTTAAGAGCGATGTTTTCACATCACAAAGGAATAGAACATGAGTATTAAAATCAGAATGCGTGGTAAATCAAAAGGTGGCGTGGCAGAAGTTAAGGCACTGATAAAACACCCAATGGAATCTGGGGTTCGTATGAACAAAAAGACCGGAAAGCCGTTTCCAGCTAAGTTCATCGACACGGTTACTGTCACAGTAAATGGTGCAGCAGCGGTGGATTCACAGTGGTCGGGTGCAGTTTCTGCCAACCCTTACATGGCCATCAAAGTCAACGCCAACTCGGGTGACGAAGTGAAACTGGCCTTAACGGACAACACGGGTGCAACAGGTGAAGCCTCACTAAAACTAAAATAAGCTATTTCTTAGCTTAAAAAACAAAAGCCCGAGAGATCAGTTTGGTCTCTCGGGCTTTTTTATGTCAGGAGAGAGACCTCTTTGAGTTCACTGAAATTTACTTGTATAAACGTTATAAATATCGTATAAATAACTATTAGTAAATTTTATAACCATATAAATAAACAGGAAATAACGATGAAAAAACTTCTTCTACCCGCCCTATTCGCAGCCGTTTCATTCGCTACTTTTGCCAACTCTGCTCACGCTACTCCAACTGCTGAAGCAAAAGCGTTAATCCAAGCTGAAATGAAAAAAGCTCAACACATTACAGCTGGCGAACTTAATAAAGCGATGGACGCTGGAAAAAGCATGGTTTTATTAGACGTACGTCAAAAAAGTGAACGTCCAATTATGGGTGCCATCACCGCTAAAGATGTTCATATCCCACGTGGTTTCTTAGAAATTCAGTCTTACTCAAAAATCAAAGACAAGAATGCAGAAATTGTAGTTTTTTGTGGTAAAGGTATCCGCAGTGCATTTGCAGCCAACACTCTTAATGAGATGGGCTACAAAAACGTTAAAAACCTAAAAGGCGGCGTTAAAGCATGGAAAGAAGCTGGCCTGCCAACCATCAAACCATAAAATTCAGACATAAAAAAACCTACCAGGCCTGGTAGGTTACATTTTTTCAATGCGTGGTGCATTTTCAAGTGGGATTCACCCAATTGTTCCAACTTACCCACATACAGAAAAGGGGGAGAGTCCTTTTCTGTATGTG
>JAYENR010000131.1:0-11621 GCA_034722175.1 Pseudomonadota bacterium | reverse complement strand
AAAAGATTAAACACCCATTAAGTCTGTGATAAATAGTGATTTTTTAAATTGAGCGTATTGTGCCATAAAGCTTAAAAACTTGCAGAAAAGTTACACTTTAAAAGCTAAAAACAAAAAAGCCCCAAACCAACCAGGCCTGGTCAGTTTGGGGCTTTAATTTCAAGCAAAGTTTAAGTCTACTAATAGACTCTTAAATCACTTCACTTAGCAGCGTATTCATTCGTTTGATGAATTCAGCCGGATGCTCAAGTTGATCACCCTCTGCTAACTGTGCTTGCTCTAATAAGAACAGCGACCACTCTTTGATTTTAGTTTCATCATCTAGTGAATCTAACTTTTTAACCAACGCGTGATCAGGATTCAACTCCAATACAGGATTCTGTTTTGGCATTGCTTGACCCATCTGTTCCATCATACGTGCCATATGAGCAGACATATCGCCATCCGCACTCACCACACACGCAGGAGATTCCGTTAAACGATGGGTGATTTTAACGTCAGAAACCGATTCTGAAATCGCATTTTTTACTTTTTCAGTTAATGCTTCACGGGCTTTTTTGTCCTCTTCAGACAGATCTTTTTCAGCTTCGTCTTCAAACTCTTTTAAGTCAGAAGAGGTAATCGACTTAAGTTGCTTACCATCAAACTCAGTCAAGTGAGAGATCAACCACTCATCAATTCGGTCTGACAGTAACAACACTTCAATGCCCTTTTTACGGAACATTTCTAGGTGTGGGCTGCCTTTAGCTGCCGCGTGCGTATCTGCGGTAATGTAGTAGATCGCATCTTGGTCTTCTTGCATACGATCAATGTACTGTTCCAGAGACACACGTTGTTCAACCACATCATCATTTGAAGTGGCGAAACGTAGAATTTTTGCAATCTTATCTTTATTGGCAAAATCTTCAATCACACCCTCTTTCATAACCTGACCAAACTGATCCCAAAAGGTATTGAAATCTGCTTGATCGTCTGCCTTAGCCATTTTTGTGATTTGATCAAGGATACGTTTAACCGAAGCCGAACGAATCTTATCAACCACTTTATTGCTCTGTAAGATTTCACGCGATACGTTCAGTGGCAGGTCTGCTGAGTCAATTACCCCACGAATGAAGCGTAGGTAAGTTGGCATTAACTGCTCTGCATCATCCATAATGAAAACACGTTTTACATAAAGTTTAAGGCCATAGCGACGTTCACGGTCGTATAGGTCAAATGGTGCTTGCTTTGGAATATACAACAATGAAGTATATTCTAGCGTTCCTTCTACCTTGTTATGTACGTGTGCTAATGGCTCATTGAAGTCGTGAGAGATCGTTTGATAGAAGTTTTTATACTCCTCTTCAGTCAACTCTGACTTAGGTTGTGTCCAGATTGCCGTCGCTTTGTTTACTTGCTCTAATTCGTCAGTAACCTTATCTTCTTTGGCTTCTTCGTCCCACTCTGTTTTTAACATTTTGATTGGGAAACTAATATGGTCAGAATAAGTGCTGATAATCGTTTTAAGACGTGTTTGCTCTAAAAACTCATCCATCTCTTCTTTTAGGTGCAGAACAATTTCGGTTCCTTTTTGAGCCTTTTCAACGGTTTCCAAAGTAAAGTCACCTTCACCTTTAGAGACCCATCGAGTTCCCTCTGTCGTACCTGCTTTACGAGTCGTTAACACCACGTCATCTGCAACAATAAAAGAGGAGTAAAAACCAACCCCGAACTGACCAATTAGGTGGGAGTCTTTTGCTTGATCACCGGTCATGTTTTCTAGAAATTTTTTAGTTCCTGAGTTTGCAATCGTACCAATATTGGCAACCACTTCATCACGAGTCATCCCAATTCCGTTATCTGAGATCGTGACTGTACGTGCTTCTTTGTCAAAACCGATGGTGATAGCTAGCTCCTCATCACCTTCATTTAAAGAATCATCTGATACCGCTTCAAAACGCAATTTGTCTAACGCATCTGACCCATTAGAGATCAGTTCACGTAAAAAAATCTCTTTATTTGAATATAATGCGTGAATCATCAACTTTAAAAGTTGATTAACTTCGGTTTGAAATGCATGGGTTTCTACTGCACTCATTGATTACTCTCCAGTTCAGTTTATTTACTTAAATGATTACGTGACTTTTAAATAGGAACAGGCCTGGTTATTTTCAAGGCCTAAAAACAAAAAAACGCAGAAATTCTGCGCTTAAATATAAATTATCTAGAAAGAGTCTAGTATGAAGAATCATCAGAGTCTAAGTTCTCATTTTTAGCAACCGATTCTAATGCTGCAACAATGTCATCCGGTGCGTTCGAAATACTCATGAAACTGCCGTCACCCATCATTGAAAGACTTGGCCAGTTCATTGCAATACGGAACTTACCGTTTAGAGCAATCACTTCATCGTCAACCACTAAAATTTCATAAGGAAAGTGCGCAGCATGGCTCTCTGCATTTTTATCGATCTTATCCATAATAAACGTATCAGCCGCTTCTTTGTTTTTAAGCCCAACACCAAACACGGTCATCTTTTTACCAGGAATATCGATTCGATACACTTTTGATGCACCCGCTTTTCCGGATGATAGTCCTGCTTCAACTTGTTTAACTGCTTCATCATACGAACCGTAGTCTGCTAGTTCATCTTCATCATCAAAATAAGGCATCATCATTTTGTAATGGTATTCACGTAGATCATCGGCACTTAATGCTTCATCCGCACCAAACTCTTTTTTAGCACCTAGCGCCGCCTGCATTGCAGTCTGTACTGAAGAAATATCGCCTTTCATTCGATAAGCGTTCCACATATACACAGGATTTGTATAGCTGACTTGAACTTGCCCATTTTTTTGAGTAATAGCAACACGCTCCATTGCACCAAAACCACCATTTTCAGATTCAGCAGCAATTGACTTCAGCGCACTGTTTGTCACAACTAATACCTGAGTATTACTAGCTGGCGAGTATTCACCCACTACCTCAAAACCTTTACCTTGAAGTGCACTTTTTGCTTTATCAGTAGCTTCGGCTACCGTGTTGGCTTCAACACTACTTAAAACAAATGGCATATAGTTAGCTGCCCAACTCGTTACTGGTGCCGCCATAAGAGAGAGACTTAGTAAGGCACTAGCCCAAAGTGCGTTTAGTTGTTTCATGGTATATCCTCGTTGATGTTATTCATATCGCATAGAGCGTTATTTGGTGTGACCTATTGTTATCAATTTTTAAAAATTAAAACACCAGAATATTTTTATAACCAAATAAGGCATAAGACGTAGCTTATATACTTTTACCAGACATTAAAAAACCCCAATTAAGGGGTTTCATGAGCTGGACATAGAGAGCGCTTAAAACAGCTCAATCTCATCTTCTTCATTCCTATTTTCTTCTTCGTTCATTCTTTCCAACATTCGACCACGCATAATATCAATCGCTTCTTCTGTTGGAACTTTTTGATCAAAAATAAGCTCAAATAGCTCTTCTTCTTCTCGCATTGTTGTACCTTTGCGCACACTCTGCTTGAAGTCTTCCCACTCTTTTTGATCTTTGACCTGCATTTGATTTGAAACAATCTCTGCTAATCCAGACAAACCGTGTGAAACGTGCGCAAGTCGTTGACTTAACTTGTCATAAAACTGAAAAGCAATCACTGCTTGCTGCATTTTATCGGATAACTCAGAGGTATGAGTTGTCAGCATTTGATGGTGAGTCTGAACGACATCGCTTGCGGCTTCGCTACTTAAAATCTCTTCACTCGCTGCTTTAATCTGTTCAATCTGTTGCGACATATAGGTAAAGGAGTCAATAAGTGCATTAACTGAATGGTCTCCTTCAGAAATAGATAGATCAATCTGTGCTATTGACAGATTAAGCATCAAAATCGTTTGTTGAACCTCTTCCACACCTAACGCTATTCTCGACTTCTCATCAGCCATTCTGACTCCCTTTATAGCCTAAATTATTTTATGCAACATTTGCTTGTACTGGCACCATCCCTTTATGAGACTGCACCGCTTCTTTCACATCCAGAATAAGTGAGACCGTACCATCACCTAAAATAGTCGCTCCCGCAATTCCATCAATTTTCATGAAATTACTTTCTAAACTTTTAATAACGACTTGCTGTTGACCTAACAGGTCATCAACAAACAGGCCTGCTCGTTTACCACCGTCTTCTACAACAACGAGCAATCCGTCAGATAAGTCATCACACGCATCCGTAACACCCAACTTTTGATGTAAACGGATAACAGGAATATAAGAGTCTCGTAGTTTATACAATTCTGCTTGACCTGCAATACCTTTAACCAATGATTTATCGACTTGAATGGATTCAATAATAGAAACCAGTGGGAATACATAAGTTTCACTGCCCACCTTACAAAGCTGTCCATCCAAGATTGCTAGAGTTAGTGGCAGACGAATCGTGAACACACTTCCTTCACCCAACGTAGTTTTTACATCAACCGAACCACCTAAACCACGGATATTTCGCCGTACCACGTCCATACCTACACCACGGCCAGAAATATCACTGACCACATCGGCGGTAGAGAAACCTGGATGGAAAATAAGGTCGATAACTTCTTGATCACTTAGGCCGTGATCTTCTTCAATCACACCCTTTTCAATTGCTTTTTGTTCAATGCGACGGGCATCTATTCCCGCTCCGTCATCGGTAATCTGTATTAAAATATTCCCACCTTCGTGGAAAGCCGCCATTTTAACGGTCCCCATTTCCGGTTTATCCGCAGCTGCACGAACGTCTGGATTTTCAATTCCGTGGTCGATCGAGTTACGAACAATATGCACCAGTGGATCGGTTAACTGCTCAAGCATGGTTTTATCCAACTCGGTGCCTTCCCCTTCCATAATCAGGTCAATCTGTTTACCTAATTTTTGACTCACATCATGCACAATACGAGGCATACGGTTAAAAGCAAAACTCACCGGTAACATACGGATATTCATAACTGATTCTTGCAGTTCACGAGTGTGACGTTCAAGATGCGTTAAACCCTCTTTAAGTTTATCAACCCAGTCATCATCCACCACACCATTTGACTGATCCGCCTGTTCACCAAACTGACTTAACATCGACTGGGTAATAACCAACTCACCTACTAAGTTCACCATCTGATCAATCTTACTCAGATCAACACGAATCGAACCTTCTTGCTTCGGAGCGGCTTTGGCTTCCACTTTCTTGGCTGTTGCTTTCTTGGCTGCCGGCTTAGCTGGTGCTGCCGCAGGAGCAGGCGTTTCAGCGACTGCCACTACTTCTACCGGTGCCGACTCTGCAATTGCTTCTACTGGTGCTTCGGTTTTAGCTGGAGGTGTAACTGTAATTTTTGCACCGTCACCATCAATCCACTCAAAGACTTCATTAATATCATCTTCATTAACGCCTTCACCCGAAAGCTTAAGATCCCACTTAATAAACAACTCTTCAGGCTGAAAAGCTGAAGCATCAGGCAGATCACTCCAATCAGCTGTAACCGATAGCTTACCCAGTGTTTCTAACTCACGAAAAATTCTTAAAGGTTCATTACCCGTTTGTAATAACTCTTTCTCTGGAACGATTTGAATCGTCCACTCTCCACCTTCAACTTCTTGAGCCTGGTCAGAAGATTCTGTAGCAGCAGTTTCATCACCGCTGTCCATTCCTAAAATCTCTTCCAAAACGGCTTGAACTTCTGCAGCACGTTCTTCATCAATCGGTTCATGATCTTTAAGCTTAGTTAACATGTCTCTTAAGACATCAACCGCTGCTAACATGGCATCAATGGAAGGCTGAGTCACATCACGTCGATCATCACGCATCTCATCTAATAAGGTTTCTAAAACATGTGTAAAACCAGCTATTTCAATAAAACCAAATGTTCCGCTTCCTCCTTTAATGGAGTGTGCCGCACGGAAAATCTCATTAATTTTTTCATTGTCTGGCTTTCCAGGCGGCAATTCTAGCAAGCCTGTCTCCATGACATCCAATCCCTCAAAGCTCTCTTCAAGGTAGGTTTGGCGAAAGGTTTCCATCATATCCATAGCAATTTTCCTCAGAACAGTTCTACATCGCCTTCAACAGGCTTAGATTCAATATTGTGAATGTAACTATTTTCTTGATCGGCCAACGATTGATTATGCATGCTATTCAATCGTCTAACTCGAACTCGACCCGTGACTGGGTAATACAAAACCTTTCTTGGAAAGACATCTCCGATGTCTTGAGAAACGATTTTGAACCCTTCGGTGTACACGTAATCAAATGCAAAGCCAATATTGTACCAACCGATGTTAGTCATAGAACTCATGATGCGGCCACCACCAAAAAGCTTGAATTCTAAACGCTCTCTTTTTGCCCCTTTTGACAATAGAGCATTCACTAAATTTTCCATTGCATAGTTACCGTAGCGGTTAGCATCTGATAACTCACTCGGCCTCGCATTGTTTTTATCGACCGGCAACATAAAGTGATTCATACCACCGATACCCGCGATAGGATCACGAACACAGGCTGAAATGCATGAACCCAAGACAGTTTCAATCCGCTCATTATCACCTGTCACATAAAACTCGCCTGGCAAAATCTTAACGGTTGTGATGCCTTCAGCCGGATCAACACTTATTTGCATACTGTGAATTGACCTCTTCTATTCAACAGATTTTAAACTTAGTGCGCTACTTTTATTTAAAGCAACAAAAAAATCATCCCTGCTATATTCGCATTGTTTCCAAAGGCTATCAAGCTTCAGCTTCAATTTTTTGTTGTGATTTTTTTAACCTTTTTTTTTGTTTCACGGCGTTTTCTAAAAAAGTTACTGAGTAATTCACTGCACTCTGGCTGCATTACCCCATATACAATTTCCACATGATGATTCAGCTTTGGACTATTAAGCAGTTGAAAGGCAGATATTGCCGATCCTGTTTTTAAATCGTCAGCCGCATAAACAACTTTGCCCACTCTTGCATGCACCATTGCCGATGCACACATTGGACAAGGCTCTAAAGTGACATATAAGGTTGTATCAATTAAACGATAATTCTCTAACTTCTGACCCGCTGATTTTAGCGCCATCATCTCGGCATGTGCCGTTGGATCATGTTTCTGAATAGGCTGATTCCAGCCTTCTCCGACTAGTTCGTCGTTTAACACCACAACTGCACCAACAGGCACCTCACCTTCTGCTTCAGAGCGTTGAGCTAGTTCAAACGCTCTTTGCATCCAGAAACGATCTTTTTCTTCATCACTTAACCCCTCTGGGCAAGCTAGCGAATCTAACATTTTCAGTCCTTAAAACTAAAAAAGGCCTCCAATACTGAAAGCCTTTTAAATAAGTTGCTAATTCAAATAATGAGAGACCTTTGCACGAGAGTATGCACGAGTAAAAATGGTTAAAATTCACCTGATTTTTGTTGTACCCCAAGGGCACTTCCGTTGGGCGACAACTTGCGAATAGCTAGCTATTCCCTACGTTTTCCGCCGCAATCAGGCAAATTTTTCCTCATTTTTCTTTCGCACCTATCTCCTGCAAAGGTCTCAATGAATTATTCCCACTCAATCGTTGCTGGTGGTTTACTTGAAATATCGTAAACCACACGAGTGATTCTCGGAATCTCATTAATAATACGACCAGAAACATGCTCTAAGAAATCATACGGCAAATGTGCCCAACGAGCGGTCATAAAGTCGATGGTTTCAACCGCACGCAATGCCACCACGTAATCATAACGACGAGCATCACCCACCACGCCTACCGACTTAACCGGTAGGAACACAGTAAAGGCTTGCGATGTTTTGTCGTATAGATCCCACTTAACTAACTCTTCAATATAGATGTTATCCGCTAGACGAAGAATATCTGCATACTCTTTTTTCACTTCACCTAAGATACGAACCCCTAGACCAGGCCCTGGGAATGGGTGACGGTAAACCATGTTATAAGGTAAACCTAACGCGACCCCTAGCTTACGCACTTCATCTTTAAACAGTTCACGCAGTGGCTCAATCAAAGACATTTCCATATCCTCAGGCAGGCCACCTACATTGTGATGAGATTTGATGACTTTAGCTTTACCGGTTTTTGAACCTGCTGATTCAATGACATCAGGATAGATCGTTCCTTGAGCTAACCAGTTTACACCTTGTAATTTGGCTGACTCTTGATCAAAGACTTCAATAAATTCACGACCGATAATTTTACGTTTCTTCTCTGGATCGGTTTCACCCGCCAAAGCTTCCATAAAACGATCTTCAACATCAGCACGAATCACTTTAATCCCCATGTTTTCAGCAAACATGGCCATAACCTGATCACCTTCTTTGTAGCGAAGCAGGCCGTGGTCAACAAATACACAGGTTAACTGATCACCGATGGCTTTATGTAACAGAGCCGCTACAACAGAAGAATCCACACCACCAGAAAGACCTAACATTACTTGATCTGTTCCAACTTGTTCACGAACACGTTTAATGCTGTCTTCAATAATGTTTTCAGTTGTCCACAATTTTTCACAACCACAAAGGTCAACGGCAAAACGCTCAATCATACGCATACCTTGCTTAGTGTGCGTGACTTCAGGGTGGAATTGAATACCAAAGAAGTTTTTCTCTTCATTGGCCATACCTGCGACAGGGCAACTTGGTGTACTTGCCATCAGTTTAAACCCTTCAGGCATCGCTTCAACACGATCCCCATGAGACATCCAAACGTCTAACATGCCATAGCCTTCAGGCGTGACTTCATCTTCAATGTCCACTAAGAACTTGGTGTGCCCATGAGCACGAACCTGTGCGTAACCGTATTCATGCTCAACCGCATTAACCACTTGGCCGCCTAACTGCTGCGCCATGGTTTGCATACCGTAACAGATACCCAAAACAGGCACACCTAAGTCAAACACAACTTGTGGTGCAACTGGCGCATCGTCACCAATAACCGTTTCTGGACCACCGGAAAGAATAATTCCGCGTGCACCAAACTCTTCAACGTCTTTAGCGCTAATATCCCAAGGCTCTACTTCACAGTAGATACCAATTTCACGGATACGGCGAGCAATCAACTGAGTGTATTGCGAACCGAAATCCAAGATAAGAATGCGATGATCATGAATATTTGCTTGTGACATATTTTTTTCCAAACCTGAACTGTTTGAGACCTCTTGCTTACGCAAAGCTCTCAGCATTTATAAAGACAGAAGGCTTTTACAGAAAAACTGTAAAAGCCTTTAAAGTTTCACTCTTTTTTATTAAAGAATGAAATACCGATTACAGACGGTAGTTAGGTGCTTCTTTGGTGATTGTTACATCATGCACGTGGCTTTCTGCCATACCTGCTGAAGTCACTTTCACAAATGAAGGCTTGCTGTTCATAGTTGGGATATCTTTACACCCTGTGTAACCCATACTCGAACGAACACCACCAACTAACTGGTGAATAATCGGGGCTAGAGGCCCTTTATACGCAACACGCCCTTCAATCCCTTCTGGAACCAACTTATCTTCCGCATTCGATGCTTGGAAGTAACGGTCACTTGAACCTGATGGCTGAGCCATTGCACCTAAAGACCCCATTCCACGGTATGACTTATAAGCACGACCTTGAAGGTACTCAATCTCACCTGGAGACTCTTCTGTACCCGCAAACATACTCCCAATCATACAAGATGATGCACCCGCAACCAGTGCTTTCGCTACATCACCTGAGAAACGTAAACCACCATCTGCAACAAGCGGAACGCCCGTACCTTCTAATGCTTTCGCCACATTAGAGATCGCTGTGATCTGTGGAACACCCACACCAGCAACAATACGAGTTGTACAGATTGAACCAGGACCGATACCAACCTTAACGCCGTCAGCACCTGCTTTAACTAAGTCTAAAGCCGCTTCACCCGTTGCAATATTGCCACCAATTACGTCAATTTGTGGGAAGTTCTCTTTCACCCATTTAACGCGATCAAGAACACCTTGAGAGTGACCGTGTGCCGTATCAACAATAACCACATCAACACCTGCTTCAACTAAAGCCGCTACACGCTCTTCTGTTTCTGCACCCGTTCCAACCGCAGCACCAACACGTAAACGACCTTCACTGTCTTTACACGCATTTGGATGATCTGACTGCTTCATCATATCGGAAACGGTAATCATACCTTTTAGCTTGAAAGCATCATTGACAACTAACACACGCTCAATACGATAATCATGTAAAAGATCAAGTACCACTTGTGGGTCTTCTTTTTCTTTTACTGTTACAAGCTTATCTTTAGGTGTCATAATTTGTGACACTGATTGAGACATATCGGTTACAAATCGAATGTCTCGGCTAGTCACGATACCAACAAGATCATCGCCGTCCATTACTGGCGCACTTGAAACCCGATTTTTCTTAGTCAGCTTAATTACATCAGCAACAGTGTCTGATTGTTGAACCGTAATTGGCTCTAAAATCACACCGTGCTCATATTTTTTGACCTTGCTCACCACATGCGCTTGTTGTTTAACCGTCATGTTTTTATGAACAATACCAATACCACCCTCTTGTGCCATCGAAATTGCTAAACGCGCTTCGGTAACCGTATCCATTGCCGCAGACAAAAATGGAATATTTAGAGAAATATTTCTTGTTAATTTAGTTGCTAATGAAACATCTTTTGGCAACACAGTTGAATGTGCTGGAACCAATAAAACATCGTCAAAAGTTAAAGCATCTTGCAAAATTCGCATATTTTTCCACCCTAATACAAAACTTATAGGCTAATCAGTTATTTTTCTAGTAAAACATTACCCTACACCCCGAAAAGTGAAAGGTAATACTTTTCAACTACTTACATTAAAAAACCACATTTTTATTATTAAAAATAACCGATTTTTCATTTAATACGAGACATTATAAAGATTGACACGACCGGGGTAAACTTAATAACGTATGTATCTAGACGAAAAACAGTAAAAAACTGTTCGTTATTTAGCTTTTCATTCTGTCAGCAACGATTTACAATAACGCTGGCTTATATAAAAAACACATAGAGCTCTTTCTACTGGAGGAATATAATAATGAAGAAAATTTTAGTTGGTGCTGCCGTTGCTGTTGCCCTAAACCTAACTGCCTGTTCAACAATGGCAACTCAATCATCACAATCTTATGACGCAGTTGTTGCTGATGCGGTTGCTACTAATGCAGAAGCAGCAAAACTTGGTAACATTTGGAAACAAAAGAAAATGAAGCTGGCTTATGTCGATCACTATCTTGATCTAGCTAAGAAAGCGAAAGACAAAGGCGATGAGGCCGGCGCACTAAAATGGGCGAAAGAAGCTCAAAAGTCTGCTCACGCACAAGTTGCTCAGTCTAAAGCAGGCGAAACACTTAAAGCCGGTTGGGAAAAATAATCCAAACCAAAACGCTTTAAATTAAAAAACCGGCCATTGGCCGGTTTTTTTATGCTCTAAAATGTCCGTATCATCCTCATCCAAAAACAAACCGTTCCAACTCGGACAACAACGACCCTCTATTTAAAATATTCTCGATCACTAAACGAACTAACCCATTGTGGCTTAAACAAAATAAACACCGTCATTAACATACCGTTTAAAAAACCCTCAGGTGTCGCCATTAATGGAATAAACGGAATAAAACTC
>JAYENR010000130.1:0-2042 GCA_034722175.1 Pseudomonadota bacterium | reverse complement strand
CTTGAAGCAGTGATGTTGTAACCACCATCGACATAAGTGATTTCACCAGTAATACCTGAAGCTAAGTCAGAGCAAAGGAATGCTGCGGTATTTCCAACTTCTTCAATCGAGACGTTACGACGTAGAGGAGTTGAAGCAGCGGCTTTATCAAGCATGGAACGGAAGTCTTTAATTCCTGCTGCTGCTAAAGTGCGGATAGGGCCGGCTGATACTGCGTTAACACGGATTCCGTCTTGACCAAGGTCAGCCGCTAAATAACGAACGGTGGCTTCCAGAGAGGCTTTAGCGATTCCCATTACGTTGTAGTTAGGGACGGCACGTTCCGCACCTAAGTAAGAGACCGTCATTACGGAACCGTTTTTAGCTTTAAGCATGCTGTAAGCCGCTTTAGTACATGCTGTTAAGCTGTAAGCAGAGATGTCGTGGGCAATTTTGAAGCCATCACGAGTTGAAGCATCAATCATACGGCCTTCAAGTTCTTCACGAGGTGCAAATGCCACAGAGTGAACCAGTACGTCTAAACCGTCAGTCCATGTATTGCCTAGCTCGGCAAAAACGGAATCAATTTCTCCGTCATTGGCAACATCAAGTGGTAATACCACCGTTGAACCTAATTCAGCAGCGATTTTTTCAACACGGCCTTTTAGTTTCTCGTTTTGGTAGGTCAGGGCGATCTCAGCACCTTGTTCATGCATTTGCTTAGCAATACCGTAAGCAATCGATTTATTGTTTGCAACACCAATGATTAATGCTTTCTTTCCGCTTAGGAATCCCATCATTACTTCTCCGTAAGGGTTTGACGACTTTGCCAAATTTGTAACTTAAACTGTGAACAAAATAGAGCGTCGTATTGTGATTAAAATTCATTTGAATAGTGGCATTATAACGCGTATTTAAACGAATTTATTCGCTATAATGACAGTTCTTTAAAGTTTTAAAATGGTTTGTAAGTGGTAGCTAAACATCGTAGAGACATCGTTAATAGATTCTTATATTTAAGTCCAGCAACAGGGCTTAGGTTTTGGTTTATATTACTATTTTTGATGCCTTTCGTTTTGTTATTGTCTGCATGTAGTCAAGAGCAGTGGAATCAGCCTTACAGTAAAGATCAGATACAGTCGCCAATCCTATTCAGTTCGTTTTCTGAGTCGCCTAAACATTTAGATCCCGTAGTTTCTTATAACTCAAATGAATGGGCTATTCTGAGCCAAGTTTATGAACCGCCTTTGCAGTACCACTATCTTAAAAGACCCTATACGCTAGAACCTTTAACATTAACTTCTATGCCACAAGTTCAATATCTGAATAAGAACGGTGATATTGTTGAAAATCAAACAGATATTGTCTTTAGTGAATATACCTTAACTTTAAAGCCTGATATTCAGTTTCAACCGCATCCAGCCTTTGTTAAAACCGCAGAAGGTAGTTTGAAGTATGCTGACTTGTCCGATGATCAACTCAATGCGATCAATTCGATTAGTGATTTTAAAGATCATGGTTCCCGAGAGTTAACGGCTGACGATTATGTTTATGCGATTAAACGAATGGGCGTTCGTCAGAATCACTCTCCTGTTCTAGATACCATGCAGGAGTATATTGTCGGTTTAGATCACTATTCAAAAACAGTATCGGCTGACTACAAAACATTCGCAAAAGAAAATGATGAGAAATCAACCTATTTTGAATTAAAAGATTACTCAATTAGTGGGATTGAAGTCATTGATAAATATAGCTTTAAAATAAGGATTAAAAGTGTCTACCCGCAGTTTCAATATTGGTTAAGCATGAACTTCTTTGCACCGATTGCTTGGGAAGTCGATCAGTTTTATAAACAAGCAGGCCTGGTAGAAAAGAACTTAACCCTAGATACTTCTCCTGTTGGAACGGGTGCCTATATGTTGGTTGAGAATAATCCGAATAAGCAGATGCGTTTGTTGGCCAATCCAAATTATCATCATGAAGTTTATCCTATTGATGGTTTAGCGGAAGGGGCAAATCCCAAGCTATTGAACGATGCGGGTAAAACACTGCCGTTTATTAAA
>JAYENR010000129.1:0-12094 GCA_034722175.1 Pseudomonadota bacterium | reverse complement strand
GTCACTCTCCAAGTGAGACAGGAATTCGTCCACTGCATCGCTACTTCCCTGACGATATGGATCAGGCACGTATGGAAAAGTTTGTTAAAGGGGTACTCACCACTGGTAACATCGCTTATATGCCAAAAATGCCAATGCTAGATTCTGAAGTAAAAGCAATCTCAGCTTACTTAGTCATGAACAATGACGGTGGACAACCTGCTATTACAGCAGCAATCCAACAAGAGGTTGATAAACGTAATCGTGCCTTAGCAGAAAGCCAAGCAACAGACAGCGTTGCGTCTCTAACAACTCATAAGGAGGCTAAATAATGGAAGTTTCTCAAGTAACTGAAATGGTTGCCGCACTGCAAAGTCCAGGTGGGATTCCAAACCACCCACTGGTCTTTATGATTTTAGCGGTACTGACCTTCGCTTTACACATTTTATTTGTCCAGCTCATGCTAGGGACCTCTGCCATTACAATCTGGGGTTCATTCTCTAAGAGTCAACATTGGCGTCGTTTAGCGGCCGCCATGCTAGAAGTGGCTAAAGTATCAACTTCGGTTGCGATTGTAATTGGGGTTGCCCCACTGCTATTTGTTCAGGTGGTTTATGATCCACACTGGTATGCTTCTAACGTGCTGTCGGCCATGTGGGTTATCGCGTTTATTTTCATCTTAATCTTTGCGTACTGGGGTATCTACTACTACTACTTCCAGAACAGTAAAAACAAAGATAAAACGGTACAACCTAAAGCGCGCTGGTCAATGATTGCAAGCTTGGCATTAATGCTAATAGTCGGGTTCATTATGCACAGCTTAACGTCGCAAATGTTACATCCTGAACTTTGGAAAGAGTGGTACACCCCTAATGGTGTTTTAGATTACTCTGGTTCTCAACTGCATGCTTATAACCCTTGGCGCTTCGCCTTCTTTATCAGCATGGGAATTCCCGTTGCTGGTGGAATGCTAGTGAGTTACCGCCGCTTTAAGAGTGTCCGTGAAGATGCCGATCATGACTACCTGAACTGGGCAGCTGAAGTCGGTAAAACTTGGATTAAAGTCGGGTCTATTATCTCAACTGCATTGTATGTTGCTTGGATGATGACGATTCCTGAAACAGCGGGTGACTTTGCGACCTCTTTCTGGGGAATTATCGGTGGTGTCATGGTTCTGTTCTACGCAATTTGGGCTCAATTTCGTCTAAATGGTGAAGCAAAATTCTGTAGCTATATGGCCCTGCCAATGGCATTAGTGATTGGATTGATTGTAGCGATCTCTCGTGAGATGTTGCGCTACGGTATTCTAGATGGGTTCTTTGGGTACAACTTCTTGGACTACAAGATTGTATTTGACTGGTTCTCAACCGTTCACTTCTTCGCAACCTTCTTAATTGTAGGTGGAGTTGTATTGTCATACTTCTTAACCATTGCATGGCAATCTGGACAAACTGTGGGTGTTTATACACCAAGCCCGTTTGTAAACAAGCTAGGTACAATCGCAATTTGGGTTATCAGTACTTGGACATTTATGTTCTTAAGTGTTGGTTTCTATGTTTGGGCATTTAGGTAAGGAGATGAAAATGAAAAGTTTACTATTAGCGAGTCTTTTTACCCTGCCATTTCTGGCAACACAAACGATGGCTTCAGGTGCGTTAATTCCAGCTGAAAAGTTTGCAGCGGACCCTGCTATTCCAGGCAAAATTTTGGGCGATAACTGCTCAGCATGCCACGGAACCCAAGGACGTATTTACGATGAATCCATGCCACCGATTGCCGGGATTCCACGTGACGTATTCATCAAATTAATGATGGATTTTAAAAATGAAGTTCGCCCTTCTATCGTTATGAACCACGTTGCCAAAGTATTCAGCGAAGCGGAAATTGAACGCATGGCAGATTACTTTGCCGCTCAACCTGACGCACCTTGGTCAGAAGAGAATGTATTGAAAGGAGGTCAGTATGAATAACCTATCTCGTCGTCAGCTTATTAAGCAGCTGGGTGCAGCTGGAATTGCAACTGGATTGTTTGGTGCATCTAAACAGGCCTGGTCAAAAACCGCGCCGCATGTCGTTATCGTCGGTGGTGGGATTGGTGGTGCTTCTGCTGCTAAATATCTGCGTATTATCGACAAAAATGTCAAGATCACGCTAATTGAGCCAAACAAAGAGTACATCTTCTGCCCGGGTTCCAATGAGATCTTAAATGAAACCGCGACTTTAGAAGAGTTAACCGTTAACTATGAGACGCTAAAAAACCGTTACGCGGTGAATGTCATCACCGATTGGGCAGATGACATTGACTACACAGGTAAACGCGTTAAAACACGTAACTCTGGTTTTGTTGCCTATGACAAGTTAATCGTCTCTCCAGGCCCGGACTATAAACTGGACGCGGTTGAAGGTTATAACAAAGCGTTGGCCGAAGGTGACTTCCCTCACGCATGGAAAGCCGGAGCACAGACAACCAAGTTGTTTGATCAGATGAAATCCATGCCTCAAGGTGGCACTATTGCGATCTCTTCACCACCAATGCCTTATCGCTGTCCTCCTGCTCCGTATGAGCGCGCCAGCTTTATGGCTGAATGGCTAGCTCACCACAACCCAACCGCTAAAATCCTGATTTTGGACTCTAAAGACGGCTTCACTTTCCAGAAGCACTATTTAGATTATTGGACCAAAGTGCGCGGTTACGGCACAGACAACTCAATGATTGAGTGGGTTGCGGCCAAAGACGGTGGTGAAGTGAAGCAGTTAGATGCATTAAACAAAACTTTAATTACCGCTAACGGTGACAAAATCAAAGCCGACGTGATTAATATCATCCCAAATCACACAGCGGCTAAATTCGCCAAAGACACCGGCTTAAGCCAAGGTCAGGAGTGGGTCAGCATCGACCCAATGACCTACCAGTCTCGTGTCGATAAAGATGTTTATGTGGTGGGTGATGTAACCGAATCAAGCCCAATGGTGAAAACGGGTTACCTAGCCTCTAACCACGCTAAGGTGGTCGTACAAGCGATTGTCGATGAGTTCAATGGTAAGGCGCCAAGCCAACCACTTTATACCAACAACTGTGTGGCGTTAGCAGGTGATGATTACGGCATGTCGATTACCGATACGTTCCGTGTGCAGAATGGCAAAATTGTGAAGCAGTACGGTCATCAATCAACCGAACTTGATAACCCTGCCCTTCACTATGTACGTGCGTCTTTAGCCAAAAACTGGCAAAGAGCGTTCCGTCGTGACATTTTCGCCTAAAGGAGTGATGAAATGAAAAAAACAAAATTGATGATTTCACTTGGAATCACTCTTGCCTGTGCCGTCACGGCTAACACGGTGATGGCCAGTGCACACGGCTCAAAAGTAGTCGATCCATGGTCTACTTCTAATTGGCTGCAAACCAAACGAGACATGCCTAAGGGTGATGCGATTCGTGGTGAAAAACTAGCCAATGATGGCTACTGTTACTCCTGTCACGGTGTACAAGGTGTTAACCCAACACAAGCCACACCGAGTTTGGCTGGGCAAAATGCCACTTACACCTATAAGATGTTATTGGACTATCAATCTGGTCTATTCCATATCGACCATAAATCGGATGTGATGATTGACCTAATGAATGTCTATAACAAACAAGAAATGGCAGACATGGCAGCTTACTACGAAGCCCAAACACTGCCACACCAGTACTATGCACCAGAGACATCTACTGCAACTTCTGAAACCATTAAAATGGTTAAGAAAGGTGATGTCAGTCGCTTGATCGTACCGTGTGCGTCTTGTCACGGTGCACATGGTGAAGGCGGCATGAACGAAAGCCCTGCTTTGGCTGGCATGAGTCCACGCATGTTTGTACGCCAGATGAACGTTTATCGTTCGGGTGAACGTAACAACGATGTCAACAGCGGTATGGCACAGTTTGCCACCGATCTAACCGATGCAGAAATTCAAGCTTTGGCTGATTACTATGCAACGCTAAGCGCGAAATAAGGAGACAAGATTATGAATGGAATTAAAGCCATTATTTGGGGACTTATTTTAACGTTTGGCTCCATCGCATTGATGTGGTGGTTAAGCACTATGACGGTGGTTGCGGTTTAATCAAACCCATCATTTAACCTAAAAAAGACTCTCCTAAGTCACCTCTCAAAGTTCCGCTTTGAGAGGTTTCCTTTTTTTTATTAATAAATTATGAACAAGAGTGATTCTTTATCTTATCAAGCCTGTTAAGATACAAAACCATTTTTAACTCATACTAGAGAACCCTATGAAAACCTTACGTTTTATGTCGATTTTAGAAGGGACTTCCCTGCTATTGTTACTCTTTATTGCTGTGCCACTTAAACGCCTAATGGAAATGCCAGAAGCCGTCAGCATTATCGGCCCAATTCACGGTGGCCTATTTATTCTGTTTAATATTATTTTGTTTGTCGCTATTTTCAAAAATGGTTTGAAAGTCAAACACGCGATTATCGGTTTTATCGCATCCGTTATTCCTTTTGGTAGCTATGTTTTTAAGGCCAAAATCTTAAGTAAATATGAACAGTAATCAAACCGACTACAACCGAACAGGCCTGCCCTATTCGGTTGCGATGGAAGCACGTGATCACGAATGTGATATCCAAGGCGTGGTTAATAACGCCCACTACCAGCACTATTTTGAACACGCACGCCATCGCTTCCTTTTAGATAACAACATCGACTTTGCAGGCTTAGCACAACAAGGCATCAACCTGATGGTTTCTAAAATTGAGATCGAATACCTAGGCTCAATAGTGGCACATGACCAATTTTATGTGACTGTTGAGGTGCAAGCAGACTCTAAAATTCGTTATCAGTTTATCCAGAGAATCTTTAACAAAGACAACCATCGACAGCTTGCCCAAGCCAAAACCACTGTTGTCACCGTTGGCAACAACAAAAAACCGCTACGCCACACCCCGCTTAAAAACCTCGTTGCTTAATACTTAATTTGCAACCAGGCCTGTTCAAAATAATAAAAGGATGATTTATGAAAATCGCTGTCACTAGCCCTAATGCTAAAACCATTGCCGGACACGCTGGAAAATGCCCCGGCTACCTAATATTTGATATAGAAGATAATGAAATTATTAACCAACAACATATCAAGTTAAGCAAAGAACAAGTCTTTAAAAACTTCTCTGGCCCTTTATCAAAGAACCCTAGCCATCCTTTGAACGGTATTAACGCCTTTATCACCCAAGGCTTAGGAGACGGTTTAAAACAACGCTTGGCTAAAGATCAAATTAACGCCTACACCACCGAGCTATCTAACCCTGAAGAAGCGGTTCAAGCCGTCATTAACTCTTTCCATTCATAGCCCCCAACCTTACGCCCTCGCTATCATTATTTGAACGACTTAATCAGCACCACACCAGGCCTACTGACTCTTTAAAACAAAAGTTCTGGAGACAAAAAAACCGGCAATAAGCCGGCTTTCATCTAACTAAAGTTTTTAGCGAGCGCTTTGCTCAAGATCAAGGCGCTGTTCGGGGAAGTTTACAGTAAGTAAACGACTCGAAAAGCAACGCAGAGATTGAGTAAATAAGCCGCTAAAACAAAAAAACCAGCAAAGTGCTGGCTCTTCATCCAAAAAGGAGATAGTTTGTTCGAGTTCAAGGCGCTTTATGAGGAAGTGTACACTTAGTACACGACTCAGGAAGCAACGCAGAAATCGAATAAACTAGAACTTTTTAGTTTTTCTCTTGGTCTACGATCTTGTTAGACGCAATCCAAGGCATCATGCCACGTAGTTTTTGTCCAACTACTTCAATGCCGTGCTCAGCGTTGTTACGACGCGCAGCAGTCATTGATGGGTAACCAGACTGACCTTCAAGGATGAACTGCTTAGCATATTCACCAGACTGGATGTTTTTAAGTGCTTGACGCATTGCTGCACGAGACTCATCGTTGATAACCTGTGGACCGGTTACATACTCACCGTACTCAGCGTTGTTAGAGATTGAGTAGTTCATGTCTGCAATCCCACCTTCGAACATTAGGTCAACAATCAACTTAAGTTCGTGTAGACATTCGAAGTAAGCCATCTCTGGCTCATATCCAGCTTCAACCAGTGTGTCAAAACCAGCTTTAACAAGCTCAACTGCACCACCACAAAGAACCGCTTGCTCACCGAATAGGTCAGTTTCACACTCATCACGGAAGGTTGTTTCGATGATACCAGTACGTCCACCACCAACACCAGAAGCGTAAGCTAGTGCGATCTCTTTAGCATTACCAGACGCATCTTGCTCAACCGCGATTAGATCAGGAATACCACCACCACGAACGAACTCAGAACGTACTGTATGACCAGGCGCCTTAGGTGCGATCATGATAACGTCTAAATCTTTACGAGGTGCAATTTGGTTATAGATGATTGCGAAACCGTGAGCAAATGCTAAAACTGCACCTTGCTTAATGTTAGGTTCGATCTCTTCTTTATAAAGAACTGACTGGAACTCATCCGGAGTCAAAATCATAACTACGTCTGCACCTGCAACAGCCGTTGCAACGTCAGCCGTTTTAAGGCCGTAACCTTCTGCTTTAGCAATTGAAGAAGAACCAGCACGAAGACCAACTGTTACATCAACACCTGAATCTTGTAGGTTAGCCGCGTGAGCGTGACCTTGAGAACCAAAACCGATGATGGCTACTTTTTTGCCTTGGATGATTGATAAATCACAGTCTTTATCGTAATAAACTTGCATGGATATATTCCTATCGTTACTTTTTTAAAATTCTTAAATTAACAACCGCTTACATCTGTTTAATTATGCAAACGGTCAATATGTACTTTTTAATTGGGGGAATTATCTACTAACCTTTTACAGGTGTAAACATTTTTCTCCACGTAGAACACCAACGGTACCTGAACGTACTGTTTCCAAAATCAAAGCAGGATCGAGTGCATTAATAAAGGCATCTAACTTTTGGCTCTGACCAACCATCTGAACGGTATAAGTAGTTGCAGTAACATCAATAACATCGCCACGGAAAATATCCGCAAGACGTTTATATTCTTCACGCATCTCTCCAGTAGCAGACAACTTGATTAACATTAATTCACGCTCTATATGTGAACCTTCTGTCAGGTCTAAAACTTTAACCACATCAATCAGACGATTAAGGTGCTTAACAATCTGCTCAATCTGTTGTTCGGTTCCACTGGTCACCAATGTTAAACGAGATAAACTTTCATCCTCTGTTGGCGCCACTGTTAAAGCGTGAATGTTATAGCCACGCGCTGAAAATAGTCCAGACACACGTGATAAAGCACCCGACTCATTTTCCATTAACATTGAAATTATATGTTTCATCGAGCGCCTCCTATACCAAAATCATTTCGTTTAACCCAGCACCAGCTGGAATCATTGGATACACGTTTTCTTGCTGATCCGTCAAGATATCAACAAACACCAAACGGTTTTTGTTTTCTTCAGAGAAGACTTCTGCAAGCTGTTCTTTCATGGTTTTAGGATCTTCAATACGAACACCAACGTGACCGTAAGATTCTGCCAACTTAACAAAATCAGGCAGAGACTCCATATAAGACATTGAATAACGACGCTCATAGAAGAACTCTTGCCACTGGCGAACCATGCCTAAGAAACCGTTATTTAAACAGATGATCTTAACTGGCAAACCGTACTGCAAGCAGGTTGAAAGCTCTTGAATATTCATTTGAATAGAGCCTTCACCCGTTACACAAATAACAGTGGCATCAGGATGAGCCATTTGTGCCCCCATCGCAGCCGGAAGACCGAAGCCCATCGTCCCTAACCCACCTGAGTTTAACCAACGACGTGGTTTATCAAATGGATAGTACTGTGCCGCATACATTTGGTGCTGCCCAACATCTGATGCAACAAAAGCATCACCCTTAGTAATCTCCCAAACCGCTTCAACTGCGGCTTGTGGTTTAATTTTTTCACCCATCGTGTCATAACGAAGACAATTTGTCGCACGCCACTCTTCAATCTGTGACCACCAATCTGCCAGTGCCGCTTCATCAGACTTCTGATCAGTCGCATCAAGAACAGCATTCATCTCTGTTAACACTTGTTTCACTGGACCCACAATCGGAATATCAACCACCACATTTTTAGAAATAGAGGCTGGATCAATATCCACATGAATAATCTTTGCATCGGGACAGAATTTTTCTAAATTCCCGGTTACACGATCATCAAAACGGGCACCAATCGCAATAATCACATCACTGTGATGCATCGACAGGTTGGCTTCATAGGTTCCGTGCATTCCCAGCATTCCCACAGACTGTTTGTCTGACGCAGGGAATGCACCCAAGCCCATTAAGGTTTGGGTAATTGGGAAACCTAGTTTATGTGTCATTTCAGTTAATTCTGCTGAGGCTTCACCCAAGACAACACCGCCACCGGTGTATAAAATTGGACGTTTCGCAGCAAGCATCATTTCCACAGCCTTCTTAATCTGGCCGCTGTGACCTTTTGTCACAGGTAGATAGGAGCGTATATCAACTTCTTGTGGATATTCATAGTTGCTTTTGGCGTTTTGTACATCTTTCGGGATATCAACAACAACCGGGCCAGGTCGGCCAGTTGTCGCAAGGTGAAACGCTTTTTTGAGCGTACTTGCTAGATCATTAACA
This sequence comes from Pseudomonadota bacterium, assembly GCA_034722175.1. Lineage (GTDB taxonomy): Bacteria > Pseudomonadota > Gammaproteobacteria > Thiomicrospirales > Thiomicrospiraceae > Thiomicrorhabdus. Next base: position 3,459 of record JAYENR010000129.1, on the reverse strand, counting down.
TCCTTGACCAAGAAGTTGTGTTTTACGATTGGTCTAGTCACACCCACGGTATCAATCTCTTGGAACGCATCCAAGCCGATCATTGACGTTGGTACCTGGCCGGTAATACACACCATTGGAATTGAATCCATATACGCAGTCGCAATTCCTGTTACTGCATTGGTCGCACCCGGTCCAGAAGTTACTAGAACCACTCCTGGTTTACCTGTAGAACGTGCATAGCCATCTGCAGCATGCACTGCAGCTTGTTCATGACGCACCAAAATATGGTTTAATTTTTTAGCGTCCGTATCCAAGGCATCGTAAATCGGCAATACTGCCCCACCTGGATAACCCCATATATGCTCTACTCCCTCATCTTCAAGGTAATTTACGAAGATTCGGGCACCAGTCATTTCCACAACATCGGTCCTCTATTAAAACTTAACAATATCAGTCTAATTTCCCGTTGTAAAACAAGGGTTAAACCTTACTAATCGTTGAGTATAAACATTTCAAATATCCGCCTAATTTTTAAGGCGGGAAAACGATGAATTATATAAAATTTTGAGTTTTTTTTAAACCCGCATAGGCACTTAAATACAACTTAATAGCAATGAGGGAGATTAAAAAGGCATAAAAATGAAAATAGATAGGCATAAAACGTAAAAAAGGCACTTAAAAGTGCCTTTTTAATAAAGTAACTAGATAGTTAACTTTGACTAGATATTTTTTAATCTGGCACCAGCAACCATACTTAACACACCAAACCCTAACACCATTAACGCTGCAGTACTTGGTTCAGGAACCGGAGAAGCAACACTCTCAACTGCTTCTGATGATTCTACATACGCTTCACTGGTTGCTTCTGAATCAGTTTGGCTTGCCTGCTCAAGTGAACTTACCGTCATATCACACGTTTGCAATGCAATAGAACCAGCTTCACCTTGTTGAACACAGCTAGTTTCCAGTTCAAAACTTAATTGTGTAGATACTATTTCCATATTTGCATTAACTGCACTGCCTGAAAAGAGTAATGCTACCAATAGACCTTTATAAATCGCCGCTTTCATAATAATGGAAACCTTCTAAATAATAATTATTTGTTAGACCATTAAGATTGCAACTCAGGATCTCTAGTTAAAACATGAAACCGAGACCTGAAACTCACTTCACTCAACTCGCGTTGAGGTCAGTTTCTTAAACTTCAAAGTTAGTATACTAAATTCTTGACCTCAATATACTGTACTTAAGTACATATTAGTAGTGTCTTATAAGTTAAACACCCTCTTTAAACAGATATTTTCTGTAATGATTTAGTTCATCAATCGATTCTAAAATATCGGCCAAAGCCAAGTGAGCCCCGCTTTTTTTATGAGACTGATAAACCTTGGGGGCCCAACGACGGGCCAACTCTTTTAAGGTACTGACATCTAAATTTCGGTAGTGAAAATAGGTTTCTAGCAGTGGCATCTGTTCAACCATAAAACGTCGATCCTGACAGATGCTGTTACCGCACATCGGTGACTTACCTGCTGGCACATAAGCTTTCAAAAACTCAATGGTTAATTGTTCTGCCTCTTGCATAGAGACGACACTCTCTTGTACTCGTTTGGTCAGCCCGGAATTTCCATGATGAGTCGTACACCAATCATCCATTAAATCTAACTCTTTTTGCTCCGTTTGCACGGCAATCACTGGCCCTTCTGCCAACACATTCAGTTCACTATCTGTCACCACTGTGGCGATCTCAATAATACGATGCGTTTTTGGCTCTAACCCCGTCATCTCCAAATCAATCCAAATTAAATTTTTATCTGATTTCATAATGCATTCTCTTTTCAAAGTCTTTTCACTTACAATATACGGTTATATTAACCTAAATAACTCAAAAGACAGAAAGCCATGAACTGGATTACTCAACTTTTTTTGACCGCTTTAATTTTGAATCTCATGATTGAAGTTTGGTTAAACATTAAAAACCAATTTCACATTGCAGCAAACCGCAAGCAAGTACCTGATGAGTTCAGCGAAGTGGTGACCTTAGAAGCCCACCAAAAAGCCGCTGATTACAGTCGTGAAAAACTTAAGCTTGGACGCATGTCTCTATTTGTTGATGCCGCGATTTTAGGGTTTATGACCATCGGTGGTGGTTTTCAAGACATCTACAACTTTTGGTTAGGCATGGAGATGGACGCTCTTTGGCGTGATATAGGATTTTTGTTATCAACGCTTTGGATACTATCTTTGTTAAGCCTACCCTTTTCGGTAATTAGCACTTTTAGAATTGAAGAAAAGTATGAGTTCAACAAGACCACTATTGGTCAATTTATTAGTGATCTACTGAAACAGTGGGCTTTAATGTTGGTTCTTGGTTTACCTTTAATTTGGGCCGTACTATCAATTATGACCGCTTTTATTGAACAGGCCTGGTGGTTATATACCTGGGTTGTTTGGATGACATTTCAATTAACCATTATGTGGGCTTATCCAAAATGGATCGCACCTATCTTCAATAAGTTTACACCACTTGAAGACGGTGAAATGAAGCAAAGAATTGAAGCCCTATTAGAAAGAACAGGCTTCGAATCTAACGGTATTTTTGTGATGGATGGCTCGTCACGTTCTGGCCACGGTAACGCGTACTTTACCGGCATGGGTAAAAATAAACGTATTGTGTTCTTTGATACCTTATTAGAAAAACTGACCCCAGAAGAGGTTGAAGCGGTATTAGCACACGAACTGGGCCACTTTAAACACGGTCACATTAAAAAGCGTCTGATTGAAAGCACGGTATTAACGCTTGCAGGATTGGCTCTGTTAGGGTGGTTAGTACAGCTTCCTGAATTCTATACCGGACTAGGTATGACCACTCATACACCAGTTGCCGCTCTATTACTGTTTATGACGGCCGTACCGACCCTATTCTTCTTTATGGGACCGATAAGTGCCATTAAAAGCCGTAAACACGAATTTGAAGCCGATGCTTTTGCTGCAGAACATGTGGGTTCTGAACACTTAGTGACAGCTCTACTAAAAATGTATCGTGATAATGCCAGTACTTTAACGCCTGATCCAGGCTATTCGGCTTACCATGACAGCCACCCGCCGGCTAAAATTCGAATTGATCACTTAAACTCTCTTCCGCCTATGGCGCAGGATGTTTCACTGGAGGTAAAAAAATAATGAGTACAGAGCAGATGCTAGTTACAGAGTTAGCTAATAAACATTGCGAAGAGATGACTAAAAACAGCAAACCGTTAATTATCCCTGCGATTGAAAGCAACCTAAGCCAGCTGGAAGGCTGGGATGCGCCTTTGAACTATAAAGAGATCAATAAAACCTTTCAGTTCAAAAACTATCAGCAGACTATCGCGTTTGTAAACGCCATTACCTGGATTGCAAATCGTGAAGATCATCATCCTGAAATCTGCTTTGGTTACAACCAATGTAAAGTCACCTTAAGTACTCACATTGCCA